>CAJXMR010000147.1 GCA_913056305.1 uncultured Ralstonia sp.
CGCGCATCGAGCGTGAGCAGCGGCTCCTGCACCGGCGGCAGCGCGCGATCGGTGAATTCGGTAAAGCGCGCCAGGTGCTGCGGCGGGTCGGTGTCAGGCACCGGCTGGTAGTGGCGGTCGAACAGGTCGCCCTCGCTGATGTCGCCGCGCGAGAGCGCCGCCTCGAACAGCGCGCCGATGCGCCGGGCGGTGGCCTGCACCGCGTCGATGAAGGGCGTGTCCGCGCTCTGCACGCCGGTGGAGGCGGTCAGCCGGATCAGCGTTTCCGACGTGCCCAGCAGCCCCGTCAGCTGCTGCCGCGCGTTGTCCATGTTGCGGCTCGATTGCGTGACGCCCTCGGCCATGGCGTCCACCTCGCGCGCGAGCGAGGCGCATTCGTCTTCGATGGCGGCGGTGGAATCCGCAATGCTGGTGGCCTCGGCGTCGAAGCGCGCGATGGCCTCGCCAGCCACGCCGATCACGGCGCCGATGGCCTGCGTGCCGCTGTCCACCCGTTGTGCGCGGGCCACGTTGGCGCTGCTGTCGCCGATCAGCCGCTCGGTCTGGCCGGAGAGGTCGGCCAGGGTGGACTCGATGCGGCGCGTGGCGTCGGCGGTCTGGCCGGCGAGCTGCTTGACGGCGCTGGCCACCACCGCAAAGCTGCGGCCCGATTCACCGGCGCGCGCGGCCTCGATGGCGGCGTTGATGGCGAGCAGGTTGGTCTGCTTGGCAATCTGCGAAATCTGTTCGGACGCCTGGGCCACCTGCACCAGCGCGTCGCGCAGCGCGGCAATCTGCTGCTCCATGCCGGCCACACCGGTGGCGAGATCGCGGATGTCGCGCAGCGAAGCCTCGACCGTCGCACGCGAGTCGCCCACCTCTTCGCTCGCATGCGCGGCCACTTCACGCGCATGGCGCGCGGCCACGGCAATGTCGTGGTTGCCGCGCATGGTGGCGGCCGCCGCGCCGCGCAGTTGTTCGAACACCTCGGCCTGGCGGCGCAGGCGCACCGCCACGTCTTCCACGTTGCCCGACACCTCGCAGATGCCGATGCCGACACGCCCCGCCTCTTCGGCAATGCGTGCCACCAGTCCGGGCGGCGCCTTCGGGCCGCGACCCCAAGCCAATCGCTTCACTGCGGATGTCTCCTGTACGGTTGTGGTTGCCTCTGGCGGGCTTAGCCGACTCACCTGATTGGGTTATCGGCGGGATGCAGACGGGCTTGAGCGGTACAACCGCGACGTTACGTCGCGTCGGCCTGGTGCAGGTTGCGCAAACGCCGTTCGTAGGCGGCGGCCGTCATGGGCGCGCCGAACAGGAAGCCCTGCAGCTTGTCGCAACCGGCCGCCTGCAGGAACTCGGCCTGCTCCAGCGTTTCCACGCCCTCGGCGGTGACGGTCATGTCCAGCGACGCCGCCATCGCCACCACCGCGCGCGAGATGACCACCGAATCGCGGTGGCGCGGAATGCCCGACACGAACGAGCGATCCACCTTCAGGTTGTCGATCGGGAAGCGCTGCAGATACGACAGCGACGAATACCCGGTACCGAAATCGTCGATGGAGATGCGCACGCCCAGCGCCGTGAGCGCGTCCAGGATCGGCATCACCGCCGCCGTGTCGCGCATCAGCAGGCCTTCGGTGATCTCCATCTCCAGGGCCCTGGCCGGCAGGCCGCTCTCGGCCAGGCAGCGCGTGATGGTCGGCACCAGGTCGTCGCCAAACTGGCGCGGCGACAGGTTCACGGCGATGAAGAAGTCCGGTGCGCAGGCCTTGCGCCACTCGGCGGCCTGGCGGCACGCCTGTGCCAGCACCCACTCGCCGATGCCGAGGATCAGCCCGGCATCCTCGGCCACCGGGATGAACTCCGCCGGCGACACCTCGCCCAGCTCCGTGCTGTGCCAGCGCAGCAACACCTCGGCGCCGCCCATCTGCATGGTCGTGGCATCGACGATGGGCTGGAAGCGCAGCGACAGCTCGTCGGCCGCCAGCGCGCGCCGCAGGTGGTGCTCGAGCTGGAAACGCCGCTGTGCCCGCTGCGACAGCCGCGCGGTGAAGACGCGATGCTGGTTGCGCCCGTTCTGCTTGGCGTTGTACATGGCGGCATCAGCGCAGCGCAGCAGCGTGGCGGCGTCCTCGCCATGCTCGGGATACGCCGCAATGCCGATCGACGCGCCCAGGTAGTACTCCGTGCCGCCGGTCGAAAACGGCTGCGCGATGGCGCCAACGATGCGCTCGGCCAGGCGTTCAGCCTCGGACAGCGAGCGCACGTGGTCGAGCAGCACGACGAATTCGTCGCCGCCCAAGCGCGCCAGCGTATCGCTCTGCCGCACGCACGCCGACAGGCGCTGCGCCACGATGCGCAGCAGGTGATCGCCAGCCTCGTGCCCAGCGGTGTCATTGACCTTCTTGAAGCCATCCAGGTCCAGGAACAGCACCGCCGCCTGGCGGCCGTCGGTGGCCGCCTCGTCCAGCACAGCCTGCATGCGCTGCGAGAAGTACGCGCGGTTGTACAGGCCGGTGAGCGCATCGCGCTGCGCGAGAAACTTGAGCTGCTGCTCGGCCGCGCGCGCCGGGCCGATGTCGTTGAACGAAATCAGCACGGCGGAAGGCGCGTGGTCGCCCGGGCGCGTAATGGGGAGCACGTTCTGATGCACCCACACCACGTCGCCGTCGATCAGCTCCAGACCGATCGTCAAACCCAGCAGCGGCCGCCCGGTGGTGAACACCACGCGCGTGGGCCGCGCATGGAAGGGAATCTCGCTGCCGTCTTCATACAGCGAGCGGCGCATCAGCATCAGGTGGCTCGCCCCCACCGGCGACTGCGTGCCCGCCCGCAAGATGCGACGCGCGCTCGGATTGCACGCGAGGATGCTGCCGTCCGCCGCCTGCACCACGATGCCCTCGGTCAGGTTGTCGACGGCCAGGCGGTAGCGCTCCTCGCTGTCCTGCAACTCGCGCGCGATGTGCGCCTTCTGGATCGCGACGCCGACGATGTCGGTGATGGCGTCCAGCAACTGCGTTGCCGCATGCGTGGGCGCCCGTGGCGTGTCGTAGTAGACGCCCAGCGCGCCGATCATCTGGGCGTTGTCGCCGCGGATGGGCGTGGACCAGCACGCGCGCAGGCCGAGCGGGCGGACCAGGTCGCGGTAGTCATCCCACAGGGGGTCGGTCTCGATGTCTTCCACCACCACGCGCGCGTTGCGGAACATGGCGGTGCCGCACGACCCCGCCCCCGGCCCGATCGCCAGGCCGACCAGCGCCTCCGACAGCATATAAGGCAGTGACGGCGCCACAGCCCGCGTGATGTGCTCGCCGTCGCTGCACAGCAGGACGGAGCAGATCGACCCGTCGTCCAGCAGCGACTCCACCAGCCGGCAGACCTCACCCAGCAGGTCGAGCATCGGCACGTTGCGCGAGCTGAGTTCGAGCACGGTCTTCTCGCAGCGCAGCAGTTCCTTGGCGCGCGCGGTTTCGGCGGCGAGTGCTCGGTAGTTGGCTTCGGATTCGCGCAGTGCCTGCTCGGCCTGCTTGCGCTGGCTGATGTCGCGCGCCACCACCTGGACGGCGGTGCGCCAGCCCAGCTGCACCGGTGCCGACAGAACCTCCACGTCCACCGGGGTGCCGTCGACGCGCACCAGCGTCTGCTCGACCGGCGGCAGCCCGGCGCCGTGCTCGACGATCCACTCGCGGCGCTGGCGCGCGAGCTGCACGGAATCGCCGTGGACGAATTCGTCCAGCTCGCGCCCGACGATGTCGCGCGCGCTGGCCGCGCCAAACAGCCGCACGCCCGCCTCGTTGATGAAAACGATGATGTCGTCCGCCACGATGTACAGCGCATCCGGCATCTGCCGGACCAGCGCCTCGTAGCGGTCGTCTGCGAGCGGTAGCGGCCGGGATTCGGTCACGTCTGGGCTACCGGGTGAACCGGGCCGCTCGGCGGAAGTGGCGTCCATAGGGGGGATCGGGGATCAACGCCCGGCAGTTCTCCCATCTTGTTTCTCTGGATAACGACCATGGTGTCGGGAAAGTTAAGGCGTCTAGACCGTCTCCCCTACTTCATGGTGGTGCGGCATGCACCGAAAGATGGAGTGCGCGTCGATCGCGCCGCCAGTTGCGGCACAATGCAAGACAACCCATCTTCCAGCGTGCGGCTTTGCATCGCGCGCCAATTTGTTCCGATTTCTCCCGATGCAATCGTTTTCGTCATCACCCGCCGGCCTGGCCGGGCTGGTTTCGCGCCGCATGCTGCTGGCAGACGGGCTTGCGCCCGCCGCCCTCCACTTCGACGGCGCCGACATCGCCGCGTGTGATGCCCAGCCCACGCGCGGCATGCTCGACTGCGGCGACCTGCTGGTCCTGCCCGGCATCGTCGACCTGCACGGCGATGCCTTCGAGCGCGCGATCATGCCGCGCCCCGGCGTGGCCATCCCCTACGCCACCGCGCTGGCCGATGTCGACGCCCAGCTGCTGGCCAACGGCATCACCACGGCCTTCCACGGCGTCACGTACTCCTGGGAAGGCGGCCTGCGCGGGCATGCCTATGCACAACAGATGCTCGATGCGCTCGAGCACCTGCGCGGCCAGCTCGGCGCCGAGCACTTGGTCCACCTGCGCTTCGAGCTGCACCATGCCGACGGCGTGGACGCCGCGCTGGCGTGGATGGCGGCGGGCCGCGTGCACTTCCTGGCCTTCAACGACCATCTGCCGATGATGCAGGGCAAGCTGGGCGACACACGCAAGCTCGGCCAATACGCCGACCGCGCCGAGTGCGACCCCGACACCTTCCGCGCCCGCCTGCACACCGCCGCCGACAATGCCGCCGTGCTCGACACGGTGGTCACGCGGCTGGCGCAGGCAGCGCGCCGGTACGGCATCCGCATGGCCTCGCACGACGATCCGGATATCGCCACCCGCGATGCCTTTCACGCACACGGCTGCACCGTCGCCGAGTTTCCGCTGACGGAAGCGGTGGCGCAGGCCGCGCGGGCGCAAGGCGGCGACATCGTCTTCGGTGCGCCCAACGTGCTGCGCGGCCGCAGCCACCACGGGGCGCCCGATGCCACCGCCATGGTGGCCGCCGGCCTGGGCACGGTGCTCGCCTCGGACTATTACTACCCGGCGCCGCTGGCCGCGCCGTTCCGGCTGGCCGAGCGCGGCGCGGCGACGCTGCCGCAGGCGTGGGCGCTGGTGTCCGCCAACCCGGCCCGCGCGGCGGGGCTGGCCGATCGGGGTGCGCTCGCGCCGGGGTTGCGCGCCGATGCCATCATCGTCGACGACCGCCAGCCCGGCCTGCCGCGCGTGGTTGCCACCGTGGTGGGCGGGCGGCTGCGCTACGCCACCACGCAACTGGCCACCGTGGCCGCCTAGGGCGCGCACCCCAGGGCACGTACTAACATGACCCCACCGCCGCTGCCCGAGGCCTGGCGCTACGCCCTCTACCTGCTGCCGCCCGAGCCCTGGTACACGCTCGGCACACGCTGGCTCGGCCGCTGCGCGCGCAGCGGCGCCGCCATCGATGGCGCCCCACGGCAGGCGCTGGCCCACGGCGCACGCATCGACCTGGCCACGCTCGACCGCTGGACCGAGGCGCCGCGCCACTACGGCCTGCACGCCACGCTCAAACCGCCGTTCCGGCTGGCGCAAGGCCAGGACACCGCCGCGCTGGACGCCGCCCTGCAGCGCTTTGCCCAGCAGCAGGCGCCTTTCACGATCGAGCCCGCCTTGCAGTCGCTGCGCGGCTTTCTCGCCTGGCGCCTGCGCCACGGCACCCCCACGCGCGAGGCCATGCACCGCTTGGCCGATGCCTGCGTGCGCGAGTTCGACGCGTTTCGCGCCCCCGCCCCGGCCACCGAACTCGCGCGCCGTCGCCAGGCCGGCCTGTCCGATGCGCAGGAACGCCATCTCGCGCGCTGGGGCTATCCGTACGTGTTCGACACCTTCACCTTCCACATCACCCTCACCGGCCGGCTGGGCCTGGCCGAGCACGCGGCCTGCCTGCGCGCGCTCGAACCCGCCGACGCCGCGCTGCCGCGTGCCATGCCGGTCGATCACGTGGCGCTGTTCACGCAACCGGCGCCTGACGCGCCTTTCTCCGCCGCGCGCATCTATCGCTTCGACGGCCGCGTGGAAGCGGCCTGATTCGGGCGAAGGCGGCGGCTGCGCCACAATAGCGGCATCGTTTGCCATATTCGGAGGAGATTGCATGACGATCCAGGACATGACCATGCGCTTGGGCGCGGCCCTGGTGGTGGGGATGCTGCTGGGCACCAACCGCTATCTGCACGGCAAGTCGGCCGGCATTCGCACGCTCGGGCTGGTGTCGCTCGGGGCGGCACTGGCGGTGGCGTTCTCGGCCGACGGTTTTGGCATGGACGGTGTCACCCGCACGGTGCAAGGGGTGATGGCCGGCATCGGCTTCCTGGGCGCGGGCGTCATCATCCACCACCCAGGCAACGAGCGCGTACAAGGGCTGACCACGGCCGCCTCGGTCTGGATGGCGGCGACGCTGGGCGCGGCATGCGGCGCGGCGCAATACGCGCTGGTTGGGGTCGCCTCAGTGCTGGCGCTGGTGCTGCTGGTGCTCGGCGGGCCGCTGGAGCGTGCCCTGCAACGCTATTTCGGCAACGGCGCGGCGTGCGACGAGACCCCGGCCAACGCGCACCCGAGCGCCCCGCGCCTGCTAGCGCATCCGTCGGACCCGGTGGAGCGTTGACGCGCCAGGCGCTCAGCGCTTGAGATCGACCACGTTGATCACCTGCGTCTGGCCGTGCTGCTCGACCTCCTGCCGCGCGACCACGCCCAGCTCCGGGCAATACCAGTCGGTGACATGCGCCACGGTCGGCTCGGGTTCGATCGTCTCGTTGCCGAGGTGCAACACGCCCAGGGTGGCCGTGCGCGTGTAGCGGATCGGCCGGCACTGCTGCGGACCGGCCGGCGTTGCCATCGTCTGCGGCCGCCCGACCTCACGCTCGGACACATCCACCTTGGCATGCGCCGCCCGCATGTGCCCGACGCTGATGCCAAGGCGTGGCGACACCACGTCGAAGTCGAAGCTGGAATCGTAGGTATCGCCCGGCAGCATCTCGGCTTCGGGCGCCAGGCCCGCGCCGTACAGGAACATGCCGGAGATGGCGGTACTCACGGTGCCGACCAGGTCGGCATGCTCGCTTTGCGCAAACACGCGTCCGTTGACGCTGACGATGCGTGTGACCACGCCGGCCTCGTCGACCATCAGCTTATGGTCCTGCACCGTCTCGATCGGCCGGCCGCCCAGCGCCACCAGGCCCGATTTGGCGTAGATATGCAGGCCGATCTCGCAGCCGTCCAGCACATCGCGGTTCACGTCGTGCAGCGTGAACTCGACAATCATCGGGGTCTGGCCGTTGCCGTCCAGCCGCAGCCGGCTGCCGTCATGCACCCACGACGCGCTGCATAGCCCGGCGGCGTGCGCGGGCATGGCCGTCAGCGCAGCCAGCATGGAGACCAGCCCCGCGGCGATACCCGCCCACAAAGAAAAACGCCGATGCATCGGGCGATGCATCAGCGTCGGGGCCTGCGAGCCTTGCGGCACGGTGCTTATTGCTTGGGCGCGCCGTCCTGCTTGTTGGCGCCCTGCGAATACGGGTCGAACTTGTCGCCGGCCTTCGCACCTTGCGAGTACGGGTCGAACTTGTCGCCAGCCTTCGCGCCTTGCGTGTACGTGTCGTACTTGCCGTGCTCGACATTGGCCGGTTGGGCGCCAGGGTTCAGCGCATTGGCGGTGCTGTCGGCGCCTTGGGTGTACGGATCGAACTTCTTGTCGGCGTTGGCGCCCTGCGAGTACGGGTCGAACTTATCGCCGGCCTTCGCGCCTTGGCTGTAGGGATCGAACTTCTTGTCGGTCTGTGCGGTGGCCACGCTGGCGGTGACCGCCAAGACAGCTGCTGCTGCCACGAGGATGAGACGTTGGTGCGACATCTGAAGCTCCTTTCCTATGGGTCGTTTGGGCTGATCGACAGCCTCACTTTTCGAACGAATCCCGGCCAACCTGCGGTCATTTCATGGAAACGACACACGAGCCCGCCGGAGAACCCCCTCTCCTCCCGGTAAGCTATGGCAACGGCACGCGAAAGTCAACGCACAGAAACTGCATGTTTTTTGTGCAAACAACCAGTCTCAACGGCGACCCGCGCTCCGGATCGCCCGCGGGCCCGCCACGGCGATCAGCGCCATCGTCAGCGCCACCAGCGACAGGCCCCAGCGCAGGTTGGAGTGGTGCGCGATCATGCCGATGCACACCGGGCCGATCAGCAACCCCACGTAGGCAAAGCGCGCCACGGCCGCGATGCCCTCGGCGGCCGGCACACCCGGCAGGCGCGACGCGGTGACGAAAAAGATCGGCACCAGGTTGGCCGCGCCCACGCCCATCAGCGCAAAGCCAGCCAGCGCGGCGGCCGGGTCCGGCCACAACAGCGCAAGCAGGATGCCGCCCATGGCCAGCACACCGCTGGCGCCCAGCACACGCATGTTGCCCCAGTGCCCGCGCGCAAAATCGCCGCCGAAACGCGCCAGCGCCATGCCGCCCGAAAACGCTGCATAGCCCGCGCTGGCGACGGCCTCCGGGGATTGCGCGATCTCGCGCATGTACACGGTGGTCCAGTCGTACATCGCCCCCTCGCCGGCCAGCCCCAGGAAGGCCAGCACACCGAGCACGAACAGCGTCCGGCCGGCCGTCGGATGCGCGGGTTCGCCCTCGGCATGGACGTGGTCCGGCAGCATGAACGGCCCCGCGCACAGGGCCGTTGCCATGGTGATGAGCGCCATGCCGCCGCAATGCACGGCCGGCGGTACGCCCCAGTCCAGCAGCACGCCGCCGACCGCCGCGCCCACCATGCCGCCCAGGCTGAACATGCCGTGCAACGACGAGAGGATGGGCTTGTGGTGATTGGCCTCGACGGTGGTCGCCTGTGCGTTGATGGCCACGTCGAAACCCGCATTGGTGACGCCGAACAGCAGCAGCACCGCCAGCAGCGCCGGGTAGGTCGGCATCAGCATGAGCAGCGCGGTCATCAGGCCGAAGGCCACGCCGCCCCGCACGCTCGCGCGCCGCGTGCCGATGCGCGCCACCCACCTGCCGGCGAACTTCATGGCGACGATGGCACCGGCGGCCACCATGAACATCGCCAGCGACAGCGACGCTTCGGACAACCCGAAGCGCGCCTTCACGGTGGGGATATGGATGCCCCAGGTCGCAAACGTTGCACCGTTGGCGAAAAAAACGGCCATGGTGGCCGCGCGGGCCGAGAGGGGCAGGCGGTGGCCGCGCAAGACGCCGGCAGGCTGGACGAGTTCGGAAGACATGGAGACAACGGGGAGGCTGCGCTGCGGCTCGATCGGCCGCAAAGACGCCATGCTACCGCGCCCGCCTGACGGCTGCGTTGCAATGCGTCGTTGCCGACGCAAGCCGGGGTGACGGCCCCGGCGCCCAAGCGAGCCTGGGCGAATTGGCCGCAGAAAGCGGCGCTGCTTGTCGGCTACCGCAGGGGGGTGCTGCGTTAACATGCCTGCGTCCGCACTTGGCGTACCGATGTGCGCCCCACCGCGCCCCTGTCCATGGCCCGAATTCGTCCGACCCGCTTGCATTCCCTGTCGCGCATCGCCCTTGTTTGCGCGGCGCTCGTCTCCGTCACCGCCGCGCCGCTGGCGCAGGCCAAGAAATCCACCCGCGTCCACTCCGCCGCTGCAGCCACAGCGGTCCAGAAGCGGCAGGCCGCGCACAACCCGGCCGGCCTGCCCGCCAATGTCGCGCTGGCCTTTGTGCGGGCGCATATCCCGCTCGACGCGGTGAGCGTGTTCGTCATCCGCACCGGCACCGCCACGCCGCTCCTGCAGTGGAATGCCGATACCGGCATGAACCCGGCGTCGACCATGAAGCTGCTGACCACGTTCGCGGGGCTGGACCTGCTGGGGCCGGACTTCCGCTGGAAGACTTCCGCCTATGCCGACAACCCGCCCGACCGCGGCGTGCTCAATGGCAACCTCTACCTGCGTGGCCAGGGCGATCCGAAGCTGATCCCGGAAGAGCTGATCAAGCTGGTGAGCGACGTGCGCCGCGCCGGCGTCGACGAGCTGGCCGGCAACATCGTGCTGGACCGCACGTACTTCGAGAACGGCATCTCGGAAGCGCCGCCACTCGATGGCGACAGCGCGCGCGCCTACAACGTCGCGCCCGATGCGCTGCTGTATTCGTTCAAGACGCTCACCTTCACGCTCTCGCCCGATGCCGGCAACGGCGCGGTCAATATCGACGTGTCGCCACCGCTGGCGCAGCTGCAGGTCGACAACCAGCTGCAGGTCTCGCGCGGCAACTGCGGCGATTGGAAATCCCGCGCGGACGTGAACATCGCCACCCAGACCGACGGCACCGTGCGCGCCAGCTTCGACGGCCGCTACGCCGGCACCTGCGGCGAGCGCATCTACAACGTGGCCGCGCTCACGCATGCGGACTTCATCTGGGGCGGCTTCCTGGCGCTGTGGCGGCAGGCTGGCGGCACCTACCGCAACCTGCCCGGCCTGCGCGAGGGCAAGGTGCCGCGCCCGGCGGTGCTACTGGCCACGCACTACGGCCCGACGCTCGCCGAGGTCGTGCACGACATCGACAAGTATTCGAACAACGTGATGGCGCGCCAGCTGTTCCTGACCATCGGCGCGGAGATCAGTCGCAAGCCGGCGTCGGTGGAGCAGTCGACGGCGGTGATCAACCGCTGGCTTGCCAAGCAAGACCTGGCGATGCCCGAACTGGTGCTGGAGAACGGTTCGGGCCTGTCGCGCACCGAGCGCATCAGCGCACGCGACATGGGGCGCCTGCTGCAGCAGGCCGACGCCAACCCCAACGGCGGCATCCTGCGTGACGCGCTGCCGGTGGTGGGCGTGGACGGCACCATGCGCAACCGCCTCACGCGCGCCGGCGTGGCCGGCAACGCCGAGATCAAGACCGGCACGCTCAACGACGTGCGCGCCATCGCCGGTTACGTGGAAGGCGAAAACGGCGAGCGCTTTGTCGTGGTCAGCATGATCAACCACCCGAACGCCAGTGCCGGCCAGGCTGCGCACGACGCGCTGCTGCAGTGGATCTACCAGGGCGCACCGCGATGAACACGCAGCCCGCCCTCCTCGGCATCACCGGCACCTCGGGCAGCGGCAAGACCACGCTGATCACGCAACTGATCGCGCGCTTCGTGCGTGACGGCCGCCACGTGGCTGCCGTCAAGCATGCGCATCACGGCTTCGACCTCGACTCGCCCGGCAAGGATTCGTACCGCATGCGCGAGGCTGGCAGCGCTGAGGTCGTGCTGGTGGGCGACCGCCGCCTCGTGCTGATGCGCGAGTACGCCCCCGCGCACGAACCCGAGCTGGCGGACGTGCTGGCGCTGCTGTCGCCCGAGACCGATCTGGTCATTGTCGAAGGCTACAAGCGCAGCGCACTCCCGAAGATCGAGGTGTACCGGCCATCGCTGGGGCGTGCGCCGCTGTGGCCGGCGATTGGTGGGGTGGTGGCGGTAGCGACCGACGTGCCGGCGCAGGTGGAGGCACCGGCTGGCGTGACCGTGCTGGATCTGAATGATGTGGAGGCGGTGTATCGGTTTGCGGTGGAGATCACCCGATAGCGTCGAGCCGACATCCAAAGCAAAACGCCCGCGACCAGCGCGGGCGTTTTGCTTGGACTCACCGCGTCGCTCAGTGCATCACGGTATCCGCCAGCAGGCGCGTCAGCACGTTGCTGGCAATCAGGCGATGGCCTGCAGTGGTGGGGTGCACGCCATCGGCGAAGAGGTAGGTCTGATCGGCACCGGCCGCCACCAGCGTGTTGGCCGAGCAGAACAGCGAGCTGCCGCCTGCGCTCGGCACCAGGGCGTTGATCTTGGTGGCGTCGCAGGCCGGCGTGCTGGT
>CAJXMR010000148.1 GCA_913056305.1 uncultured Ralstonia sp.
TGCCAGATCAGTTCCTGCACCTGCTGCGGGAAGATGTCGCCGCGGTTGTAGTCGCCCATGGCCACGGCCTGCGCGGTGCGCATGTCGCCGCCGGGGGCGCGGCCGACGCCCAGGTCGATCCGGTTGGGGAACAGCGCCTCCAGCAGACGGAACTGCTCGGCCAGCTTGAACGGGCTGTAGTAGGGCAGCATCACGCCGCCGGAGCCCACGCGCAGATGCCGCGTCGCGCTGGCCACGCGGGCGATCATGACCTCGGGCGCCGGGTTGCTGACGCCGCGCAGGCCGTGGTGCTCCGCGCACCAGTAGCGCGTGTAGCCGAGCGAATCGGCGAGTTGCGCAAGGTCGACCGTGGCGGCGATGGCGTCGCGCGCGCTATGGCCATAGATGACGGGGCTCTGGTCGAGGATGGATAGGCGCATCGGTGTGCGTGCGCTCATGGCCGTGCCCCGTGCACGCGGTCGGCGATGGCGGCGACGATCTGCCGCGCCAGTGTCAGCTTGTCGGCGCGCGGCAGGCGCGTGATGCCGGCGGCTTCGAACAGCGCGACCTCGTTGTCATCGCGGCCGAAGGTCTGGTGGCCGAGGTTGCCGACCAGCAGTGGAATGCCCTTCTTCTGGCGCTTGGCTTCACCAAACTCCTCCAGGCGCTCCGTTTCGGCCGCAAAGCCGACGCAGAACGGTGCGTTGGCGCGGTGTGCGACGGCGGCGAGGATGTCGGGGTTCTGCGTGAACGTGAGCGCCGGCACGTCGGTGTCGTTCTGCTTCTTCAGCTTGTGGTCGGCGGCCTGGGCGACCCGCCAGTCGGCCACGGCGGCCACGGCGATGAAGATGTCGCTCTTGCTGGTGTCCAGCTCGCGCATGACCGCGTCGTGCATCTGCTGGGCGGTCTGCACGTCGATGCGCAGCACGCCGGCGGGCGTGTCCTGGTGGCATGGCCCGGCGACCAGCGTGACCTCCGCGCCGGCCTGCGCTGCGGCACGCGCCAGCGCGAAGCCCATCTTGCCGCTCGACAGATTCGTGATGCCGCGCACCGGGTCGATCGGCTCGAAGGTCGGGCCGGCGGTCAGCAGCACGCGATGGCCGCGCAGCAGCTTGGGCTGGAAGAAGCCGATGAGCTGCTCGACGATGTCCTCCGGCTCCAGCATGCGGCCGTCACCGACTTCGCCGCAGGCCTGGTCGCCGGCGTCGGGGCCGAGCAGGGTGACGTCATCGGCGCGCAGTTGGGCGGCGTTGCGCTGCGTGGCGGGCGCGGCCCACATCTGCCGGTTCATGGCGGGCGCCACCAGCAGCGGGCAGTCGCGCGCGATGCACAGCGTGGAGAGCAGGTCGTCGGCCATGCCGTGCGCGAGCTTGGCGAGGAAGTCCGTCGACGCCGGGGCGACCACAATGGCATCCGCCTCGCGCGACAGGTCGATGTGCGCCATGTTGTTGCCGACGCGGTCATCCCACTGCGACGTGAAGACCGGGCGGCCCGACAGCGCCTGCATCGTTACCGGCGTGATGAAGTGCGTGGCGGCCTCGGTCATCACCACTTGCACAGTGGCGCCGGCCTTGGTCAAGAGCCGCACAAGCTCGGCCGACTTGTAGCAAGCGATGCCGCCGGTCAGGCCGAGGACGAAATGTTTGCCTTGCAGTTCCATGGTTGCCTGCTTTGTGAATCCGATTGACGCAAGATGCGTGGGCAGGATACAACCCGGGGCCAAGTGCGCCGAGTGGGCCTGCCGATCAGTGTGGCGATGATACCGGCTTGGGCCCTGGCACGTCCGGCGCCCGAATTTTTCCTCAAATGCTTATTCCCGATATGGTTTTCCGTCGTTCCGCAGTCCGTGATGTATTGGCCGTGATCGGCGCGCTGGCCCTGGTTGCGCTGGTGGTGGGCACGGTGCTCGTGCGCGAGTCCAAGTGGTGGCTGCGGGAGGAATCCATGCCCGCTCAGGCCGATTACATCGTCGTACTGGGTGGGGAATCGGGCCAGCGCGTGATCGGCGCGGCCGAGCTGTATCACGCGGGCGTGGCGCCGCGCGTGTTCGTGAGCGGGGAGGGCGATTGCCTGCTGATCGTGCGTCGCCTGGTGATGACCGGTGTGCCGGCTGACCGCATCGACCACGAATGCGAATCCGGCAGCACCATGGAGAACGCTCAGATGACGCGCCAGGCGCTGGCCGAGCGGCACGTGCACAGCGCCGTGCTGGTCACGAGCTGGTACCACACCGGCCGCGCGCTGAAGGTGTTCCGCCAGGTCTGGCCCGAGGTGACGTGGGGTGCGCGTGGCGTGTTCCCCGGCGACACGCTCACCAAGTCGTTCCCGATCTACGAGGCCGGAACGATCCTGGCGGAGTACATCAAGCGCGCGTGGTACGCCGTGCGTTATTGAGCCGGCATGGGCCGCGCATCGGCGGCCAGGTCGGCGAGCGTCGGCACGAAGCGGATCGTGTTGCGCTGGTTCGATTCGCGCACCCAGTCGCGCAGCGCGCTGCTGGCGTCCAGGTGGGTGGAGATGTCGCCCACCACCGCGAGCTTCAGCCGGTAGTTGGCGATCTTCTGGGCGATGCCGCCGGCCAGGCCGGAGCGCAGCGCGAAGAACGCCGCATCCAGCCGGCTGACGGGCACCGCCACCATCGACGCGCCATGGCCGAGCGCCTCACCGATCAGGTGGTCCAGCGCATCCTGCTCGCTGGTAATGCGCGGGCCGTCCTCGCTGAGGCACAGCACCGCTTCGCCATTCCACTGCTGCAGATCGGCCATGGCGGGGTCAGCGGCGCACGCGTCGCAGTTCGTCGATGACCAGCAGCACCGCGCCGATGCAGATGCCGCAGTCGGCCACGTTGAAGGCGGGCCAGTGGTAGGTGTGCAGGTAGAAGTCCAGGAAGTCCACCACGTGGCCGTAGATGACGCGGTCGATCACGTTGCCCAGCGCGCCGCCCAGGATCAGCGCCAGTGCAAAGCAGAACAGCTTCTGCCCGCTGTGCCGCTTGAGCAGCCACACGATGAACAGCGCCGCCGCCACGCCCAGCGCGGTGAAGAACCACCGCTGCCAGCCGCCCGCCGCCGCCAGGAACGAGAACGCCGCGCCCCGGTTGTAGGCCAGCACGAGGTTGAAGAACCCGGTGATCGGGCGCGACTCGCCGTAGGCGAAGGTCTTGAGGATGGCGACCTTGGTCAGCTGGTCCAGCAGGATCCAGATGACGGCCAGGCCCAGCCACGGGCCCAGGCCGTGACTGCCACCACTGCTGCTAAGGCTTTTGACACGTGCGCCCTTGCTCTTGCCGTTGTTGCCGCTGTTACGAGTCGCCATTACGCAGCGCTCCGTTGTTCACCGGCGCCGAACAGGTTGTCGGTGCAGCGATTGCACAGGGTCGGGTGAGCCGCGTCGTGGCCGACGTCAGCGCGGTAGTGCCAGCAGCGCTCGCACTTGGCGTGGGTGGACGGCGCCACGTCGATCAGCAGATCGCCACCTTCCGGCGCACGCTCCAGCTTGGCCGCCGACGTGATCAGCACGAAGCGCAGATCGTCGCCGAGGCTGGCCAGGGCGTCGTACACCGTGTCGCCCGCCGAGACGGTCACTTCTGCCTGCAGTGACGAACCGATCTTGCCGTCAATGCGCAGCGCTTCCAATTGCTTGGTCACTTCGCCGCGCACGTTGCGGATGGCGGCCCACTTCTCCAGCAGTGCGCTGGCGCCCTGCGGTTGCGGGGCGTCGTAGTAGGTGCTGGTGAAGATGGTGTCGGTGTGCTCCGTGCCGTGGGCGAACACCTGCCACGCCTCTTCGGCCGTGAACGACAGGAACGGCGCCATCCAGTGCAGCATCGCCTGGGTGATGTGGTACAGCGCGTTCTGTGCCGAGCGGCGTGCCACCGAATCGGGCGCCGTGGTGTACAGGCGGTCCTTCAGTACGTCGAGGTAGAAGCCGCCCAGGTCTTCCGAGCAGAACGTCTGCAGCTTGGCGACCACCGGGTGGAACTCGTACACGTCGTAGTGCGACAGCACTTCCTTCTGCAGCGCGTCCGTCATCGCCACGGCGTAGCGGTCGATCTCGAGCCATTGCTCGGACGGCAGCGCGTGCTTGGCGTGGTCGTAGTCGGTCAGGTTGGCGAGCAGGAAGCGCAGCGTGTTGCGGATGCGGCGGTAGCTTTCCACCACGCGCTTCAAGATCTCGTCCGAGATGGCGAGCTCGCCCGAGTAGTCGGTCGAGGCCACCCACAGGCGGATGATCTCGGCGCCCATCTTGTTGGCGATTTCCTGCGGCGCGATCGTGTTGCCGATCGACTTGGACATCTTGCGGCCTTCGCCGTCCACCGTGAAGCCGTGCGTGAGCAGGCCCTTGTACGGCGGCTTGCCGTACAGCATCGAGGCGGTCAGCAGCGACGAGTGGAACCAGCCGCGGTGCTGGTCCGAGCCTTCCAGGTAGAGGTCGGCCAGGCGCCCATCGGGCAGGTCGGCCGAGGCGTCGTATAGATCAGCCGCATGCGAGCCGCGGATGACGTGCCAGTGCGTGGTGCCCGAGTCGAACCACACGTCGAGCGTGTCGCGGTTCTTCTCGTACGTGTCGGCCTCATCGCCAAGCAGCTCGCGTGGGTCGAGCGTCTGCCAGGCTTCGACGCCGGTCTTTTCGATGCGCTGGGCGACCTGCTCCAGCAGTTCGGGCGTGCGCGGGTGCAGTGCGCCGGTTTCCTTGTGCACGAAGAAGGCCATCGGCACGCCCCATTGACGCTGGCGCGAGAGCGTCCAGTCCGGGCGGTTGGCGATCATATTGTGCAGGCGCTGCTTGCCCCACGCCGGGTAGAACGCGGTGGCATCGATGCCGGCCAGAGCGGTCTCGCGCAGGGTGGCGTTGCCGTCGTTGGGCTGCACGTCCATCCCCGCGAACCACTGCGAGGTGGCGCGGTAGATGATCGGCGTCTTGTGGCGCCAGCAGTGCATGTAGCTGTGCGCGTACTTGTGCGCGTCGAACAGGTTGCCGGATGCTTGAAGCACCTCAACGATCTTCGGGTTGGCATCCCAGATCAACTGGCCGCCGAACAGCGGCAGCGTCGACGCATACACGCCGTTGCCCATCACCGGATTGATGATCTCGGCGTCGGGCATGCCGTGCGCCTTGCACGACTGGAAGTCTTCCACGCCATAGGCGGGCGCGGAGTGGACGATGCCGGTGCCGGTGTCGGTGGTCACGTAGTCGCCCAGATAGACCGGCGCGGTGCGGTCATAACCGGCGTCCATCTTGGCCAGCGGATGGTGGAAGCGCACGCCCGAGAGCGCCGCGCCTTCGCACGTGGCCAGCACGGTGCCTTCGAGTTTCCAGCTCTGCAGGCAGGCCTCGACGCGCTCCTTGGCAACGATCAGCAGACCGCGCGGCGTGTCGACCAGCGCGTATTCGATTTCCGGGTGCAGGTTCAGCGCCTGGTTGGAGGGGATCGTCCACGGCGTGGTGGTCCAGATCACGATCCAGCCCGGCTTGGCCTTGAGCACGTCGGCGCCGACGTGGAAGGCGCTCGCCAGCGCGTCGATGTCGGCAAACGGGAAGCCGACGTCGATCGACAGGTCGGTGCGGTCGGCGTATTCGACCTCGGCCTCGGCCAGCGCCGAGCCGCAGTCGAAGCACCAGTTGACCGGCTTCAGGCCACGGAAGACGTAGCCCTTCTCCAGGATCTTGCCCAGTGCACGGACTTCATCCGCCTCGTTGCGGAAGTTCATGGTCAGGTACGGGTCGGCCCAATCACCGAGCACGCCCAGGCGCTCGAAGTCCACCTTCTGGCGGGCGATCTGGCCGGTGGCGTAGGCGCGCGCCTTCTCCTGCACTTCCTGAACCGGCAGGCCCTTGCCGAACTGCTTCTCGATCTGGATCTCGATCGGCATGCCGTGGCAGTCCCAGCCGGGCACGTAGACGGCGTCCAGGCCGGTCAGGCCGCGCGACTTGACCACCATGTCCTTGAGGATCTTGTTGACCGCGTGGCCGATGTGCAGGTCGCCGTTGGCGTACGGCGGGCCGTCGTGCAGGATGAACTTCTTCGCGCCTTGACGGGCAGCACGGATCTTCTTGTAGAGCTGCTGGTCCTGCCAAAGCTTTACCCATTGCGGCTCGCGCTTGGGCAGGTCGCCGCGCATGGGGAAGGGCGTGTCCAGCAGGTTGACCGGGTACTTGCTCTTTTCCGGCTTGGCGTTCTTGGAATCGGACATGGTGTGATGTGGGGCAGATGCGGGCAAATCAGGTCGGTGCAGGCGGCCCCGCAGGGCGGGGCGCGTGCGCGGTGTGCGGCTTGGTGTTACGTGCTGGCGGCGAGCCGGCTAGTGCTCTGGCCGCCTACTGAATTCGGTCGGTGGCGGAGGTGGCGAAGTCGCGCCGCAGCGCGGGCGATTCACCGGCCGCGGGAATCGGCAAACCGAAGAAGTGGCGCGCGTCCACGCAATCCTGCGCGATGGCATCCTTCAACGCATCGAGCGAATCGAAGCGAGCCTCGTCGCGCAGCTTCTTCATGAATTCGACGCGCACCAGCTTGCCGTACGCGTTGGCGTGGTAATCGAAGAGGTGCGCTTCCAGCAGCACGCGGCCGGAGTCATCCACCGTCGGGCGCACGCCGATGCTGGCCACGCCCGGCAGCGGCCTATCGTTCTCCTTGGCCAACCCATGCACCTGCACGACGAAGATGCCCGACACCGCCGGCTTGCGATGCGAGATGCGCAAATTGAGCGTCGGGAAGCCCAGCGAGCGGCCGAGCTTCTGCCCGTGCACCACGTGCCCGCTGATGGCATAGCCGTGGCCGAGCAGGCGACGCGCGTGTTCCAGGTCACCACCGGCCAGCGCCTCACGCACGGCCGAGCTGGAGATGCGGATGCCGCTCTCCGACACCGAGCCCATCTGCTCGACCTCGAAGCCGAACTGGGCGCCGGCGGCCTGCAGGTAGGTGAAATCGCCCGCGCGCTTGGCGCCGAAGCGGAAGTCGTCGCCCACCAGCAGCCAGCGCGTATGCAGGCCGTTGACCAGCACGTTGCGCACGAATTCTTCCGGCGTCTGGCCGGCGAAATGCGCGTTGAAGTGCTCCACGACCACGCGGTCGACGCCCTGGCGGCGCAGGCTTTCCAGCTTGTCGCGCAACAGCGCAATGCGGGCGGGCGCGCGGTCCGGCATGAAGAATTCGCGCGGATGCGGCTCGAAGGTCATCACCGTGAGCGGCAACCCGCGTGCATCGGCCGCCGCGCGTGCGCGGGCCAACAGGGACTGGTGGCCGCGGTGCACGCCGTCGAAGTTGCCGATGGTCAGCGCGCAGGGCGCGCGGCTCTCGGCGTTGGGCAGGCCGCGAAAGACTTTCACGTGGAGCGTCGAGGGTCGAAAAAAGCGAGGGTTTTGCCGCCGGAGGGACGTGAGACGGCCCAAAACCGGCAAAACGCACATTATATAAGGGATTGTCCCATCTCCCACGCGCGTCCGCATCGGGTGTGGGCGTTGCGCAATCGTCCGAACGTTCTGTCCGCACGGGTCGCGCTTGCGGCACAATCCGTTATTCCAGTTTTCTCCCCCACACGCCATTGAACGCCTCGCTGCGCCTTTTTTTTGCCAAGTTCGGGCTGGCCAGCCGCAACTCGCTTGAGCCGGATGCCCGCGCCAAGCTGCTTGCCGCCGTCCATCGCGGTGCGCCCATGGGGATCGCGGCTTCGGTGGTGCTGCCAGCGCTGACGGTCGCGGCGTTCTGGGACACCGTCAGCCGGCCGGCCTTGATGGCCTGGTGCCTGATCATGCTGTGCCTGACGGCGTCGGGCCTGCGCTTCTACTTCGGCTATCGCTACGACCTCACGCGCCTGACGCTGGCTGCGCACACCCGCAAATGGTGGACGGGCATGCGCATCATGTCGGCGGTGGGCGGCGTGGCGTGGGGCTGCTCGGCGGGGCTGTACATGGTGTCGCCGTCGCTCGAGTTCAGCAGCCTGCTCATGATCGTGGTGATGGGCGTGGCGGCGGGCGCGGTGCTGTCGCAGGCGCCGGTGCCGTCCAACCTGCTGATCCAGGGCACGGGCATGGCCTTGCCGCATTTTATCCTGGCGGAGCAGGCGTTTCCGGGGCATGGCGGTTTCGTGCGTGCGGTGCTGCTGTTTTTCGCGGCCTTCCTGGCGCGTCAGGCGGCCAACATCCACAACACGCTGGTGCGTGAAATCCAGCTCGAGAACGAGAGCCGCCAGCTCGCGCGCCGCTACCAGGACGAGAAGCAGCGCGCGCTGTCGGCATCGGAAGAGAAGTCGCGCTTCCTGGCCGCCGCCAGCCACGACCTGCGCCAGCCGGTGCACGCAATCGTGCTGCTGGTGGAGGCGCTGCGGGCGCGCAACCAGTCCGAATCGCTGGCGCCGCTGGTGGAGCAGCTTGCCTCGGGCGCGGCCACCATCGACCTGCTGTTCCGCTCGCTGCTGGATCTGTCCAAGCTGGAGAGCCGCAAGACCTCGCCGACGCTGGAGCCGGTGGACCTGGGCGAGGTCATCACCGAGGTGGTCCAGCAGTTCATGCCAGACGCCCGCGCCAAGGGGCTGACGCTCACGCAGCGCATTCCGCCGCTGCCGGTGTTCGGCATGGCCGAGCCGGTGCTGCTGCGCCGGGCGCTGTTCAACCTGCTGCAGAACGCGCTGCGCTATACCGAGCGCGGCGGCGTGATGGTGACGCTGCGGGTGCGCCAGAAGTACCTGCGCATCGAGGTGTGGGATACCGGCATCGGTATCGCGGCGGAGCATCAGAAAGACATTTTCTCGACGTACTACCAGGTCGAGAATCCGGAGCGCGACCCAAGCCAGGGCCTGGGCCTGGGCCTGTCGATCTACAAGGAATGTGTGCGCCTGCTGCGCGGCACCTTTGGCGTGCGCTCGGTGCCGGGGCGCGGCTCGATGTTCTGGATGGCGCTGCGCCCGGTGCCGGCCGAGATCAAGGCGCCGCTGGCCACGCAACCGCGTGCCGAGCAGAAGCGCGCGGTGCTGGACCAGCCGCGTTTCTCGGGCGTGGTGCTGGTGGTGGACGACGACCCGCAGATCCGCAAAGCCTGGCACGCGCTGCTGGAAGCGTGGGGGGTGGACGTGCACAGCGCCGCCGACGGCCCCTCGGCCGATCAGCTGCTCGCACGCGGCCTGCGCCCGCAGATCATCTTTTGCGACCTGCGCCTGCCCGGCAAGGAAGACGGATTGCAGTTGCTCGAGCGCTGGCAGGTCAGCCACCCCGACGCCCACGCCGTGCTGCTGACCGGCGATCGCAACTCCGCCGCCCTGGCGCGCGCCGAGGAGGCCGGCTACCTGCTGCTGGCCAAGCCGATGGATCCGAACATGCTGCGCGTGCTGCTCAAGCGCTGGCTGCGCGGCCGCGCAGCCGAGCCGCAGGTCGCATCGTATTGACGGTGAGGATGGCCGGCGCCGCTGGATGCGGCGCCGTGCAGATCAAGCCGTGCCGGTCAGGCGGAAGCGTTCCATGCGCGAGATGATCTGGATGCGCGTGCGCACGCCCAGCCGCTGCAGGATCGCCGAGACGTGTTCCTTGACGGTGTTTTCCGTCAGGCCCAGTTGGCGCGCGATGGATTTGTTCGGCAGCCCTTCGAGCAGCAGCGCCAGTACCGAGCCCTGACGCGGCGTCAGGCCCAGCTCGGCCGGCGTGATGGGGATCCCGTGCGAGGCGTTGCCCTTGCCGTTCAGCCCGCCCAGATCGTCTTCCGACGGGAACGACGCGTCGCCGCCGAAGATGCCCGCCACCGCCTTGGAAAACGCATGCGCATCGGCGTGCTTGCCGATGAAGCCGATGGCGCCCAGGGCCTGCGCCTTGGCGACGATCTCGGGCGTGTTCTCGGCCGACATGAAGGCAAAGCGCGCCTCGGGCAGCTTGCCGCGCAGCTCGCGCATGGCATCGAAGCCGGTGCAGTCGGACAGCCAGACATCGAGTAGGACGACGTCCGGGCGGACGCCGTCGTCGACCAGCGCCAGCGCCTGGCGGCGGCCAATGGCCGCGTGCACCTGGACTTCAGGCAGGGCTTGCGCAAGAAACGTGGTCGTGCCAGACAAGGCGAGAGGGTGGTCGTCGACCACCAGCAGGCTACGCAGCGAGCTCGTCATTCAATTCCCCGGTGAGGGCCGTGCCCTCTTGTTGTTGTACGCGTGCCGACCCGGCGCGGGCGGTAGCCGTTGGGCTGGGTTTGTCACCCTATGCCGATCGGCCATTCACGGTGTGTGTCCGCACGTTGTTGCAGCGCGGGATCGGCAAAGGCGGTGTGCGCATCGGCCGAATCCATCGCTGCCCACCCGACCCCCGGGCGCGCGGACATTTATGGTGTTGAGATTATCAGACCCCGGCACGCCCCGCCAACGTTCGCACGCCCGTTTTTGCCGATGCAACGTGGTTTTTGCGAATGCGCGTCGGCTAAATACCACGCCGCCGCGCAGGCGCCCAGCATGCCGGCGCACGGGCATCACACCCCATTTATCGGAAGTTCACGCGCGCACTTGATAAAATGCCGCGATGAAAAATATCGTCATTCTCATTTCCGGACGCGGCTCGAATATGGAAGCCATTGTCCGTGCATGCCAGGCCGAGGGCTGGCCGGGGCGCATTGCTGCCGTGATTTCCAACCGCCCGGACGCCGCCGGCCTCAAGTTTGCGGCTTCGCACGGCATTGCCACCGCGGTGGTCGACCACAAGGGCTTCGCCGACCGCGACAGCTTTGACGCCGCCCTGGCCCAGGCCATCGACGGTTTCTCGCCCGACCTGGTCGTGCTGGCCGGCTTCATGCGCATCCTCACGCCCGGTTTCGTGAACCACTACGCTGGGCGCATGCTGAACATCCATCCGTCGCTGTTGCCGTGCTTCCCTGGTTTGCATACGCATGAGCAGGCGCTGGCCATGGGCGTGAAGGTGCATGGTGCAACCGTCCATTTCGTGACCGCCGAGCTGGACCACGGCCCGATCGTGCTGCAGGCCGCCATCGAGGTGCGCGCTGGCGATACGCCCGACACGCTCGCCGCGCGGCTGCTGACGCAGGAGCATGTGATCTATCCGCGCGCCGTGCGCTGGTTCGCCGAGGGCCGCTTGAGCCTGGAGAAGGGCGTGGTGCGGGTCTCGCCGGATGCCTCGCAGCTTGTAATCGGCATTGATGCCCAGGAGGCAGCATGAGTCAGGATCGTCAGCGCCCGCGCAATGGCGGGGCCAGCAACAAACGCTCGGGTTCGGGTGGTGGTGGGTGGTACCGCGCGCCGCAGGGCAAGCCCTCGCAAGGCGCCCCGCGCCCTCGCACCGGCGTGCACGGCAGCCATCTGGAGCACCTGGACAAGGTGCTCGCGCGCCTGCTGCACTTTGCCGCGCCGGCCGACATGGTCGTCAGCCAGTACTTCCGTGAGCACCACGAACTGGGCCACCGCGAGCGCGGCATCATCGCCGAGGCGGCGTTTGCCGTGCTGCGCCGCAAGGTGGAGTTTGGGCAGTTTGCCGAGAGCGGCTCCGGCCCGGCGCGCCGCCGCTTGGTGCTGCTGGGCCTGCTGCAGACAGCCGGTCGCGCGGCCATCGCCCCGTTCCTGAACCCGGCCGAGGCCGAGTGGCTGGACCGCTGGGAGAACCGCGACCGCGCCGCCCTGGCGCCGCGCGTGCGTGCCAACCTGCCGGACTGGCTGTTCGACGCGCTGGTTGCGCAGCATGGCGCGGACTTTACCGAGGCGCTGGCGCAGGCGTGGCTGGCCCCGGCGCCGCTGGACCTGCGCGTCAACACGCTCAAGGGCGAGCGCGATGCCGTGCTTGCCACGCTCGCTGAAGCCGGCATCGAAGGCGCGGCGGCACCGCTGTCGCCTGTGGGTATCCGCCTGGCAGGCAAGCCGGCACTGAACAAGCTCGATATCTTCACCAACGGCACGGTCGAGGTGCAGGACGAGGGCAGCCA
>CAJXMR010000149.1 GCA_913056305.1 uncultured Ralstonia sp.
ACAGCGTGGACGCAGGCAGCCGCGGCACGCTGGTCATTCTGGACGTGTAAGCGGCAGGTCGCCGCCCTCCGCCAGTTGCTTGATCCGGCGCAGCATCATGCGGCGGATCAGGCCGCTGGGGATGCGGATCAGTAGCCAGTACGGCGTGAACCGGCGGCGGGTGGCTGCGTCGGGGCAAAAGATATCGGTGCGTGTGGTCAGCAACGTGCCGGCCTCGCGCGGTTCAGCGACAAACGTCATCACGAGCTTGGCGACGCCCGGCGCGGTGAAACTGCGGAAATCGTTCGCCTCCACGCGGATGAGCCCGCCGGCGGGCTCCCAGAAGCGGCCGACCAGGCCGAGGGCAAACTCGCGATCGCCATCGCGGCCGAGCGCGGTGAAGTCGTGCAGCCCGAAGCCGGCGTCGATGCGCCGTGTGGCCTGTCGGCCCATCAGCGCAGCCACCTGTGCGGGTACCGCGCGCAGGCGCAGGAATAGCTTCGCCAGCGGAAAATCGTGAACGTCGAGTTGTGGGACCACGTCGAGCACGCGGCCCGGTGCGGCGGCGATGCGAATCTGGTGCTGTTCGCTGAATTGGTGTTCCGGAAGGAACGTGCGGAGCAGGGACATCGTGATGGTCTATGCCTGGGATTCTTCGTTCGCGCGGGCGGACGCGGTGGCTTCACGCACGGGCGACTCGGCCAGGCTGCGCTTCATCAGCCAAGCCACACCGGGCAGACGCAGGCCAGTGGCGAACACTGCGTCGCGCGCCCATCCACCGTACTGCGCCTGGAAGCACGGCGTGAGCGCGCGGCTGAGCGTCTGGTAGGCCTGCACGGTGCGCAGCCGGCGCGCGTGGTAGGCAAGGGCGCCGTTGGTCGCGCCGTGTTCCTGCACGGCGGTGGCCAGCGCCAGCGCGTCTTGCGCGGCGAGCGTGGCGCCCAGCCCGAGCTGCGGGCTCATGGCGTGGGCCGCATCGCCGATCACGCAGTAGGGCGGCCGGGCCAGCGCGCGCGGCCAGGTGTGGCGGTAGACGGCGAAGGGCAGGTCGTCGTGCGCGCGGATCTGCGCGACCACCGGCGCGGCTTGCGGCCACAGGCTTAGCACGTGCTGCTTCCATTGCGCGATATCGACTTGCCGCCAGGCTTCCAGGGTGTCGCCGCGCAGGCTCCAGAACATCGACAGGCGGGTGCGGCGGCCGTCGACGTCGGTGGGCAGCAGGCCCATCATCTCGCGCGTGCCACGAAAGCGCTGCTGCAGCACGCATGCGTTCCAATCGTCCACCCACGCCTGGAACCACAGTGTGCCCCAGCGGTAGGCGCTGGATGGGCCGGCCAAGCCAGCCTGCTCACGCAGCGAGGAGGCTGCGCCATCCGCAATGACGAACAGGTCGAAGTGTGATTCGCCGTGGGCATGTTCGACCCGTGCCTGCGCGCCATCCCGATGCAACTGGCGGATCGGGCAACCAAAGGCGAAGCGCGCGCCGGCCCGCTGTGCCGCCTCGAACAGCATCGACGACAGCGCCGCACGCGTGACGGCGCGGCCCGGCGCGTTGGCGAAGTCGATGTCGAGCAGCTTCCAGCCGCGATGGCTCAGGCCCACCAGCCGATCGATCGGCGCGCCAAAGCCTTCCAGTTCGCGGCCCACGCCCAAGGCTGCCAGCGCGCGGATGCCCTGTGGCTGGATCAGCAGGCCCGCGCCCATGGCGGTCAGTTGCGAGTGCTTTTCAAAGACGAGGACGTCGTGCCCTTGCCGGGCAAAGGCGATGGCGGCGGCGAGGCCGGCGTTGCCGGCACCGGCAATGCCGATGCGCAGCGGGCGGGGGGCGGTCATGGAGGCGTGGCGGATGGTGTGATCCGAAATGATAACGATACGGCACGCTTGTTAAGGCCGTTCGCGCGGACCGCCTGGGCGCGGGGGCCGTACGGGATAATGCGGCACCGTCGATCTTCCCAACACACTGGGCGCGCGCATGCAGATCAAATGGCTGGAAGACTTCAAGGAGCTGGCGAAGACGCGCAGCTTCAGCCGCGCGGCGCACAACCGCAACGTCACGCACCCCGCTTTCGGGCGGCGCATCAAGGCGCTGGAGGCCTGGGTGGGCACCGCGCTGGTCGAGCGCAGCGAGCATCCCGTCACGCTCACGCCGGCGGGCCGGCTGTTCCTGGATGCGGCGGCCAATGCCGTCGACGGCCTCAACGATGCGCGCCTGCTGCTGCGCGAGGCGCAACTGCCGGTGGCGCTCAAGATCGGCACCGGGCGCACGCTGGCGCGTACCTTCGTCCCCGGCTGGTATGAAGCGCTGGCCCGGCAGCGTGGCGTGTTTCCGCTGAGCGTGACGACCGGCGGCACGCAGGAAGGCGTGCTGGCGCTGGCCGATGGCACGGTCGACCTGCTGATCGCCTATGCCAGCCCGCAGGCCGAAGCCTTGCTGGACCCGCGCAAGTACGACGCCTGCCGGCTCGGTAGCGAAACGCTGGTGCCGGTGAGCGCGCCCGACAAGCGTGGCCGCCCGCGTTTCACGCTGCCGGGAACGGCCGCCGCGCCGCTGCCGTGGCTGGCGTTTGCGCGCGGCCTCACGCTGCGCCAGATGCTCGACGCCCACCTGGCGGCTGCGGACCGCAAGGCCTATCTGCAGCCCGTGTTCCAGGCGGATTTCTACGAGGCAGTGGAGGAGATGGCGCTGCGCGGCTTTGGCATGGCGTGGCTGCCGCACCGACTGGCCAAACCGCACCTGCACGTGGGCGCGCTGCGCCCGGCCGGCGGCGACGGCTGGCAGATCCACGTCGACATCAGCATGGTGCGCGTGCGCAGCAACCAGAACGCGCTGCTGGACGAGGTCTGGCAACTGGCTGTCGCCAACGCGCAGACCCCCGCCGCCTGAACGCCAAGGCCCCGCGCAAAGAAGACCAAGCTTGTGCCAAAACGGCACAAGGCGCTTGTCGCTCGGCCCCTAGACTCCCTCGCATCCTTCGCCCGCCAAGTTCACCCAACCGGCGGTACGTCACAGAACACGGGGAGACAACCATGCAAGCCAACACCCTCCACGCCGAGGGCGCCACCGCACGCAGCGCGCCCGCCAGCCAACGCCGTCCCGCGCTCTGGCGCGCCGTGCTGGCAGCCAGCATCGGCAACGCGCTCGAATACTACGACCTGCTGATCTACGGCTATTTCGCCATCACCATCGGCAAGCTGTTCTTCCCGACCGGCGATGCGTGGAGTTCGCTGATGCTCTCGGTCGGTACCTTTGGTGTGTCGTTCATCATGCGGCCGCTGGGCTCGATGGTGCTCGGCAGCTATGCCGACCGCGTCGGCCGCAAGGCGGCGCTCACGTGGTCGATCCTGCTGATGATGCTCGGCACGGCGATGATCGCGTTTGCGCCCACGTATGCGGCGATCGGCCTGTGGTCGCCCGCCATCGTGATCGTCGCGCGGCTGCTGCAGGGCTTCTCGGCCGGTGGCGAGTTCGGCTCGGCCACGGCCTTCATGATCGAGCACGCCGAGGGCAAGCGCATGGGCTACAACGCCAGCTGGCAGGCCGCCACGCAGGGGTTGGCGACGCTGCTCGCCGCCGGCCTGAGCGCGTGGCTGACCTACGTGCTCAGCACGCCGCAGATGGAGGCCTGGGGCTGGCGCGCGGCGTTCATGTTCGGCTTGCTGATCGGCCCCATCGGCGTCTACATCCGCCGCCATACGCCCGAGACGCCGGAGTTCGTCGCGCTGCAGGCCGAGGCGCAACGCGCGCCGCAGGCGAAGGTGCACTCGCCACTGCGTGACACGCTCACGCAGGGCCTGCCCGGCCTGCTGCTCGGCGCGGGCGTGGTGGTGGCCATCACGGCCTTCAACTACGTGCAGAAGGTCTATATGCCGACCTACGCCATCAACCAGCTGCACATCGCCACCAGCGCGTCGCTGGTCTGCACCATGATCACCGGCGCCATGCTGATGGTGATGGCGCCGCTGTTCGGGCTGCTGGCCGATCGCATCGGCAGTATCCGCGTGGTGTCGACCGCGATGGTGGTGATCGCGGTGTCGACCTGTCCGATGTTCGCCACGCTGGTCGCCCAGCCGACCTTCTGGACGCTGCTGGTCATGCAGGCCATCGTGGGCGTGCTGCTGGCGGCGATCCTGGCGCCGCTGCCCGCGCTGCTGGCCGACATCTTCCCGACCCGCACGCGCGGCACCGGCCTGGCCTTGAGCTATAACGTGTCGGTGACGATCTTCGGCGGGTTCTCGCCGCTCATCGTCACGTGGTTGATCGGCGTCACGCACATCAAGACCTCGCCCAGCTTCTACGTGCTGGCGACCACGCTCATCAGCCTGGCGTCGTTGTGGATGCTGCGCGGCCGCAGCCGGGCGCACTGAGCCGAACCTGTTCTCCGATTTCGCAAGGATCTCGCATGATGACTCTGGAGGCGCTGCGCGCCACGCTGCCGGTGTACCCGATCGAGCTGCAGAAACCCGATATCCGCCGCTGGAAGGCCGGCACCCATGGCATCGACTACGTCCACACCTTCGACAGCGGCGTGGCCGGCCCGCACGTCATGATCAACGCGCTCACGCATGGCAACGAGCTGTGCGGGGCAATTGCGGTGGATGCGTTTCTGGCAGCAGGGCTGTGCCCCGCGCGCGGGCGCCTGACGTTGTCGTTCGCCAACGTCGAGGCGTATGAGCGCTTCGACATGGCCGACCCGGACGCCACGCGCTTCGTCGATGAAGACCTCAACCGCGTCTGGTCTGCCGACAAGCTCGACGGCCCCGGCAACACGCTGGAGCTGCGCCGTGCGCGCGCGCTGCGTCCCGTGATCGACACGGTGGATTTCCTGTTCGACATCCACTCGATGCACGAGAAGGCCGCCCCGCTGATGCTGACCGGGCCCTTGCCCAAGGGCGTGGCATTCGCGCGGCAGGTGGGGGCGCCGGCGCACATCATGATCGACGCCGGCCATGCCGCCGGCCGCCGCCTGCGCGACTACGCCGGCTTTGGCGAGGCCGACAGCCCGAAGAACGCGTTGCTGATCGAATGCGGCCAGCACTTCGAACGTGTGAGCCGCGACGTGGCGCTCGATGCCAGCGCGCGCTTCCTGGTGGCACTGGGCACCGTCGATGCAGACGCGGTCTCACCGTGGCTTGGCATCGCGCCGCCGCTGGACGTGCAATGCATCCGCGTGACGCATCCGGTGGTGGCACGGTCCGTGGACTTCCGCTTTGCCGAGGACTATCGCGGCATGGAGCTGATCGCCAGGCAGGGCTCCGTCATCGCCACCGATGGCGACGCGACCATCACCACACCGTATGACCGCTGCGTGCTGTTGCAGCCCTCGCTGCGGCATCTGGCGCCGGGCGTGACGGTGGTGCGGCTGGGCCAGCTTGAGGCAGGCTGAAGCGGTTGCAGTCTTTGCGGTGCTGATCGTTTGCGTACGCGGATGGCTGTCGGCGGATTCCCGGTGGCGTAGCTGGCTCCGGCGGGCGGCTTCCAACACGCATACCCCACGTTTTTCCGGAGGCGGGCTCATCGGGAAGGTTGATGCAAGAGATGGCCGCCGCCTCCTAGAATCGACGCGTGTCATCCCTTCCTTGGCATGGAGCGTCGACCGTGAAAACCCACCGCCTGTCATCCTTATTGATTACGGCCGCGTGCGTGCCGGTGTTCGCCTCCGGCATCGTGCTCGCGCAGCCCGACGATTCGTCCGCCTCGTATGTCGAGGGTACGCGTGCGCCGAAGGGCTATGCGCGTCCGCCGTTCCATACCGGCAAGACGAGCCAGGCCGGCGCTGCCGTTGTTGGCATGACGCCAGCCACCGTTCGGCACGCCTACGGGTTTGACAGCATCGCCAACCAGGGTGACGGCATGGTGATCGCCATCGTCGATGCCTACGACGACCCGAAGATCGAGTCCGACCTCGGCGTCTTCAGCAGCGCCTTTTCGCTGCCGGCCTGTACGACTGCGAACGGTTGCTTCAAGAAGCTCTACGCCAGCGGCAGCAAACCGCACACCGACGCTGGCTGGTCGCTTGAAATGTCGCTCGACGTCGAATGGGCGCACGCGATCGCCCCGAAGGCGAAGATCGTGCTGGTTGAAGCGGCGTCGAGCAGCTTCAACGACTTGATGAAGGCTGTCGACGTAGCAGTCGCGAATGGCGCATCCGTCGTCTCAATGAGCTTCGGTGGCAACGAATTCAGCGCCGAAGGCGGTTTCGACCGCCACTTCAGTGGCAAGGCAGGCGTCACTTTCGTCGCATCGTCGGGCGACAGCGGCAACGGCGTCGAGTATCCGGCAGCGTCGCCGTACGTGGTGTCGGTTGGCGGCACGACCCTGTCGGTGGACGCATATGGCAACTACATGACCGAAACCGCTTGGAGCGGCAGCGGAGGCGGCGTGAGCGCAGTCGAGCCGGAGCCGTCCGGCCAGGCGACGTGGCCGATCCCGTACGCCGGCAGCCGGGGCGTGCCGGATGTGAGCTACAACGGCGATCCGAACACGGGTTTCGCGGTGTATGACTCGGTCACGTACGCGGGGCAATCCGGGTGGTTCCAGGTGGGCGGGACCAGCGCGGGTGCGCCGCAGTGGGCTGGGCTGGTCGCGGTCGCGAATTCGCTGCGCAAGGCTGCAGGTAAGGCGGCACTCAGCGGCACCTACAACGCGCTGTACACGGCTGGGAAATCGGCATACGGCAGCGACTATCACGACGTGACGAACGGCAGCAACGGCAGTTGCGGCGCGGTCTGCAACGCGGCTGGCGGATACGATTACGTGACGGGGCTGGGCACGCCGCAGGCCCCGAATCTGGTCAAGGGACTCGTCGCGCTGCCGTAGTGCCGTTGACGCTAGCGTGCGGTCAGGGATTGCAACGAGCCGAATAGCACCTGCCGGCAGTTGCGCACCATCTTCGCTTCCGGCTCGCGGTAGCCGCCCAGCAACCAGGCGGCGCCGACGTTGGTCATGGCGCCCACCAGCGCGAGCCCGATGATGCGCTGGTCGGCGCGCGCCTCGGCATCGTCGGTGCCGGGCACCTGCGCGATCGCCATGATCTGCTTGCCGAACTCGAGCAGGTTGCGCTGGTAGGTCGCGTCGGTTTCGGGGCTCACGCCCATCACTTCAAGCAGGAGCACGCGCGCCGTGCACGGGTCGCGCAGGAAGGCGAAGAACGCGTGCAGGCCGGCATCGATGCGTGCCTCCAAATCCCCCTCCACCGTTGTGATGGCCTGCCAGACCTGTGCGCGCAAGTCCTCCGCATGTTGCTGGTAGGTGCTGCGCAGCAGCGCTTCCGTGCTGTCGAAGGCGGCATAGAAATACCGGTCGTTGAGCTTCGCCTCCTGGCAGATCGCGCGCACGGTGGCCTTGCGAAAGCCGACCGTACCGAAGACACGGGTGCCCGCGCGGATCAGCGCATCACGGCGCTCCGCAGCACGTGCTTCTGGCGCCACACCACCATAGGGTCGGCCGACCGACTGGCGGCTGATCTTGTCCGTTTCAAATGTTTTCTCCATTGCGCTATTTGACGACAGGACGCTTGAAAATTAAAGTGGTGACGAAGTACACCACATTTAAGGCGAAATCTGCCGGGCCGTCGACCCCCGTGTCGGCCATAGAGCGTGCTATGCACTTTTACGGGAGATGCGTTGTTACCAAAACGCGGGCTGGGTGGCCGTAACGCCCCCAGCGCGTGTTTTGGTAACAACCCGAAGGGAACCCGTCCCAAAGGCCACATGGCGTTGTTGTGGCTTCCTTGCGTGGAACAACCACGCAGCGTCAGCTACGCCTAGCCCTGTGGCCTTTGGGACGGGTTCGCACTCCCGTAAAAGTGCATAACACGCTCTAGCAAGGAGACCGCATGGAGACGACGATCGAGCGCAACGCGCACGCCATTCCGAACCGCAATCCCCAGGCAACGGCGGACACGGACTTCGACGTACTGATCGTCGGCGCGGGCCTGTCCGGCGTGGGCGCGGCCTACCACCTGCGCGAACGCTGCCCGTCGGCCCGCTTCGCTATCCTCGAGAGCCGCGCGACGCTGGGCGGCACGTGGGACCTGTTCCGCTACCCCGGCATCCGCTCGGATTCCGACATGTTCACGCTCGGCTACAGCTTCCGGCCGTGGCACAGCGACAAGGCCATCTCCGACGGCCAGACCATCCTCGACTACATCCACGACACCGCGCGCGTGTTCGGCATCGACCAGACCATCCGCTTCAACCACAAGGTGACGGGCGCCAGCTGGGATTCCGCCACAGCCCGCTGGACTGTGCGCGTGCTGCGCAGCGACGGCGCACGCAAGGAGGAGGTGCGCTATACCTGCAAGTTCCTCTACATGTGCAGCGGCTACTACGACTACGAGAAAGGCCACGCGCCCACCTGGCCCGACATGGATCAGTTCAGCGGCCGCATCGTCCACCCGCAGCATTGGCCGAACGACCTGTCCTATGCCGGCAAGCGCGTGGTGGTGATCGGCAGCGGTGCGACCGCCGTCACGCTCGTGCCCGCCATGGCTGACACCGCGCAACACGTGACGATGTTGCAGCGCTCGCCCACCTATATCGTGTCGCGGCCGGAGCAGGACACCGTCGCCAACACGCTGCGCCGCTGGCTGCCATCGGGCCTAGCGCACCGGCTCGTGCGCACCAAGAACGTGTTGCTGACGATGTATTTCTACGGTCTGGCGCGCCGTAAGCCGCGCGCGTTCAAGGAGTTCATCATCCGCATGGCGGGCAAGCAGCTGGGCCCCGAGTTCGACGTCGGCAAGCACCTCACGCCACGCTACAACCCGTGGGACCAGCGCCTATGCCTGGTGCCCAATGGCGACCTGTTCAAGACCCTCCGCAGCGGCCGCGCCTCCATCGCCACCGACGAGATCGCGCGTTTCACGCCCACCGGCCTGCAGCTGGGGAGCGGCCAGCATCTCGACGCCGACGTGATCGTCACCGCCACCGGGCTCAAGCTCAAGGTGCTGGGCGGCGCGTCCATCTCCGTCGACGGCCGGCCGGTCGACCTGGCGCAGACGGTGTCGTACAAGGGCATGATGTACAGCGGCGTGCCGAATCTCGCCTCGTCGTTCGGCTACACCAACGCGTCGTGGACGCTCAAGGCCGAGCTGATCGCGCAGTATGTGTGCCGCCTGCTCAACCACATGCAGGCCAATGGCTTCGACACCTGCGTGCCGCGCCTGGACGATGAAGCCATGGGGCGCGAACCCGCCGTCGACCTGACCTCGGGCTACATCCAGCGCGCCGCCGGCATCCTGCCCAAGCAGGGCGCGAAGCAGCCGTGGAAGTCGTACCAGAACTACGCGCGTGACCTGATGATGCTGAAGTTCGGTGCGCTCTCCGACAGCGCCATGCAGTTCGAGCACCGCCAGTCCGCGTCGGTCGACGCCCAGCAACCTGCCTTCGAGACCCGGTGACACCATGATCAGCGCCGTCTGCTATGCCATCGTGATCGTGATCGTGATTGCCGTGCCGGTCGCCTTCACGGCCTTCACTGCGCGCCGCGTCACCAGGGCGTTCCCGCCGGAAGGCAAGTTCATCGACATCGGCGCGGACCGCCTGCACTACGTCGACCAAGGCAGCGGGCCGGCCATCGTGTTTGTGCACGGCCTGTATGGGCAGCTGCGCAACTTCGCTTACCTGGAGCTGGAGCGGCTCGCGCAGTCGCACCGGGTGATCCTGGTCGACCGGCCGGGCTCGGGACGCTCGACGCGCGGGGCGGAATCGCCTGCAACCATCTATGCGCAGGCGCGCACGATCGCGCAGTTCATCGAGGGGCTCGGGCTGGACCGGCCGGTGCTGGTGGGCCATTCGCTGGGCGGCGCGATTGCGCTGGCGGTGGGGCTCAACCATCCGCAGGCGATCCGCCGGCTGGCGCTGATTGCACCGCTCACGCACGCAGAGAGCGCGCCGCCGGGCGCGTTCAGCGGGCTCGCGCTACCGTCGCCGCTGGTGCGCCGGCTGGTGTCGTGGACGCTCGCCATCCCCATGTCGATCCTGAATTCGCGCAAGGCGATCGAGGCGGTCTTCGCGCCCGAAACCATGCCGAAGAACTTCCCGGTCAAGGGCGGTGGCTTGATGGGGCTGCGCCCGCATGTGTTCTACGCCGCATCGTCCGACCTGGTGGCGGCGCCACAGGACCTGCCCGATATGGAGCGCCGCTATGCCTTGATGACGGTGCCCGTCGACGTGCTGTACGGCAAGGGCGACCGTATCCTGAACTGGAAGCGCCATGGCGAGGCGCTCAAGCGCAAGCTCGACCGGGTCAACCTGCACGTGGTGGACGGCGGGCACATGCTGCCCGTCACGCAGCCGGCGCTGACGACGGATTGGGTGGCGGGCGTCGCGGCGCCGGCGCAGGCGCCCATGCTGGAGGCGCAGGGCGGCTGATCGACGGGCGCGGCGCTTCGCCGCCAATCGGGCCCTTGGACAGAAGCAGGCCCTGCCGACGCAGGGCCTTCTTGCATCTGGCGATGCCATCTGGTGGATGGCCCTGAAGATCACATCCGGCAAGCGACTGGCCGGCCCCCCCATCCATGTGGGGGGCAAGCGTGTGCCAAAGTTTTTCCGGATGCTGCCGTTAGAACCCTGGAATCCTGTTGCGCAACGCGCTGCCAGGCGGGGCTGTGGCCGGGCGGCTGGGCGTCATTCGCACGGTCGCCTCTGCACCTCAGCGCCCCTCGTGGATGGCTGGCGGGCGGCGCTCCCCGCGCAAGAGGGATCGCGCCGGGTCGGCGCGCACGGCACACTCCTCGCGCTCACGTGGACTGTCCGCAACCCCTGTCCAAGAACCATCATGCTCATCAAGCTCGCCTCCGGTGACCTCCGGCTTGACAAGCCTATCGACTTCGCGATCTACAACGCCGACGGCACCCTGCTGCTGCAGAAGGGGCAGGTCGTGACGTCCGATATCCTGCTGCAGCGCCTGTATCGCCTCGGCTATCGGAGCCATACCGTCCGTACCGGAAAGTTCGGGCTCAAGCCTGTGCATGTGCCTGTCGAGGAAAAGAATCCGGCGCTCTCCATGAGTGCCGAGGTGCAGGACGACGCGGCTTCAGAGCCTGTGGAAGAGGCCGCCATCAAGCTGTCTGCGCTGCCCGATCTCTCGCAAAAGGTGGAGTTCTTCCATCTGATGACGCCCGATACCAAGGATGCATTGCGCGTGGAACTCGTGGGCGTGATTCCGGGGCAGGCATTGATCGTGCAATGTGCCGACGACGCAGATGCGCTGGCGGCTGGCGTGTCCTACGAGGCCAGGCTGTTCGCGGGGGCGCGGCTGTTCAGGTTCCAGACCACATTGCTGATGGAGGCGGTGGGGCCGCTTGGGTGCTATTTCCTGCGCTATCCGGAGGCGGTTGCGCAGGCGCAGGTTCGCAAATATCAGCGCGTGGCCACGGCGTTTGCAGGGGAGCTGTCTTCGGGCGAATACCAGCGCGCCGCCGTCGACGTGCGGGTCGAGAACGTCAGCCCCACCGGGGCGGGGGTGTCGGCGAAGGAGGATTTTCTACTGGTCGGCAAGAGCGCGAGGCTCACGGTCAACCTGACCATCGACAACCGTGAGCGCCCCATCACGGTGTCCGTCGAGGTGCGCAATCGGCGGCAGGAGGGCGCGCGGTTTGTCTACGGCCTGGAATTCTCGCGGATGCCCGAAGAGACGCGCCGGGATATCAAGGACTTCGTGCTGGAGACCCTGGCGCTGATGTGAGGTGGGCCGGGCAGAGGCGCGCCGGTTGATCGGCGCCAGAAAAGATCGGCGCCAGAAAAGCAAAAAGCCCTGCCGAAGCAGGGCTTTTTGGTATTTGGTGGCGAATCAGGGACTCGAACCCCGGACCTGCGGATTATGATTCC
>CAJXMR010000150.1 GCA_913056305.1 uncultured Ralstonia sp.
ATCGCCAAGCGCGCTGAAGCCTACCTGAAGAGCTCCGGCCTGGGCGACACCGCCTTCTTCGGTCCGGAACCCGAATTCTTCATCTTCGACGGCGTGACCTGGAACGTCGACATGCAAGGCTGCTTCGTGAAGATCCATTCCGAAGAAGCCCCGTGGTCGTCGGGCAAGGAATTCGAACACGGCAACGCCGGCCATCGTCCGGGCAAGAAGGGCGGCTACTTCCCGGTCGCTCCGGTCGACACGTTCCAGGACATGCGCTCGGAAATGTGCCTGATCCTCGAATCGCTGGGCATCCCGGTTGAAGTGCACCACCACGAAGTGGCTGGCCAGGGCCAGAACGAAATCGGCACGAAGTTCTCGACGCTGGTGCAGCGCGCTGACTGGACGCAAGTCCTGAAGTACGTCGTGCAGAACGTGGCGCACACCTACGGCAAGACGGCTACCTTCATGCCGAAGCCGGTCGTGGGCGACAACGGTTCGGGCATGCACATCCACCAATCGGTGTGGAAGGACGGCCAGAACCTGTTCGCAGGCAACGGTTACGCCGGCCTGTCGGAATTCGCGCTGTACTACATCGGCGGCATCATCAAGCACGCTCGCGCGCTGAACGCCATCACCAACCCGGGCACGAACTCGTACAAGCGTCTGGTGCCGGGCTTCGAAGCACCGGTCAAGCTGGCTTACTCGGCTCGTAACCGTTCGGCCTCGATCCGCATTCCGTACGTTGCCAACCCGAAGGGCCGCCGCATCGAAGCGCGCTTCCCGGACCCGCTGGCCAACCCGTACCTGGCCTTCTCGGCCATGCTGATGGCCGGCCTGGACGGCGTGCAGAACAAGATCCACCCGGGCGAAGCCGCCGACAAGAACCTGTACGACCTGCCGCCGGAAGAGGATGCAAAGATCCCGACCGTGTGCTCGAGCCTGGATCAGGCCCTCGAGTACCTGGACAAGGATCGCGAGTTCCTGACCCGTGGCGGCGTGTTCTCCAACTCGATGCTGGACGCCTACATCGAGCTGAAGATGGAAGAAGTCACGCGTTTCCGCATGACCACGCACCCGATCGAGTTCGACATGTACTACTCGCTGTAAAAAGCGAGCGCCCCGTGCGATGTGTCGGGGCGACGAGACGGTTGTGAGGGGAAGGGCGGCGCGAGTCGCCCTTTTCCTTGCCCATCCTTTTTGTGGAGCGGGATTTTGTGGCTAGAATGAGCGTCCGCCGGATTCCGGCGCCCGATCGACGTTTCAGCCAGGTTCCATCTCATGTTCCGTCCCGCCCCACGCATCGCATCCGGACTGCTTGCCGCCATGGCGGTGCTTGGGCTCCTGTCCGTGCAGGCGCCCGCGCACGCCGATGACGTTTACCTGTGTACCGGCCCGAACGGCGTGCCGGAGTACCGCAACAGCGGCAACACGAAGGGCTGCAAGAAGCTGACGCTGCCCGACGTGGTGACGGTGCCGGGCACGCGCAGCCCGCGTAGCGCAGGCGCCGCGCAGGCGCCGGCCGACACGGGCGGCTTCCCGCGTGTGGACAACGCAACGCAGAAGAACCGCGACGGCGAGCGCCGCCGCGTGCTGGAAGCGGAACTGGCAGACGAGGAGCGCAAGCTCCAGGGGTTGCAGGCCGAATACAACAACGGCCAGCCCGAGCGCCAGGGCAATGAACGTAACTATCAGAAGTATCTGGACCGCACCGCGCAGTTGAAGAGCGACATCGAGCGCAGCCAAGCCAATGTCGATTCCATCCGCCGGGAGCTGGGCAACCTAAAGGAGTAGCTGAGTGATGCGTCGACTGATCCGCAAAGCGGTCCGCCGCGATGACCAGGAACAGACGACGCCACCCGCGCCGTCCGCCGCCGGCCTGGAAGTGCCTGCCGGCGAAAGCATCGATGGGCCGCCGGCGATGCCGCCCATCCCTTTCTCGCACAGCGCGCCGCCGTCGTACCCCGGGCTCGATGCCGTGCCCAACCCCGTCCTCTTCGTCCGCCATCCGGCGCTGACGATCTTCTACGCCAATCCCGCCGCTGAAGCCTCGCTGGCAGTGTCTCGCCGCCAACTGGTGGAGATGTCGCTGCATGAACTGTTTGCCGACCCCTCCGAACTGGCGGAGATGATCGCCACCGTGGCTGGCCGTCAGTTCGACGCCAAGCGGCGTGACGTATCGCTGGAGCGGCCCGGCCATGAGCCGCTGCATGCGCACGCGGTGGTGGGGGCGATCGACTTTGCGCCGGGCTGCGTGCTGCTGGAGCTGCTGCCCAACGAGCAGAAGATCCGCAGCGAGCGCGAGGAGCGCCTGTTGGACCTCACCTCCGCCAACAAGGAGCTGATCCGCAACCTCGCGCACGAGATCAAGAACCCGCTGGGGGGCATCCGTGGCGCGGCGCAACTGCTCGAGTTCGAGCTGCCCGAGCGCTCGCTGCGCGAGTACACCCAGGTCATCATCAAGGAATCCGACCGGCTGCAGACGCTGGTTGACCGCCTGCTCGAGCCGCACCGGCACCCGCATATCGTGGGCGACGTGAATATCCACGAGGTGCTGGAGCGCGTACGCTCGGTGGTGCTGGCGGAGTTTCCGCAGGGCCTGCGCATCGTGCGCGACTACGACGCCAGCCTGCCCGAGTTCCGCGGCGACAAGGAGCAGCTGATCCAGGCGGTGCTCAACATCGTCCACAACGCGGCGCATGCGCTCGGCTCCCGTATCGCGCAGGGCGATGCCGAGATCATCCTGCGCACGCGTGTCGCCCGGCAAGTCACGATTGCAAAGCGTCTTTACAAGCTGGCATTGGACTTGCATGTGGTGGACAACGGTCCTGGTATCCCAGAGGACATTCGCGAGCGGATTTTCTTCCCGCTCGTGTCCGGACGGGAGGGGGGAAGCGGGCTGGGCCTGACACTCGCGCAGACTTTCGTGCAGCAGCACGATGGCCTGATCGAATGCGAGAGCAGGCCGGGCCTGACCGATTTCCGCATCCTGGTGCCGCTGCATTGAAACGGCGGCGACACCAGGGGCTCAGGCGAGACGAAGTCAAGCAGACGAACCAACACATGAAGCCAATCTGGATAGTCGACGACGATCAATCCATCCGCTGGGTCCTCGAAAAAGCGCTGGCACGCGAGAGCTTGCTCTCGCGCAGCTTCACCAACGTCCGCGATGCGCTCAACGCGCTGGACGAAGAAACGCCGCAAGTGCTGATCTCGGATGTGCGCATGCCGGGCGGCTCGGGGCTGGACCTGCTGCAGACCATTCGAGCCAAGCATCCGGGGCTGCCGGTCATCATCATGACCGCGTACTCAGATCTGGACAGCGCCGTGGCGGCGTTCCAGGGCGGCGCCTTCGAATACCTCGCCAAGCCGTTCGACGTGGATCGCGCGGTCGAGCTGATCCGCCGCGCGCTGGAAGAAAGCCTGCGCGAGGAGGAGATCGACGACCGCCTAGGCGATGCGCCCGAGATTCTCGGCCAGGCGCCGGCCATGCAGGACGTGTTCCGCGCGATCGGGCGGCTGTCGCAGTCCAACGTGACGGTGCTGATCACCGGGGAATCCGGTACGGGTAAGGAGCTGGTGGCGCGCGCGCTGCACAAGCACAGCCCGCGTGCGAGCGGTCCGTTCATCGCGCTGAACACGGCGGCGATCCCGAAGGACCTGCTCGAATCCGAACTGTTCGGCCATGAGCGCGGCGCCTTCACCGGCGCGCAGACCATGCGCCGCGGCCGCTTCGAGCAGGCCGAGGGCGGCACGCTGTTCCTCGATGAAATCGGCGACATGCCGTTCGACCTGCAGACGCGCCTGCTGCGGGTGCTGTCGGACGGGCACTTCTACCGCGTGGGCGGCCACAACCCGCTCAAGGCCAACGTGCGCGTCATCGCGGCCACGCACCAGAACCTGGAAACGCGCGTCAAGGATGGCCTGTTCCGCGAGGACTTGTTCCACCGCCTGAACGTCATCCGCCTGCGCCTGCCGGCACTGCGCGAGCGGCCGGAAGACATCACCTTGCTGGCGCGCCACTTCCTGCAGAAGAGCGCGAAGGAGCTGGGCGTCGAGCCCAAGCGCATGTCGGACGACGCGCTGGCGCATATCGCCACGCTGCCGTTTCCGGGCAACGTGCGCCAGCTGGAGAACCTCTGCAACTGGCTGACCGTGATGGCGCCGGCGCAGATGATCGAAATCAAGGACCTGCCGTACGACCTCGTGCACGGCGGCAGCCAGTCGCTGCCCGGCGCGACCGAGACGACGCGCTCGGCCTTCGTCGGCGAGCCGTCCTACGGTGGCGAGCCATACGGCGTGGCCCCTGCGGCCGAGGTGCACGCGCTGGCAGGCGGCACCGCAGCCGGCGCTTCCGCGACCGCAGGCTGGGAACGCGCGCTGGCCGGTGAGGCCAAGGCCATGTTGGAAGCCGGCCAGCCCGACGTGATGGACGCACTGACCCGCCGCTTCGAGAAGGCCATCCTGGAAGCCGCCCTGGGTGTCACGCGCGGCCGGCGCGTCGAGGCCGCTACACGCCTGGGCATCGGCCGCAACACCATCACGCGCAAATTGCAGGAGCTCGGCTTCGACTGACGCGTGTCAGCGAGGCCAGTTCAACCGGATATCGTCGAGCTTGGCGATTGGGATTGGGCGGATTTCCGAACAGGGAATCCGCCCTTTTTTTGCCCGCTCAGTGCAGATGGTGCTTCAGGCGCGACAGCTCCTGGTGAGTGTGCATGACGGCGCTGTAGACGCTGTGCTCGATCTTGCCGGCGCCTTGGCAGGCCATCTTGGTGCGGCCGCACGCGGCCTCGAGTTCGGCGATGGCCTCGGTGAGGGACTGCGTATCCTGCGTGACTTCGAGCTTGGCGTGCCATTGGCGCGCCTGTTCATCCAACTGCACGATCGATTGTTTGAGCGCGGTGGGCACGCCCTGTTGCGACAAGCACAGCTGCGACAGCTCGGCGATGGTGAGCTCGGCGTGCTGCAGCCGTTGGCGTAGTTTCTGGGTTTGCATGAGAGGCTCCTGTCGGGTGGGGAAAGGAGCGCCGCACGCCACGCGCACCACGATGAGGCGTCGGCGTGACACGAATCGGTGCAGCGCACTAACGTGGCGCAATTAACGTGCCGCGTGCAGGAGCGAATACATGCGATGGCCGCTGGGTGGCGGCCGCGTGTGCCCCCCCATGCCCTGGATGGGCGCAGAAGGGTTGCCGCGGGGGTGCCGGAAGGGCTGCTCAGGTGCGCGGAGCGGGCAGGGCAGGGGCACGCGCCCCAAGAATGCGCTCGGCCACTTCGGCAAAGCCGCCGCCACCTTCCTGCGAGGTGAGGTATGCCGGCGGCACCGGCAGCGTGTCGATCACGTCCAGCACGTTGGCCACACCCACCGACAGCGGGAAGAACTCGAACATCGCCGCATCGTTGGCCGAATCGCCCACGAACAGCCAGTGCTCGCGCTCGGCATGCAGGTCGAGCGCGAAGGCGCGCCGCGCCAGCGCAATACTGGCGCTCAGCTTGTCGTGCCGGCCGAACCAGCCGTTGACGTGGATGGAGCTGACCGTCGCATGCATGCCGTGCGTGCGCATGATGTCGACGATGTGCTGGACGGAAGCCTCCGGCAGCGGCGGGACCTGCTCGGCGTGGTCGACGGCCAGGTCGGCGGCGTGCCAGGCCTGGTCGGTGGCGAGCGCGGCGCCGGGCACCGCGCGCAGGATCTCGGCGCCGATCTCGCGGATGCGCTCGAGGTTGCGCGCGCGGGTCTGCGCGTCGTCGACGAAATCGGTGGCGAGGTGCCCGCGCGAATCGATGCGCATGGCGAAGGCGCCGTTCTCGCCGATCACGGCATCGACGGGCCAGAGCCTCGTGATGACCTCGCACCAGGCAATCGACCGGCCCGTCACGGGCACGACCTTGACGCCCGCACGATGCAGCCGCTCCAGGGCAGAGTAGGCCTGCGCGGGCAACTTGCCGCGCGTGGTCAGCGTGCCATCGACATCGGTGAACACGCCGGTCACTTGTCGCAGCGCATCATCCGAGAGTTGATGCAGCGCAAGCGGAACGCGTCGGACAGCGATGGCGGGCGTGGTGTCGGGCGAGTCTGCGGAGGCAGGCGTGGTGGGCGGTGCGAGCATGCTGCGGCTGCAAAAAGAGTCGTCTTCAATTCATTCTAACGGCGCTTTCGCAACAAACCTTGGAGGGATTTACCAATTTCTTTGTGACAGAAAGGCAAGTAACATCCCGCTGTCATAAAAGTTACCGGCTCTTCATATAGAGTCGGCGCGCCGTGGGCCGGCTAGCGAGCCCGCCAGGACGTCGTAACCGAGGAGAAACGATGACGATCAAGAAGATTGCGGGGGCAGTGGCCGTGCTGGCCGCGTGTACGTTTGCGCAGGGCGCGTACGCCGTGACCGAAATCCAGTGGTGGCATTCGATGGAAGGCGCCTTGAACGACAAGGTGAATGACATCGCCAACAAGTTCAACGCCAGCCAGTCCGACTACAAGATCGTGCCGGTCTACAAGGGCCAGTATGACGAATCGCTGGCGGCTGGCATCGCGGCCTTCCGCGCCGGCAATGCCCCGGCCATCCTGCAGGTCTTCGAAGTGGGCACGGCAACGATGATGAACGCCAAGGGCGCCATTGTGCCGGTGGCCAAGGTCATGAAGGACGCCGGCGAGAAGTTCGACCCGAAGACCTACGTGCCGGCCGTGGCGGGTTACTACACGTCGAACAAGGGCGAGATGCTGTCGTTCCCGTTCAACAGCTCGACGACGATCATGTATTACAACAAGGACGCCTTCAAGAAGGCCGGCCTTGACCCGAACAAGCCGCCCGCAACGTGGCAGGACGTCGCCATCGACGCGGCCAAGCTGAAGGCCGCCGGCTTCCAGTGCGGCTACACGACCGACTGGCAGTCGTGGGTGCAGCTCGAGAGCTTCTCGGCCTGGCACAACGTGCTGTTCGCCAGCGAGAACAATGGCTTCGGCGGCCCGAAGGCGCGCCTGGTCTTCAACTCGCCGCTGCACGTGCAGCACATCGAGCACCTGCTCGACATGGAGAAGAAGGGCTACTTCACCTACGCCGGCCGCAAGGACGAGCCCAAGGCGAAGTTCATCGCGGGTGAGTGCGCCATGCACACGGGCTCGTCGGCGGCGCTGGCGAACATCCGCAAGGGCGTGGGCACCAAGTTCGCCTTCAGCCCGGCACCGCTGCCGTACGAAGCCGGCGTGGCGGGCGCTCCGCAGAACACCGTTATCGGCGGTGCGTCGCTGTGGGTGATGGGCGGCCACAAGGTCGAGGAGTACAAGGGCGTCGCCAAGTTCTTCACCTTCCTGTCGCGCCCGGAGATCCAGGCCGACTGGCACCAGTCGACCGGTTACCTGCCTGTCACGATGGAAGCGTATGAGCTGACCAAGAAGTCCGGTTACTACGACAAGAACCCGGGCGCCGACGTGGCCGTCAAGCAGATGATCGTCAAGACGACCGAGAAGTCGCGCGGCATCCGTCTGGGCAACTTCCCGCAGATCCGCTCGGTGATCGACGAAGAGCTGGAAGCCGTCTGGGCCGGCAAGAAGTCGCCGAAGGAAGCGCTGGATAGCGCCGTGGCGCGCGGCAACGAGCTGCTCGCCCGCTTCGAGAAGACCGTCAAGGAATAAGCGCTCCCCTGCGCTCGCAGTCATCCGCCGGCCTTGCGTGCATGCGCAGGCCGGCGGTGCGTTTTGAGATTCCCCTATGGAAAAACGCGTTGTGTTCCGATCGCGATGGCTGCCCTATGCGCTGGTGGCCCCGCAGATCATCGTCACCCTGGTGTTCTTCTTCTGGCCGGCGGGCCAAGCGCTGTACCAGTCGCTGTTGCGGCAGGACGCCTTCGGCATCAACCTCGACTTTGTCGGGCTGGAGAACTTCCACGACCTGCTGGGCGATCCGAACTACCTTGGCTCATTCAAGACCACGGCGGTGTTCGCCATCGGCGTGACCTTCGTCGGCCTGGGCACCTCGCTGGCGCTGGCGTATTTTGCCGATCGCGCGCTGCGCGGCGCCACGTTCTACAAGACGCTGCTGATCTGGCCGTATGCCATCGCACCGGCCGTGGCGGGCGTGCTGTGGAGCTTCCTGTTCAACCCGTCGCTGGGCATCGTGTCGTTCGTGATCCGCAAGATGGGCGTGGAGTGGAACTACGTGCTCAATGGCGAGCAGGCGATGTTCCTGGTCGTCGTGATCGCGGCATGGAAGCAGATCAGCTACAACTTCCTGTTCTTCCTGGCGGGGTTGCAGAGCATCCCGAAGTCGCTGATCGAGGCGGCGGCCATTGACGGCGCAGGGCCGTGGAAGCGCTTCTGGTCGATCGTCTTCCCGCTGCTGTCGCCCACGACCTTCTTCCTGATGGTGGTGAACGTCGTCTACGCGTTCTTCGATACCTTCGCCATCATCGATTCGGTCACGCAGGGCGGGCCGTTCAAGGCGACCGAGACGCTGGTCTTCAAGGTGTACCAGGACGGCGTGCGCGGCCTGGACATCGGCGGTTCGGCGGCGCAGTCGGTGATCCTGATGGGCTTGGTGATCGTGCTGACGATCGTCCAGTTCCGCTACGTCGAACGCAAAGTCCAATACTAAAAGGGAGGGCATAAGGACCATGATTGAACGCCGTCCATTCCTGGACTTCCTCACCCACGTCGTGCTGATCCTCGGCGTGGTGATCGTCGCCTTTCCGGTGTACGTGGTCTTCGTCGCGTCGTCGCTGACGACCGAGCAGGTGCTGCAGGCGCCGATGACGCTGATCCCCGGCCCGCACCTGATCGACAACTACCGCGAAGTGCTCACGCACGGCATGGGTAACTCGGCCACGCCGGTGGGCACCATGCTGATGAACAGCCTGATCATGGCGCTGGGCATCTCGCTGGGCAAGATCGCGATCTCCATCATCTCGGCCTTCGCGATCGTCTATTTCCGCTTTCCGCTGCGCAAGACCTTCTTCTGGCTGATCTTCGTCACGCTGATGCTGCCGGTGGAGGTGCGGATCCTGCCCACGTACAAGGTGGTGTCGGACCTCGGCATGCTGAACAGCTACTTCGGCCTGACGATTCCGATCATCGCCTCGGCCACCGCCACGTTCCTGTTCCGGCAGTTCTTCCTGACGATTCCGGACGAGCTGGCCGAAGCGGCGCGCATCGACGGCGCGGGGCCGCTCAAGTTCTTCTGGGACGTGGTGCTGCCGCTCTCGCGCACCAGCGTTGCGGCGCTGTTCGTGATCCAGTTCATCTACGGCTGGAACCAGTACCTCTGGCCGCTGTTGATCACGACCGAAAAGAACATGACCCCGATCGTGCTGGGCGTGACCCAGATGATCTCACGCTCCGGCGATTCCGCCACCGACTGGAATCTGCTGATGGCCACCGTCATGCTGGCCATGCTGCCGCCGGCGCTGGTGGTGATCGGCATGCAGCGGTGGTTTGTAAAGGGCCTCGTCGAAACCGAAAAATAAGAGACCGCTGAAAAATGATTCTGACGGCCCAGCGCCTCCTTGCCGTACTGCTTGTACTGTCAGCGTCGGCGCTGAACCGCCAGAACCGCTTCGCTTCATTTTGCAACGGTCTCTAAAGAAGATTAGAAATGGCAAAACTGTCTCTACGCAACGTCCAGAAACACTACGCCAACCTCCAGGTCGTGCACGGTATCGACATGGAGATCGGCGATGGGGAGTTCATCGTCATCGTCGGGCCGTCGGGCTGCGGCAAATCCACGCTGCTGCGCATGGTGGCGGGCCTGGAGCCCATCACCGGAGGCGAGGTGTGGATCGGCGAGCGCGTCGTCAACGAGCTGGAACCGGCCGAACGCGATATCGCGATGGTGTTCCAGAACTACGCGCTGTATCCGCACATGAGCGTGTTCGACAACATGGCGTATGGCCTGAAGATTCGCGGCCTGCCCAAGACCGAGATCCAGGCGCGCGTGCAGCAGGCCGCCGGCATTCTCGAACTCGACAAGCTGCTAGAGCGCAAGCCGCGCCAGCTCTCGGGCGGCCAGCGCCAGCGTGTGGCGATGGGCCGCGCCATCGTGCGTGAGCCGGCTGTGTTCCTGTTTGACGAGCCGCTTTCGAACCTCGACGCCAAGCTGCGCGTGCAGATGCGCCTGGAGCTGAAGGAGCTGCACCGTCGCCTGCGCACGACCAGCCTGTACGTCACGCACGATCAGGTCGAGGCCATGACGCTGGCCGACCGCATGATGGTGCTCAACGGTGGTCGCGTCGAGCAGATCGGCACGCCGCTGGAGGTGTACTCGCGCCCGGCCAGCACGTTCGTGGCCGGCTTCATCGGTTCGCCGCCGATGAACCTCGTGCCGGTGTCGCGCCAAGCGGGCGAGGGCGCGCAGATCCGCGTCGACGGCGCGAAGGAGGGCAATGAGTCCGCCTCGCTCGGCCACCTCCCGATGGGCCTGCACCTGCCTGAGCATGCGCTGATGGGGCTGCGCCCCGAACACATCGAGCCGTGCACCGCTGATCAGGCCATCGCCCATGTCGACGTGCGCGTGGTCGAGGCGCTCGGCGCGGATGCGTTTGCCTACGGCGCGCTGGCAGGCCACCCGATCGTGGTCCGCCTCGAACCGCACGCCAACGTGAAGGCCGGCGACAAGCTGCCCATTACTGCCTCGGCCGACCATCTGCACTGGTTCGACCCGCAGACCACCCGCCGCATCGAGGCGCTGGCATGAGCGACGCACGCGCCTTGCCGGCCTGGCCGTATCCGCGCGCCATCGCCCATCGAGGCGCCGGCAAGCTGGCACCGGAGAACACGCTGGCGGCGTTCCGCCATGGCGCCTCGTTCGGCTACCGCATGTTCGAGTTCGACGTGAAGCTGTCGGGCGACGGGGTGGCGGTGCTGCTGCACGATGCCACGTTGGACCGCACCACCAGCGGTCACGGGCGGATTGACGCGCTGTCGCTCAGCCAGCTCGCCCAGCTGGACGCCGGCAGCTGGCACAGCCCCACCTATGCCGGTGAGCCGGTGCCGACGCTGGCGGCCATCGCCCGCTACCTGCGCGCCAACAATTTCCTGGCCAATATCGAGATCAAGCCGGTGCCGGGGGCGGAGTGGCGCACCGGTGCAGCCGTCGCGCTGGATGCCCGTACGCTGTGGGCCGGCGCTGACGTGCCACCACTGTTGTCGTCGTTCTCGGAAGCGGCGCTGGCTGCCGCACGCGATGCCGCCCCGGAACTGCCCCGCGCGCTGCTGCTCGACAAGCTGCCCGCAGACTGGCTCGACCGGCTGCGCGCGCTGGACTGCGTGGCGCTCGATGCCAACCACCGCGAACTGACGCCCGAGATCATCGCCGCCGCGCATGCTGCCGGCTTTCGCGTCTCCTGCTACACCGTCAACGACGTGGCGCGCGCGCAACTGCTGTGGGGCGCGGGTTTGGACGGCTTGATCACCGATTGGGTTGATCGAATTTCGCCCGCCTGAATGTGATGCAAGCGGCGCCTGAAATGGCGCCCTTGACGTGCCAGAACAACGCTTCTTTGTCACGTCAACGAATCAGAATATTGCTTATAAACGTGCTATGCTTCCGTCCGCGAAGACTTTAGGTCCTTCCCGCACAACTTGTCTGTAAAAGCTGTCTCGGTGCCTTTTTCCGCCATGCGCGACCCGGTCCGACCAGATGATTTCAGGCGATACAAAGTTTGCGATCCGCTAACCGGTCAAGCCGTGTCGCGGAAGGTTGATGAACCCGCT
>CAJXMR010000151.1 GCA_913056305.1 uncultured Ralstonia sp.
TCATCTATGACGCTGTGGATGAGGTGAAGGCGGCGATGTCGGGCATGCTGTCGCCGGAGAAGCGCGAAGAGACCACGGGTACCGTCGAGGTGCGCCAGGTCTTCCACGTGCCGAAGGTTGGCGCGGTGGCGGGTTGTATGGTGCTGGACGGCATCGTCAAGCGGAACTCGCTGGTGCGCGTGCTGCGCGAGAACGTGGTCATCTTCTCGGGCGAGCTGGATTCGCTCAAGCGCTTCAAGGACGACGTGAAGGAAGTGAAGCAGGGCTTCGAATGCGGCCTGTCGATCAAGAACTTCAACGACGTCAAGGAAGGCGATCACCTGGAGATCTACGAGATCACCGAGGTGGCGCGTACGCTGTAATGCGGTAGCCGGACGCTGCGGTGTCCGGCTTGCTTTTGCGACGGTGGCCCGGGCGCGTCCCGCGCCACCGTTTTGTCTTTTGGGCGCAGGCGCATGCCGCGCGCCCGTTGTATCGAGGAACACACTATGCCGAAGAAAGCGGGATCGGCCTCGGGCCGCAACCTGCGCATCGCCGACCAGATCCAGCGCGATCTGGCCGAGCTGATCCAGCGCGAAATCAAGAACCCGGCGATGGGACTGGTGACGGTGCAATCCGTAGCGCTTACGCCCGACTATGCGCACGCCAAGATCTACTTCACCGTGCTGGGCGCCGAGCCGGAAGCCGCCGCCGCCATCCTGAACGAGAAGGCCGGCTACCTGCACTCGCTGCTGTTCAAGCGCCTGCATATCCACACCGTGCCGACGCTGCATTTCCACTTTGACGGCTCGCTCGAGCGTGGCATCGAAATGTCGCGCCTGATCGACGAAGCCAACGCCACGCGCGCCAAAGACGACTGACGATGGCCGAGCAACGCCCGCCCCAACCGGCAAAACCGCCGCGTCGTGACGTGCATGGCGTGCTGCTGCTGGACAAGCCGATCGGCTGGTCGAGCAATGACGCGCTGATCCGCGCCAAGCGCCTGCTGTGGGCCAAGAAGGCCGGGCATACCGGCACGCTCGATCCACTGGCGACGGGGCTGTTGCCGCTGTGCTTTGGCGAGGCGACCAAGTTTTCGCAGGATTTGCTCGACGCCGACAAGACGTATGAGACGGTTGTGCGCCTCGGCATCAAGACCAGTACGGCGGATGCGGAAGGCGAGGTGCTGAGTGAGCGGCCGGTGTCGGTCACGCCCGCGCAGCTTCAGGCTGCGATCGAACGCTTCGTCGGCGAGATCGACCAGGTGCCGCCGATGCACTCGGCGCTGAAGAAGGACGGCAAGCCGTTGTACGAATACGCGCGCGCCGGACAGACGGTGGAACGCGCCGCGCGTCGCGTGACGATTCACGCCATCGATGTGCTGGCAACCGATCTGGAGTCGGTGGCCCCCACTGTCACGCTGCGCGTGGCATGCAGCAAGGGCACCTACATCCGCACGCTGGGCGAGGACATCGGCGAGGCGTTGGGCTGCGGCGCGCATCTGGTCGCGCTGCGCCGTACGCAGGTGGGCAATCTGACGCTCGATGGCGCGGTGATGCTCGATTCGCTGGAGGCGACGCCTGAGGTCGAACGCGGTGCCATGCTTGCCCCGGTTGACGCGCTGCTGCAGACCTTGCCGCGCGTGGAGCTGGACGCCGAAGAGAGTCGCCGCTTCCTGCATGGCCAGCGCTTGCCGCTGCAACTGGCTTTGCCGAACGCCGATCAGGTGCGCGTCTACGGCGTGCGCGGCGATGCGGCGGCGTCGCTGCTCGGCGTGGCGGCCTGGCAGAGTGGCGTGCTGCGGCCCGAGCGGCTCGTGCATCTCTGAGCGCGTGTTGCAAGCATACCGGCGGCGACCTTACCCCTGCACCGCGTAGCCGCCGTCGACCGGAATGGCTACGCCCGTCACGAAATCTGATGCGCGGCTGGCCAGGAACACGGCGGTGCCGGCCAAGTCTGCCGGCGTGCCCCAGCGGCCAGCCGGGGTGCGCCGTTTGACGCCAGCCTCAAGCTCGGGGAATGTCTCGCGAGCGGTGTGCGTCAGCTCGCTGTCGATCCACCCTGGCAAGATCGCATTGACCTGGATGTGTTGCGGGGCCCATTCCACCGCCAACGCCTGCGTCAACTGAACGATGGCCCCCTTGCTGGCAGCGTAGGGCGCCGCATAGGTGGCCCCAAAGATCGACATCATCGAGCCGATGTTGATGATTTTGCCGCCGCCCACTTTCAAGAGTTCCGGATAGACCGCCTGCGCGCAATAGAAAGCGCCGCTTGTGTTGCTGTTCATCACGCGCTGCCAGTCTTCCGGTGTGCAATCGTGTGCCAGTTTTCGGACAGTCATGCCGGCGTTGTTGACGAGAATGTCCACGCGACCGAACTGTGCTGCCGCCGCTTGCACGAGTGCACGACAGGCGGTGGGATCGGTCACGTCGGCTTGAACAAAGCACGCCTGCAATCCCATCTTCTGTAGTTGCCCGGCAGCGGCTTGGCCTTTGTCATGGTTGCGTCCAGCCAGGACGACCGCAGCGCCGGCCCGCGCAAGGCCGGTGGCGATGCCCAATCCAATGCCGCCGTTACCGCCGGTGATGATGGCGACGCGATCGCACAGGTCAAATGCATGCATGGTGTGCTCCGGTTAAGGCGCCCACCATAGCAAGCAGGCGGTGCGCCCTCCACAGCGGCAATCGTACGAATTGATCGCCGCCGAGCGGGGCGCGCACCGGCACCAGTTTCAACGCTTTTTCCATCAGATGTTGCGATCGTCTAAATCGCAGCACTTTATAGTCGGCGACCCCACAAGAAGAACGGGATACGCGTATCCCGGACTGGATGGAGTCTGCCCCCGTGACACCCACCTCCCTGCCTGCGGCGGATGCCGCATCGCCGTCGTTCGCCACGTCCCGCCGCACCTTCCTGCTGCGTGCGGTGTCGACAGCCGCGCTGGCTGTCATGGCGCCCGCATCCATGCATGCCGCCATCGCGCAAGACACGTATGACGACGATTTCATGCGGGTCTCGCATGTGGCCGTGGACGGCCCGCTCGATGTACTGACCGGGCGCGCACTGCATGCCGCCCTCCAGCGCGCCGATGCAGCGTTTGACGGCCATCTGCGTGAGCTGGCACACCGCATCGGCACGCTGCCCCCGACGACGGTCGAGTCGTTGGCGCAGGCGCTGGATGCCAGCGGGGAGCAGGCGCTGCGCAAGACGCTCAACCAGATCGTGTCCGCCTGGTACCTCGGCATCGTCGGGGCCCGGACCTTCGCCTATGCCGGCGCGCTGATGTACCGGTCGACCGCCGATGTCCTGAGCCCGCCGAGCTACGTCCACGGCGGGCCGCTGCACTGGGTGTCGTTCGAGCCACCGCACCGCAGCTGAACGGCAGCTGAAGGGACACGCGCGCCCAACATCCGACCCGAAGCCTCCTGAACCCAACCCCATGAGCGACAAACAACTCTCCGCCGACGTGGTGATCGTCGGCGCCGGCGTGGCCGGCAGCCTGTCGGCGCTGGAACTTGCCCGTGCCGGCCTGTCGGTGCTGGTGCTCGACGCCGGCCCGCGCGTAACGCGTGGCGAGATCGTCGAGAACTTCCGCAATGCCCCCGCCACCACGCGTGCGCTGACCACGCCGTATCCGCCCAAGCCCTGGGCGCTGGCGCCGTTCAACGGCGTGGATGGCGCGAGCCTGGACTACCTGCAGGTCGATGGCCCCGACGGCGACGCCTACCAGACCGACTACCTGCGGCTGGTCGGCGGCACGACGTGGCACTGGGCAGGCTGCGCGTGGCGCCACCTGCCCAACGATTTCCGCCTGCACTCGCGCTATGGCGTGGGCCGTGACTGGCCGATCAGCTATGACGACCTCGAGCCGTACTACTACCGCGCCGAGCTGGAGATGGGCGTGTGCGGTCCGGACCCATCGCGCGGTGCGGAGGACCTCGGCTCGCCGCGCAAGCAGCCGTATCCGATGGAGAAGATGCCGTGGACGTATCCGAGCAAGGTGCTGGCAGACGTCGTCGCCCGGCACACCGACTACCGCGTCGTGCATGAACCCGAGGCACGCAACACGCGCCCCTACGATGGCCGGCCCACGTGCGCGGGCAACAACAACTGCATGCCGATCTGCCCGATTGGCGCGATGTACAACGCCATGGAGAGCGTCATCAAGGCCGAGAAGGCTGGGGCGCGCGTCATGGAAAATTCCGTTGTCTACCGGATCGAAACCGATGCGGCCAACCAGAAGGTCGTCGCCGTGCATTTCTATGATCCGGACAAGCGCTCGACCCGCGTGACGGGCAAGGTGTTCATCCTGGCCGCGCACAACATCGAAAGCGTCAAGCTGATGCTGATGTCCAAGGACGACAAGAACCCCAACGGCATCGCCAACAAGACCGACCAAGTCGGCCGCTGCATGATGGAACATGCCGGCACCGAGGTGCAGTTCATCAGCCGTGAACCGGTGTGGATGGGGCAGGGGCCGCAGCACAACTGCGCCATCGACAGCCTGCGCGACGGCCCGTGGCGCACTGAGATGGCCGCCGCCATCACCCGCATCGACGATTCCAACCTGACCCCCGCGGTGGCCCAGCAGGCGCTGGCCTCGGGGCTGGTCGGCAAGAAGCTCGATGCCGCGATTCGCCATGGCGTGGCGCACAAGCTGGAGCTGTCAACCCACCATGCCGTGCTGCCCAACCCGCAGAACCGCCTGACGCTGTCCGACAAGCGCGACATGCTGGGGATCCCATACCCGAAGGTCTGGTACAGCATCGACGAATACACGCGCAAGAGCGCGCGCCGCACGCTACAGATGTATGAAGCGATCTTCAAGGGCATGGGCGCGACCGAGATCACGTACATCCCCGACGCCAAGGACCCGCTCAAGTTTGCCGCGCAGGATCACCCGATGGGCGGCGCGCTGATGGGGGAAGACCCGAACACGTCGGTGGTCGACAAGGATTGCCGCTCGCACGAGCAGGACAACCTGTACGTGGCGTCGAGCGCGGTGTTCGTCAACACCGGTACGGCCAATCCGACGCTGACCATCGCGGCACTTGCGCTGCGCGTGGCCGACACCGTCAAGGCACAACTGGCGCGCGGATGAGGGGGGCGATCATGGCTTTCACGACACGTCTTTCATCCGTCCTGCGCGGCCTGCTGCTGGTGGCCGTGGCGGGCGCCGCATCGGCGGCCGAACCAGCATCATCCCAGGCGGATCTGGTTGCGCGCGGCCGCTACCTGGCGACGGCGGCCGATTGCGTCGCCTGCCACACCGCACCCGGTGGTCGGCCGATGGCGGGCGGCCTGCCGATCGACTCGCCGTTCGGCAAGATCTTCTCCAGCAATATCACGCCGTCCAGGACGCATGGCATCGGCAACTACTCCGAGGCGGAGTTTGCCCGCGCAGTGCGCGAGGGTGTCAATGCGCGCGGGGCGCACCTGTACCCGGCGATGCCGTATACGGCCTACGCGGGCGTCGCCGATGGCGACATCCAGGCGCTGTACGCCTACTTCATGCATGGCGTCGCGCCCGTCGACACCGCGCCGCCGGCCACGCAACTTGCATTTCCGTTCAGCCAGCGCTGGCTGATGTTCGGCTGGAACCTGCTGTTTCTCGACAGGCAGCGCTTCGAGGCGTCGGCAGACAAGAGCCCGCAATGGAATCGCGGCAAGTATCTCGTCAACACCGTCGGGCACTGTGGCGCCTGCCATTCGCCGCGCAACGTGCTGATGGCGGAGAAGCAGGGCTTGGCCTTGTCGGGCGGGCAGGTAGGCCCCTGGCGCGCGCCGAACATCACCTCGGACCCGATCAGCGGCGTCGGCGGCTGGTCGGTGCAGGAGCTTGCGCAGTACCTGCGCACCGGTGCAGTGGCGGGTAAAGGGCAAGCTGCGGGCGGCATGGCCGAGGCCATCCAGGACAGCCTGCAGCACCTGAGCGCGGAAGACCTCACCGCGATCGCCGTCTACCTGAAGGATTCGCCGCCGGTGCGCAATGCTGCGGACACGCAGGCCGCTTTCTCGTTTGGCGGGCACGCCACCGGCTACGAAGCCGGGCTGCGCGCCGTCAACACCGGCATCGGCTACCAGCAGCCGGGGCTGGGCTACGCGCAGCTCACGACTGGCGCCCAACTCTACAGCGCGAACTGCGCGAGCTGCCACCAGACCACCGGCCGCGGCACGCCGGACGATGCCTTCCCGAGCCTGGCCCACAACTCCACGCTCGGCCGCGACAATGCCGACAACCTGGTGATGGTGATCCTGCAAGGGCTCCACCTCACCAGCGGCGATGCGGCGAGGCTGATGCCGGGCTTTGGCGATGCGCTGACCGATGCCCAGGTGGCCGAGTTGGCGACGTTCGTCATGCACCAGTACGGCAATCCCGCCGTAACGGTGGATGCCGCGCACGTCAAGGAACTGCGCGCGGGCGGTCCGGACAGCGGTGCGCCGCTGCGCCGCTTGATGGAGTGGGGGACGCTCGGCGCCATCATGGTGGTGGCGTGGCTAGTCGCCTGGGCCGTGCGCTGCCGCAGGCGACGCCGGTCGTGACCTCCTGCCGAGACCTCGCATAGCAAAAAGGGCCACGCAGCGCTGCGTGGCCCTTTTGCAATCTACGTGGTGGCTTCAGTGCGCGCCAGCCGCCGCCTCCGCGCCGCCCGCCGACTTGGCCGGCTTGGTCAGCCAGATGAAGACGATCAGCCCGATGAACAGTACCGACGAAATCCAGAAGATATCGTTGGCGCCGAGCATCGCGGCCTGCTGTGAGATCACACGTTCGATCGCGCCATTGGCCTGCAGGTTGGGCATGCCCATCTGCGTGTATTGCGAAACCGATGCGCTGTAGGCGGGGTTGTATGTGTTGGCGTGTTCGACCAGCTGCGCATGGTGCAGCGCCGAGCGGTTGTCCCACACCGTGGTCGAGATCGACGTACCGATGCCACCGAACATGATCCGCACGAAGTTCGACAGACCCGATGCCGCCGGAATCCGCTCGGGCGGCAGGCCCGACAGGATGATCGTCGTCAGCGGGATGAAGAACATCGCCATGGCCGCGCCCTGGATGAGTGTGGGGAGCATCAGCGTCCAGGTGTCGACCTGGGTGGTGAAGTGCGAGCGCATCCAGAACACCAGCGCGAAGACCATGAACGCCGCCGTCGCCACCCAGCGCGGGTCCATCTTCGGCAGGTTCTTGCCGATGATGGGTGAGAGCAGGATGGCGAAGATGCCCACCGGCGCCATGATCAGCCCGGCATCGGTGGCGGTATAGCCGACGATGGTCTGCAGCCACAGCGGCAGGATGACGAGGTTGCCGAAGAACAGCCCGTACGCCACCGAGATGGCGACCACCCCAGCGCTGAAGTTGCGCCCCTTGAATAGCGTCAGGTCCACCACCGGGTGTTCTTCAGTCAACTCCCATACCAGGAAGAACGCGAGGCCGACCACGGCCAACACGGCCAGCGTGATGATCTCCCCCGAGCTGAACCAGTCCAACTCCTTGCCACGGTCCAGCATCAGCTGCAACGAGCCGACCCACAGCACCAGCAAGGCCAGGCCGATGCGGTCGATGGGCAGCGCGCGCGTTGGCGTCTCACGCTCGCGATAGATGCTCCAGGTTGCGTAAGCCGCCCCCAGCCCGATCGGGATGTTGATGTAGAAGATCCACGGCCAGGTCATGTTGTCCGAGATCCAGCCGCCAAAGATCGGCCCCATGACGGGGGCGACCAGCGTGGTCATGCCCCATAGCGCCAGCGCCATCGAACTCTTGGCGGGCGGGTAGGTGGAAAGCAGCAACGACTGCGACAGCGGGATCATCGGCCCCGCCACCATGCCCTGGAAAACCCGGGCCGCGAGCAGCGTCGCCATGTTGGGCGCCATGCCGCACGCCCACGACGCCAGCACGAACAGCAGCACCGACGTGACGAACAGGCGCACTTGCCCGAAGCGTTGCGTCAGCCAGCCGGTGAGCGGCACCGAGATGGCGTTGGCCACGGCAAACGAGGTGATGACCCACGTGCCCTGGTTCGGCGCCACGCCCAGGTCGCCCGAAATGGCCGGGATCGACACGTTGGCAATGGACGTATCCAGCACGTTCATAAAGGTGGCCAGCGACAGCGCCACCGTACCGATCACCAGTTTGGCGCCGGTCAGGGGCTGCGGCGGGCGGGGCGCGGCGGTTGCCATGCGTTAGACCTTGGGTGCGGGTTGCGAGGCGCGCGCGGCGGAAGCGGGGGCCACCACGCCACCGGCACCCGGTGTGTTGGCGGCACCGCGGCCGGCGTTGTTGTTGATGATGCTGGCGATGACCTGATCGGCTTCCTTGCCGGCCTGGTCGTACACCGAGGTTTCCAGCGGCGACGCAGCCGGCGTGGAGGCCAGGCTCTGGCCGCCTTCGTCATGGATGTCGACCTTGGCTTCCATCGACAGGCCCACGCGCAGCGGATGCTGCTGCAGCTCCTTCGGGTCGAGCGACACGCGCACCGGCAGGCGTTGCACCACCTTGATCCAGTTGCCCGTGGCGTTCTGCGCCGGCAGCAGCGAGAACGCCGAGCCCGTACCGGCCGAGAAACCGACCACCTTGCCGTGATACGTCACGCTGCTGCCGTACACGTCGGCCACCAGCTCGACCGGCTGGCCCACGCGCATATGGCGCACCTGCACTTCCTTGAAGTTGGCGTCGACCCACAGTTGATCCAGCGGCACGATCGCCATCAGCGGCGTGCCCGGGGCGACGCGCTGGCCGACCTGCACCGAGCGCTTGGCGACGTAGCCCGTCACCGAGGCCGGCAGGCTGGTACGCGCATAGCCCAGGTAGGCTTCACGCACCTTGGCGGCGGCCTGCAGCACGTTCGGGTGGCGTTCCAGCGTGGTCTGCTCGGTCAGCACGCGGTTGCCTTGCAGTTGTTCCTTGGCGGTATCGACAGCGGCCTGGGCGGCTTGCAGCGCGGTCTGCGCGTGTGAGATTTCTTCCTGCGACACGGCGCCCGTGCCGGCGATCTGCTTGCGGCGGGCGAGGTCGTCCTTCGCCTTGGCGAGATCGGACTCACGCGCGGCCAGTGACGAGGTGAAGGCGCTGGTGTTCGAGTACAGCGTGCGCACCTGGCGCACCGTCTGCGCGAGCGCGGCTTCGGCCTGCTCCAGCGAGACGCGCGCATCGGCGCGGTCCAGTTCGATCAGCGGCTGGCCGGCGGTGACGAGCTGCGTGTCGTCGGCGCGGATGGCCACCACGGTGCCGGCGACTTGCGGCGTCACCTGGACCACGTTGCCTTGCACGTACGCGTCGTCGGTCGACTCGAACCAGCGGCCATACAGACCCCAGTAGAGGCCGTAGCCGACACCGGCCACCACCAGGGCGGCGGCCAGCGTGGTCAGCATGCGCTTGCGCTTGCCGTTGCCATTGCCGTTCGGGGCGGCCGCAGGAGCTGCCGGCGCGGGGGCAGCGGACGGAGCGGCTTGGGACTTGTTGTCACTCATGATGTTGGCTCGAAAGAATGCGTTGGAACGGTCGGTTCAATTCAAATCAGCTGTGCGACGGTGCTTGTAGGGAAGCCTCGCCAGTCGTCGTTTGTGCGGGCTTGGCGCCGGGCAGCTCTTCTGCCGTGTAGCCGCCGCCGAGCGCCTTGATCAGCGCCATCTGCGCGTCCAGGCGGCGTGCCTGCAGGTCGGTGGCGAGCTTGCGCTGTTGCAGCACGGTGGTCTCGGCATTGAGCACGGTGAGCTGCGTGCCCAGGCCCGCGCCGTAGCGCGTGCGAGCCAGGCTGTAGGCGCGTTCGGCTTCGGTCAGGGCGGTGCGCTGGATGGTGACTTGCGTATCGATGCTGCGCAGCGTGGTCGCCTGGTCGGCGGTGTCGTGCAGTGCTTCGGTCAGCGTCTGGTTGTAGCTGGCGACCGCCGCGTCGTAGCCGGCGTACTTGCCGCGCAGGTTGGCGCGCAGCTTGCCGCCCTGGAAGATCGGCAGCTTCAGCGCCGGGCCGATGCCGAGCTGGCGCGAATTGCCCAGCAGCAGGTTTTCCGGCGCGATCGAGGCCAGGCCCAGGAAGGCGGTCAGGCTGATGTCGGGCAGGAATTGCGCCTTGGCCACGTCGATGTCCTTCGACGCGGCTTCAACGCGCCAGCGCGCCGCCACGAGATCCGGGCGGCGGCCGATCAGGTCGATGGTCAGGTTGCTCGGCAGCTTGGGCGTCGCTTGCGCCAGCAGCGTCGGGCGCGCGATGGACAGGCCGCGGTCCGGGCCCTTTCCTAGCAGTGCGGCCAGCTGGTTGCGTGCCAGCGCGATCTGCTCGTCCACCTGCTCCAGCTCGGTCTGCGCGGCGGCCACGTTGGCGCGCGCCTGCGTGGTCTCGACTTGCGTATCCAGCCCGGCGCGCAGGCGCTGGCCAGAGAGCGCGGTCAGATCCTTGCGCTGAGCGATGGTGCGCTCGGCCACGTCGCGTTGTGCGTAGAGTGCGGCCAGCTTGGCGTAGGTGCGTGCCACCGAGGTTGACAGCATCAGCCTCGCGGCCTGGCTTTCGGCTTCCATCGCCTTGTCGTCGGACAGCGCGGCTTCCAGCGCGGAGCGGTTCTTGCCCCAGAAGTCCAGGTCGTAGCTCACGCCCAGCTGGATCTTCGATTCGGTGAACCAGTTGCCGCCCAGCGGCGTGCCTTCGAATAGGTCATACGACGACAGGCGCTGGCGCGTCGTTTCCGCCTCCAGCCCGACGCTCGGATACAGGTCGCCGCGCGCCACGTCCGCCATTGCACGGGAGGCTCGCACGCGGGCAAAGGCAACTTGCAGGTTCGGGTTGTCGTGGATGGCCTCATCCACCAGCGCACGCAGTTGGCTGTCGTTGAACTGATCGACCCAGTTCATCGACGGCCACTGGCCACCCTGCGACGGCAGCGTTTGCGCGCTGGCCAGGTGCTCGGGCGAGGTCAGCGTCTGCGTGCTGTGCGAATTGCCGAGGCTGGCGCAGCCTGCCAGCACGGCCACCGTGATGGCGGAGAGCGCCACGGCCAGGCGCGCCGGCCATTGCGTCTGCGCGCGGCCGCGGGAGCCAAGTGCCTGGGGGGCGGAGTTCGAGGCGTTCATGTTGTTTGAGGTGTCAGGCGATCGGGAGGAGCGAAAACGTTGGAGCGGTTCTGGTGGTTCGGCGTCAGTGGTCGGCAGGGCGCAAGCGGCTGCCTTCGGTAGCGGCGCCGTTGTCGAGCACGCGCTGCAACAAACCGCGCAGCATCTGGACTTCGGTCGGCGAGAAGCCGGCGAAGAAACGGTTCAGCACATGTGTATAGATTGCCGGCATGCGATCGGCCAGCGCGCGGCCGGCTTCGGTCAGCTCCAGATGCACGACGCGCCGGTCGGATTCGCTGCGCACGCGCTCGATCAGGCCGCGCTTTTCCATGCGGCTGAGCATGCGGGTGAGCGAGCCGATGTCGGTGTTCAGCTCGCGGCCGAGATCGGTCGCGGTCTGGCAGCGGCCGTTGGCGAGCAGCACCAGGCAACTGGCCTGGGAGTGCGTCACGTCCATCTGCGCGACTTCCTGCTCGATCGCCATGGACAGCGCCGTCTTGGCGCGCCCGACGAGGTAGCCCACGCTTTCGCACATGCGGTAGTCCTCCACCCGGAACAACGCTCCGGCTGCGGCAACTTCAGTGGCGGGTCTTGTCTGTTCGGACATCTTATGTATGCACAATCATTGTCCGGACA
>CAJXMR010000152.1 GCA_913056305.1 uncultured Ralstonia sp.
GTGCAGGATGTGGCTCTTGCCGTAGTACGCGTGCAGGTCGCGCACCTCCAACATCGGAGTATTCGTTGCCATCAATGCGCTCCTGCAGATTCGGTTTCATTCACGTCCAGCGTGGTGCCGAGGTAGGCTTCCTTCACGCGCCGGTTGTTGCGAATGGCTTCGGGTGTGTCGGTGGCGATCACTTCGCCATAGACGAGTACCGAGATGCGGTCGGCGAGGCCAAACACCACGCTCATGTCGTGCTCAACCATCACCAGCGTCTTGCCCACAGTGACCTTGCGGATAAGCTCGACCGCATGGTCGGATTCGGAGCGGCTCATGCCGGCCGTGGGTTCATCCAGCAGAATCACGTCGGCACCGCCCGCGATGGTGATGCCGATTTCCAGCGCCCGTTGCTCGGCGTACGTCAGCAGGCCTGCGGCGGCGTCACGCCGATGTGTCATGCCGATCTGCTCGAGCACTTCTTCCGCGCGCTCGCGTGCGTCGCGCAGTTCGGCCAGCTTGTGCCAGAACGAATACTTGTAGCCAAGCGACCAGAGCACCGCGCAGCGCAGGTTCTCGAACACCGACAAGCGATGAAAGATGTTGGTGATCTGGAAGCTGCGCGACAGGCCCTTGCGGTTGATCTCGAAGGGCGCCAGGCCGCTGATCTCTTCGCCGTTCAGGCGCACGCTGCCCGAGCTGGCCGGGAAGCGGCCCGAGATCAGGTTGAACGTGGTCGATTTGCCGGCGCCGTTCGGGCCGATGAGCGCATGGCGCTCGCCCTTGCCGATGGTGAGGTTGACCCCTCGAATGATTTCGGTCGCGCCAAAGCGCTTGCGAACGTCGCGCAACTCGAGCGCGGCGGTCGGCCCGGATGTCAGTTGGCTCATGGTTGCGGCTCCTGCAATGCGTTGTCCCAAGCGGCGCGCAGCTTGCCCGCTGCAGCACGCAGGCCGAAGGCGCCCACCAGCCACAGCGCGGCGGTGACAATCCATGGCTTGAGGGTATTCGGTTCGACAGACAGGCCGAACAGCGTGGCCACGCCACCCGAGGCGTCGTCCTGCACGGCGTAGATCATTTCCACGGTGGAAATCAACGCGACCAGCAGGATGACCGCCGGCACAATCGCCAAACCGTAAGCTGGCAGGAGCGTCTTCAGCTTGCCGCGTCGCAGGATCGGCAGATGTATGACCAAGAGGCTGGCGATGCCACCCGGCGCGTACATGACCATCAGCACAAAGAACAACCCCAGGTACAGCAGCCACGCCTTGGTGATGCCCGACAGCGCCACGGTGAAGAACACCGTGAGCACCGCGCCGATGATCGGCCCGAAGAAGCTGCCCATGCCGCCAATGAACGCCGCCAGCAGCACGGAGCCCGAGCGCACTGCCGACACGTTCTCGGCCGTCACGATCTCAAAGTTGATGCACGACAGCGCGCCGGCAATGCCAGCGAAGAACGCCGACAGAATTACTACCAGGAAGCGCACGCGCTGCGTGTTGTAGCCGATGAACTCCACGCGCTCAGGGTTGTCGCGCACCGCGTTGGCGATGCGGCCCAGCGGCGTCTGCGTCCAGGCGTACATCAGCGCCATTGAAATCAGGCACCACGCGGCGATCAGGTAATACACCTGGCGTGCCGGGCCGAAGGTGATGCCGGCCAGGGCATCGCCGATGCTGCGGTTCGTGGAGACACCGCCCTCGCCGCCAAAGAAGTCCGGAAACATCAACGCGCTGGCAAACACCATCTCGCCGATACCCAGCGTGATCATGGCGAACGTCGTGCCGGACTTCTTGGTGGTGACGTAGCCGAAGATCACGCCGAATAGCGCACCGCCCAGGCCGCCGGCAATCGGCAACAGCGCAACGGCGAGCGGCCCGCCGATGCCCAGCGCCTGCACGGCGCCGATCTTGTTGAGCAGGTGCACCGCCATGAAGGCGCCCAGGCCGGCATACACCGCGTGGCCGAACGACAGCATGCCGGACTGCCCCAGCAGCATGTTGTACGACAGCGCGAAGATGATCATGATGCCCATCTGCGAGAGCAGCGTGATGGCAAAGCCCTGCGGCCAAATGAGCGGCAGCACGATCATCACCAGCGCGGTGATGCTCCAGATCAGCCAGCGTGCGAGGTTGACCGGCTTGAACTTCATCGTTCGCGCGCGATCGTTGGCTGGCAACGCTTGTTGTTGCGACATGACTCGTTCCATTTGCGCTTAGCCCTCCCGCGTACCCATCAGCCCGCGCGGGCGGAAGATCAGCATCAGCACCAGCAGCAGGTACGGCAGCACCGGCGCCACCTGCGCGATGGTCAGATTCCACAGCGAGCTGAGCGGCACGTCCGGATTGAGCGTGATGCCCAGGTTGCCCAGCAGGCTCGTCACCGAAATATCGAGCGTGACGGCAAAGGTCTGGATGCAGCCGATCAGCAGCGACGCAATGAAGGCCCCCACCAGCGATCCCATCCCGCCCACCACCGCCACCACGAAGACGATCGACCCAACCGCCGCCGCCATCGACGGCTCGGTCACGAAGGCATTGCCGCCGATCACCCCCGCCAGCCCCGCCAGCGCGCAGCCGCCACCGAACACCAACATGAATACGCGCGGCACATTGTGGCCAAGCGCTTCCACCATGTCCGGGTGCGTGAGTGCCGCCTGGATGACCAGCCCGATGCGCGTGCGCGTGAGCAGCAGGAAGATGCTCACCAGCATCAGCAGCGACACCAGCATCATGAAGGCCCGGTACTTCGGGAACGACGACGTGAACAGCGTGAACAGCGGACCATCCAGCGCGTCCGGCACGCGGTACGGCACAGCGGGCAAGCCCCACACCAGCTTCACGCCTTCTTCAATGAGATAGGCCAGACCGAAGGTGAACAGCAGCTCGGCCACGTGCCCATAGCGGTGCACCGTGCGCAGCCCGAAACGCTCGACCAGTGCGCCCAGCGCGCCCACCAGCAGCGGCGCCACGATCAGCGCGGACCAGAAGCCCAGGTACCCGCTGACCACGTAGGCAAAGTACGCGCCCAGCATGTAGAAGCTGGCATGCGCGAAGTTGAGGACGCCCATCATGCTGAAGATCAGCGTCAGGCCTGAAGACAACATGAACAGCAGCAGCCCGTAGCTGACGCCGTTCAAGAGATTGATGACTAGGAATTCCACGCTACAGCCCTCTCGGCAAGGCATGGGCCGGGCACGCCGGTCCACACCTCACTCCGTTTAAAACATCGCCGCACGATAGCATCGGGCGGCCCTTCGGCCCACTCTTCGAAACGCGATCAAGGCGAAGCGAAGCGGTTCTGGTGGTTCGGCGCTGCCGCAGACAGTACAGGTAGTACGGCAAGGCAGCGCCGGACCGCCAGAATCGGCTTGATCGCGTTTCTAGGGGCGCTTCATCTGGCAGGAGGTCGGCTGCGACGCGACGTACTGGTCGAGCACCGCGTCGGTCTTCCAGCCGTAGCCGGTGTTTTCCTGGTCGTACTTGACGGCCTTGCCGTCGGTCTTCTTCCAGGTGGCGATGTAGAGCGGCTGCTGGCCCTGATGGTCGGACGCGCGCATTTCGAACGCGCCGTTCAGGCTGTCGACCTTCATGCCCTCGAAGGCCTTGGCGACCTTGGCCGGCTCGGCCGATTTGGTCTGCTTGATGGCCTTGGCGAGCAGGGAGATACCTGTGTACGACGCCATCAGGTAGAAGTCGTCGTTGTACTTCTTCTTGAAGCCTTCGACGATGTCCCCGCCGACGAACTTGTCGTTGTTGACGTTCCAGTAGCCGACGAACTTGACGTGGTCGGCACCGGCCGCGCCCATGGCGGTCGGCACGCCCGTGGTGGCGCCGTAGTACGTGTAGAAGTTGGCGTTCAGGCCCGCGTCCTTGCCGGCCTTGATCAGCAGGGCCAGGTCACTGCCCCAGTTGCCGGTGATGATGGTGTCGGCGCCAGACGACTTGATCTTCGACACGTACGGCGAAAAGTCCTTCACCTGCGCCAGCGGGTGCAGGTCTTCGCCGACGATCTGGATGTCCGGGCGCTTGCGCTTGAGGTATTCCTTGGCCGCGCGGGCCACCTGATGGCCGAACGAATAGTTCTGATTGATCAGGTAGACCTTCTTGACGCTCGGATCCTTGGCCAGGTAGCTGGTCAGGGCCTCCATCTTCATGTCGGAGTTCGCGTCCAGACGGAAGTGCCAGTAGTTGCACTTGCCGTTGGTCATGTCCGGGTCCACCGCCGCGTAGTTCAGGTAGACGATTTCCTTGCCCGGATTGCGCTCGTTGTACTTGGCCACCGCGTCTTCCAGCGCCATGCCGACGCTCGAGCCGTTGCCCTGCACGATGTAGTGGATGCCCTGGTCGGCCACCTGCTTGAGCACGGTCAGGCTTTCCTGCGGCGAGAGCTTGTTGTCGAAGCCCACCACCTCGAACTTGGTGCCGTCGCCGGCCCAGTTCTTCTGCGTGGCCATGTCGGCGATGTATTGCCAGCTGCGCAGCTGGTTCTGGCCCAGCGCGCCCATCAGGCCGGAGAGCGGATCGATCCAGGCGATCTTGACGGTTTCAGCGGCGAATGCGGCGGCGGGCGCCAGCGCCCCACCGATTGCCGCGACACTTGCAACAGCCACAACCAACGGACGGAACTTCGTCATGCGTGTCTCCTTCATGTGGTGGAGTCGCCGGCGAGTCACTCTCCCGCGTGCCACTAGCGGGCACGTCGGCTGTTGGCGTCTCCAGGTTGCAACGCGCCCGGGGCTTCATTCCGCCGTCTCCCTTAGACGGCGGTTGGCCCTGATCCGGTTGTCTTCCGTCCGCCGTCCTCGTGCCTGGCTTTTGCCGGTGCACGGGCGGCGGTTTCTGTTTTGTCTCTAGGCTTGCACGGCCGGGAATTGGTAATCCCGGAACTGCTCGCGCAGCTTGAGCTTCTGCATCTTGCCGGTGGCCGTGAGCGGAATCTCAGTGACGAACACGACGTCATCCGGAATCCACCACTTGGCGACCTTGCCCTCGAAGAACTTGAGCATCTCTTCACGCGACAGTTCTGCACCCTGCTTCTTCATCACCACCAGCAGCGGGCGCTCGTCCCACTTCGGATGGTGGCAGGCGATGCACGCTGCCATATGCACGGCGGGGTGCGCGGCGGCCACGTTCTCCACGTCAATGGACGAGATCCACTCACCGCCGGACTTGATCACGTCCTTGCTGCGGTCGGTGATCTGCATATAGCCGTCGGCGTCGATATTGGCCACGTCGCCGGTCGGGAACCAGCCGTCGACCAGGGGCGAGTAATCGCCGCGGTAATAGCTGCCGATGACCCACGGCCCGCGCACGTAGAGGTCGCCAAAGGCCTTGCCGTCCCACGGCAGCTCATGGCCCTCGGCATCGACGATCTTCATCTCCACACCATAGATGGCGCGGCCCTGGCGCTCCAGCACGTGCTGCTTCGCGTCTTCCGGTAGGTCGTTGTGCTTGCCCAGCAGCTTGCAGGTGGTGCCCAGCGGCGACATCTCCGTCATGCCCCAGGCGTGGATCACCTCCACGTCCATCGACTTGAGCGTGCGGATCATGGCCGGCGGACAGGCCGAGCCGCCGATCACCGTGCGGCGGAAGGTCGAGAATTTGAGGTTGTTGGCCTGCACGTGCTGCAGCAGGCCCAGCCATACCGTCGGCACGCCGGCGGAGAAGGTTACCTTCTCCTGCTCGAACAGCTCATACAGCGAGGCACCGTCCAGCTTCGGCCCCGGAAACACCATCTTGGCACCCACCAGCGCCACGGAATACGGCGTGCCCCAGGCGTTGACGTGGAACATCGGCACCACCGGCAGGATCACGTCCTGCGCCGACACGCCCAGCGCATCCGGCAGCGCCGAGGCATACGAATGCAGCACGGTGGAGCGATGCGAATACAGCGCCCCCTTCGGGTTGCCGGTCGTGCCCGACGTGTAGCACAGGCTGGAGGCGGTGTTCTCGTCGAACTGCGGCCAGGTGTACTCGCTGCTCTGCGCGTCCAGCAGCTCTTCATAACAGAGCATCGGCACGCTGGAGGCGGGCATGTGCGCGCGGTCGGTCATCGCCACCCAGCCCTTCACGTTCGGGCAATGCGCCGCGATGCCCTCGATCAACGGCACGAAGGTCAGGTCGAAGAAGACGTACTGGTCGTCAGCGTGGTTGACGATGTAGGCGATCTGGTCCGGAAACAGGCGCGGGTTGATGGTGTGGCACACCGAACCCGAGCCGGACACGCCGTAATAGATCTCGAGGTGGCGATAACCGTTCCAAGCCAGCGTGCCGACGCGGTCGCCCGGCTGCACGCCCAGCGCGGCCAGCGCATTCGCCAGTTGCTTGGAGCGGTCTCGCACTTGCCGGTACGTGGTGCGATGGATATCGCCCTCGACACGGCGCGACACAATTTCAGTCGAACCGGAATTCCGCGCTGCATGTTCGATGATGGTCGAGATGAGCAGCGGTGCGCTCATCATTTGTCCCATCAGGGCCATGGTGTCTCCTCGCAAAAACTGAACAACCGTTCTATTTTTTGGCCGATTGTTCCCGCGATTGCGGATGACGTCAACGGGATTCTGTTGTGCGTCGCCACATCGGCCCCCTTTGTTGCCAGAACTCCGGAAAAACCCTGCGAACCGTTGCGGTGCAAGGGTTCGCCGCCTGCAGCTTTCCCTACTCGCAAGTACAATACGCGATAGCGTTGTTGCGTCTCAACATGGCGTTTTCCCCTACGCAGACGCGTTTTTGCTGCAACGCAGAGCCCACCGTTTATGACGATCCGGCACTGTTTTTGCGCGGTTTTCTGTGCTAATCGATCGCCCTTCCGACATGTCTTCCGCCCCCGCCGCCTTGCCTGACGATTCTCTTTCCAGCCCCTTCGACTGGCCGGGCCGCCCCGCCGCCGTAGCGGGTTTTGCCAATCTCGGCGAGCGCTTCCTGACGCGCCTGCCGCCGATGCCGATGACGGCGGCGCCGTATCTGGTGGGTTTTTCGCCCGAAGCCGCCGCGCCGCTGGGCCTCCCACGCGCTGAACTCGAATCCCCAGCCGGGCTGGATGTCTTCGTGGGCAACGCCATTGCCGCGTGGAGCGACCCGCTCGCCACCGTCTATTCCGGCCACCAGTTCGGCGTGTGGGCCGGGCAGCTGGGCGACGGCCGCGCCCTCCTCCTTGCCGAGCTGCAAACCGCCGACGGCCCGTGCGAAATCCAGCTCAAGGGCGCCGGCCTCACCCCGTATTCGCGCATGGCCGACGGCCGCGCCGTGCTGCGCTCGTCCATCCGCGAATTCCTGTGCTCGGAAGCCATGGCCGGTCTCGGCATTCCGACCACGCGCGCGCTGTGCGTGATCGGCACCGACGCCCCGGTACGCCGCGAAGCAATCGAGACCGCTGCCGTGGTCACACGGCTGGCGCCCTCGTTCGTGCGCTTCGGCCATTTCGAGCACTTCGCCGCCAACGAAAAGCTGCCCGAGCTGCGCGCGCTGGCCGACTACGTCATCGACCGCTTCTACGCAGACTGCCGCACCGCACCACAGCCCTACCTGGCCCTGCTGCGTGAAGTCGCCCGCCGCACCGCCGAGCTGATGGCCCAGTGGCAGGCCGTCGGCTTCTGTCACGGCGTGATGAACACCGACAACATGTCGATCCTGGGCCTCACGCTCGACTACGGCCCGTTCGGCTTCCTCGACGGCTTCGACGCCAACCACATCTGCAACCATTCGGACACCGGCGGCCGCTACGCCTACGCCCAGCAACCGCAGATCGGCTACTGGAACCTGTTCTGCCTGGCACAGGCCCTGCTGCCGCTGTTCGGCGCTGACCCCAACACCCTTGTCGACCTGAGCGACGAAGCCCAGGCCCAGCCCGCCATCGACGCCGCGCAGGAAACCCTGCTGGTCTACCGCGACACTTACGGCGCCGCCTTCTACGCGCGCTACCGCGCCAAACTCGGCCTCTCGACCGAGCAGCCCGGCGACGAAGCCCTCTTCGGCGACCTGTTCAAGCTGCTGCACACCCAGCGCACCGACTACACGCTGTTCTTCCGCCACCTCGCCGACGTGCGCCGCGACGACACCCCGACCGCGGCAGAAGCGCGCACCGTGCGCGACTTCTTCTTCGATCGCGCCGCCGCCGATGTATGGCTGGCGGCCTATCGCCAGCGCCTGCAGGCCGAGCCGCAGTCGGACGACGCCCGTGCCGCTGCCATGCAGCGCGTCAACCCGAAATACGTGCTGCGCAACCACCTGGCTGAAGTCGCCATCCGCCACGCCAAGCAGAAGGATTTCTCCGAAGTGGAGAACCTGCGCGCCGTGCTGGCCCGCCCGTTCGATGACCATCCCGGCTTCGAGCATTACGCGCAACCGGCGCCGGAATGGGCGTCGTCGCTGGAGGTGAGCTGCTCGTCGTGATGTCTGACGGGTTCCTCTAACCGGAACCTGTCAGGATCGCCGCCGCAGCGCGACAAAACCACATCGGCCGCCCACGAAGCGCGCCGACGCAACCGACAAGGAGTCTTCCCATCATGACCGTGCACAAGACCGACGCCGAATGGCGCGACCAGCTCTCCGACACCGAATACCGCGTCACCCGCGAGGCCGCCACCGAGCGCCCCTTCACCGGCGAGTACTGGGACCACTGGGAGCGCGGCGTCTACAACTGCGTGTGCTGTGGCACGCCGCTGTTCGAATCGTCGACCAAGTTCGATGCCGGCTGCGGCTGGCCGAGCTACTTCCAGCCCATCAACGGCGAGGTGATCGCCGAGAAAACCGACCGCTCGCACGGCATGCTGCGCATCGAGGTGCAGTGCAAAAACTGCGGCGCGCACCTGGGCCACGTGTTCGAAGATGGCCCCGCCCCGACCGGCCTGCGGTATTGCATCAACTCGGCTGCGCTAAAATTCGGCGATTGATTCCCTGCAACCCGCCTTACCGCACCCGCGCCCCTGCATGAAATTCCTGTTCGATCTGTTCCCGGTCATCCTGTTCTTTGCCACGTTCAAGGTGGCCGGCATTTTCCTGGGGACATCGCACCCGGCCCCGGGGCAAGCGGGAGACCCGATCTACATTGCGACCACCGTTGCGATGGTGGCGACCGTCCTGCAGATCGCATGGGTGTGGTTCAAGCACCGCAAAGTGGATGCGATGCAGTGGCTTTCGCTGCTCATCATCCTCGTGTTCGGCGGCGCGACGCTGTTCTTCCACAACGACACCTTCATCAAATGGAAGCCGACGGTGCTGTACTGGCTGTTCGGCGTCGTACTGCTGGGCAGCGCGCTGGTGATCCGCAAGAACCTCATCCGCGCCATGATGGAGCAGCAGGTCTCGCTGCCCGAGCCGATGTGGGGTCGCCTGAACCTGGTCTGGGCGATCTTCTTCCTGGCAATGGGCGGTCTGAACCTGTACGTGGCGTACCACTTCGACACCGACGTCTGGGTCAACTTCAAGCTGTTCGGCTCGATGGGCCTGATGGTGGTGTTTATCTTCGCGCAGAGCATCTGGCTGGCCCGCCACATGCAGGAACGCCCCGCCAGCGCGAACACGCCGGAAGACCACTGATGGCCGCTGATCCGCGCGAAATCGAACGCCTGCTGCGCGAGGCCTTCCAGCCCGTCCACCTCGTCGTCGAAGACGACAGCGCCAAGCACGCCGGCCACGCCGGTGCAGCCTCGGGCGGCGGGCATTACAACGTCGACATCGTCAGCGCCGCCTTTGCCGGCAAGAGCCGCGTGGCGCGCCATCGCATGGTGTATGATGCGCTGCGCACGCTGTGGCCCGCCGCCATTCATGCCCTGGCGATCCGCGCGGTCACACCTGACGAACATCTCTAGATCGTTTCTCCCTCGAACGCTTCCATGAAAGTTTCCAGCCTTACCGCCAGCCTGCTGGCTGCTGCCCTTGTTGCGACCGTTGCTCCCGCCATGGCGCAGAACGCCGCCGTGGTCAACGGCAAAGCCATCCCGAGCGCCAAGGTGGACGCGCTGATCAAGAAGTCGGGCCAGCCCGAATCGCCGGAGCTGCGCAACCGCGCCCGCGACATGCTGATCGACCGCGAACTGATCGAACAGGACGCCGCCAAGCGTGGCCTGCTCGAGCATGACGACGTGCAGGAACAACTGGCCCAGGCGCGCCTGAACGTGCTGGTGGGCGCCGAGTTCGAGGACTACGTCAAGAACAGCCCCGCCACTGAAGACGAACTGCACAAGCAGTACGACAAGATCAAGGCGCAGTTCGGCAACGGCAAGGAATACCACGCCCACCACATCCTGGTGGACAAGGAAGCCGACGCCAAGGCGATCATCGCCAAGCTGAAGGCCGGCGGCAACTTTGAAGCCATCGCCAAGGCGCAATCGAAGGACAAGGGATCGGGCGCCAACGGCGGCGATCTGGACTGGGCCAACCCAGGCACCTACGTGCCGGAGTTCTCGGCCGCGCTCACCGGCCTGAAGAAGGGCGAGACCACCCAGACGCCGGTCAAGACGCAATTCGGCTGGCACGTGATCCGCCTGGACGACACGCGCGATGCGAAGATCCCGGCATTCGAAGACGTCAAGCCGCAGTTGCTCGAGATGATGATGGGCGACCAGAACTGGCAGCGCGCCAAGTTCCAGGCGATGCTGAAGGATCTGCGCGAAAAGGCGAAGATCCAGTAAGCAGCGCCCCATTGGGGCAGCAAAGAAAAGGGGCCATGTGCCCCTTTTTGATTTTGGTGCGCCGGTTCTGTCGCGTGCAACCGGAATCCCTTGCCGAGACAAGCAAGGCACCCAACGCCCCTTTTGAAGTGTTTGCTGAAAAGCGTCGAGATTTGTCTCATAATGTGCGCCCACATGCGCCGACATCGCACTGCTTCGGTGCATCCAAGAACGACTGAAAACGAACCACGCCGGCCTGGGCACATCCCGCCCACGGCCAGAGCGAAACCACCCAAAAGGAAACAGGAGATCCTTATGTCCAGCCCATTTACGTCCATTCGGCACGCCTTCCGCCTCGCAGCGCTTGCCGCCATCCCGATGGCACTGCTGCAAGCCACCCCGGCACTGGCCCAGGCCACCAAGTCGGTCGAGGTGCTGGCCATCGTCGAACATCCGGCACTCGATGCCATCCGCGACGGTGCCAAGGAAGAACTCAAGGCCCAGGGCTTCGACGCCGGCAAGAACCTGAAGTGGGAATACCAGAGCGCGCAGGGCAGCCCCGCCACCGCCGCGCAGATCGCCCGCAAGTTCATCGGCGACAAGCCGGATGCCATCGTCGCCATCGCCACGCCGTCGGCGCAGGCCGTGGTGGCTGCCACCAAGAGCATCCCGGTGGTCTACTCCGGCGTGACCGACCCGGTGGCCGCGCAACTGGTCAAGAACTGGGAGCCGTCGGGCTCCAACGTGACCGGCGTGTCCGACAAGCTGCCGCTGGACAAGCAGATCGCCCTGATCAAGCGCGTGGTGCCGAATGCCAAGCGCGTCGGCATGGTCTACAACCCGGGCGAGGCCAACTCGGTCGTGGTCGTCAACGAGCTGAAGAAGCTGCTGCCCGCCGCCGGCCTGACGCTGGTCGAATCGGCTGCACCGCGCACCGTGGACATCGGCCCGGCTGCCAAGAACCTGATCGGCAAGGTCGACGTGATCTACACGAACACCGACAACAACG
>CAJXMR010000153.1 GCA_913056305.1 uncultured Ralstonia sp.
GCTTCGTCGCGGTGGACGACTTCGGCAACATCATCAACCCGATGATCGTCGAGGGACAGGTGCACGGCGGGCTCGGCCAGGGCATCGGCCAGGCGCTGCTGGAGCGCTGCGTGTACGACACCGAGACCGGCCAGCTGCTGACCGGCTCGTACATGGACTACGCGATGGCCCGCGCGGCCGATCTGCCGAACTTCACGGTCGAGACCGCCAAGGGCACGCCCTGCACGCATAACCCGCTGGGCGTGAAGGGCTGCGGCGAGGCGGGCGCAATCGGCTCGCCGCCGGCGCTGATCAATGCCATTGTCGATGCGCTGGCGCCGCTGGGCGTCAAGGACATCCAGATGCCGGCCACGCCGCACCGCGTCTGGCAGACCATCCAAGCTGCGCGCACCAGCGCCTGAGGGGAGCCCACCATGTACAACTTCGAGTACCAGAAGGCCACCGACGCGCAGACCGCCGTCACCGCGCTGAAGACGCATCCGGACGCCAAGTACCTCGGCGGCGGCCAGAGCCTGCTCGCGGCGATGAAGCTGCGGCTGGCGCAGCCGTCCACGCTGGTCGACGTCACGCGCATTCCGGGGATGAAGGGCATCCGCACGCAGCCGGGCGTGGTCACCGTGGGGGCGGCCACGTGCCATGCCGACGTGGCCGAGAGTGCCGACATCGCCCGCATGCTGCCCGCGCTGGCAGAGCTGGCCGGCGGCATTGGCGACCGGCAGGTGCGCGCCATGGGCACGCTGGGCGGGTCGCTCGCCAACAACGACCCGGCGGCGTGCTATCCGGCCGCTGTGCTGGGGCTGAACGCCACCATCGTCACCGAGCGGCGCAACATCGCGGCGGACGACTTCTTCCTCGGCATGTACGAGACGGCGCTGGCACCGGACGAGCTCATCACCGAGGTGCAGTTTCCGGTGCCGGACCAGGCCGCCTACGTGAAATTCCGCAACCCGGCCTCGCGCTTTGCGCTGGTGGGCGTGTTCGTCAGCCGTAAGGGCAATCACGTGCGCGTGGCGGTCACGGGCGCGGCGCCGTGCGTGTTCCGCTGCGCGCCGCTGGAGCAGGCGCTGTCGGCCACCTTCACCTCGGAAGCGGCGCGGCACGTGACGGTCTCCGCCGACGAGCTGGTGGGCGATCTGCATGCCTCGCCGGAGTACCGCGCGGCGTTGATCCCGGTGCTGGCGGCACGCGCGGTGGAACACGCATTGGCCAAGCACCACTAAGGCGAGGGCATGCCGGTCGACTCGATAGACGACTGCCTCACACAACTGCAAGGACAGGGCTACTTCGCCAGCCGCGAGCTGGCGACGGCCCTGTATCTTGCGCTGCGCATGCAGCGGCCATTGTTCCTGGAGGGCGAGCCCGGCGTCGGCAAGACCGAGCTGGCGAAGGCGGCGGCCGGCCTGCTGGGCACGTCGCTGCTGCGGCTGCAATGCTATGAGGGGCTCGACACCGCCAGCGCGCTCTATGAGTGGGACTACCCGCGCCAGATCATGGCGCTGCGCCTGGCCGAAGCGGCCGGCGAGAAACCTCGCGCCGACACCCTTTACCGCGACGAATTCCTGCTCAAGCGCCCGCTCCTGCAAGCTCTGCTGCCCGATCCGGCCCACCCCGATACACCACGCGTACTGCTGATCGACGAGATCGACCGCGCCGACGAGCCGTTCGAGGCCTTCCTGCTGGAGCTGCTGTCCGACTTCCAGGTGTCGATCCCGGAGTTCGGCACGGTGCGGGCGCAGGTGATCCCGCTGGTCATCATGACGTCCAACCGCACGCGCGAAGTGCACGACGCGCTCAAGCGGCGCTGCCTGTATCAATGGATCGGCTACCCGAACCGCGCGCGCGAGCTGCAGATCGTCGCCCAGCGGGCGCCCGAAGCCGCCGCCCGCCTGCAGCAGCGCGCCGTGGACTTCGTACACCGGCTACGCGGCATCGACCTGTTCAAGGCGCCGGGCATCGCCGAGGCCATCGACTGGTGCCGCGCGCTGGCCGCGCTCAACGTGACGGAGCTCGATCCGCAATCGGTGCAGGACACGCTCGGCGTGCTGCTCAAGTACCAGGACGACCTCGCCCGCGTCGACATGCCGACTATCGAGCAACTGCTGGCGGCACCCGCCCTGCCTGAATGACAGGAATAACGCGATGATTGCCACGGCTACGGTGTCCCCGCCCATGCTCGCCCGCAACGTCACGCACTTCGTGCGGCTGCTGCGCGGCGCGGGCATGCCGCTGGCGCCGTCGCGCGCGGTGGATGCGATCGAAGCGATGGGCCATGTCGACATCGGCCGCCGCGATGACGTAAAGGCGGCGCTGGCCGCCCTGCTGGTCTCGCATCCCGATGAGCGCACGCTGTTCGACGCGGCCTTCAACGTGTTCTGGCGCGACCCGGACTGGGAAGGCAAGCTACGCGCCCTGCTGCTGCCCAAGGTGCGCGGCGGCATTCCGCCCGCGCGCAGCAATCGGCTGGCCGATGCCTTACGCGCGCAACCGTCCGTCAACCTGCCGCCCGGCCCGCAGCCGGAGGGGGAGCGCCACGATATCGTTGCGCCGCTCGCGTTCTCGGCGCACGAGGCATTGCGCACACGCGATTTCGACACGCTCAATGCCGAGGAATGGCGCACGCTGCAGCACCTGATCCGCAGGCGCCGCGTGCATCTGGCGCAGGAGCGTACACGCCGCCTGAAAGCCGCGTCGCACGGCCGCCGTCCCGATTTGCGCGCCACCGCGCGGCAGGCCGTTCGCAACGGCGGTGAGTGGACGACCTGGCGCTACCGCCAGCCGGTCGACCGCACGCCACCGCTCGTTCTGCTGCTTGACATTTCCGGCTCGATGAGCCGCTATTCGCGCGCGGTGCTGTACTACTGCCACGCGCTGGTGCAGTCGCGTGAGCGCATCCAGGCGTTTCTGTTCGGCACGCGGCTGAGCAATGTGTCTCGGCAGTTGCGCGAGCGCGATCCGGATATCGCTGTCCAGGCAATCGCGCAACTGGTGCCGGACTGGTCGGGCGGCACCCGCATCGGCGCGGCGCTGGCGGAGTTCAACCGCCGCTGGGCGCGCCGCACGCTCTCGGGGCGCGCCACCGTGCTGCTGGTCACCGATGGGCTGGACCACGAGCACATCGAGCTGCTGGATACCGAGATGGCGCGGCTGGCGCGCTTCGCGCACCGCATCGTCTGGCTCAACCCGCTGCTGCGCTATGCCGGCTTCGAGCCCCGGGCACGGGGTGTGCGAGCGATCCTGCCGCACGTCGATGCGATGGTGCCTGCGCACCATTTCGACAGCCTGGCTGCACTCGAACAGGAACTGGCGCACGCGCGCCGTGCACGCACCCCGCGACACCCCAACCACAACACGATCCGAGCACCATGGAACTGACCCAGACCCACCTCCTGCCCGTGCCCCTGCAGACAGCCTGGGATGCGCTCAACGACCCGGCCGTGCTGCAGCGCTGCATCCCCGGGTGCGAGAGCATCACCGCTGCTGGCGACAATGCCTACGACGTCGCCATGACGGCTGCGGTCGGGCCGGTCAAGGCACGCTTCAAGGGGCGCATGGAGCTGACGGACATCGTGCCTCCCACCAGCTACCGCCTCAACTTCGATGGCCAGGGCGGCGCGGCCGGCTTCGGCAAGGGCACGGCACAGGTGCAGCTGGCGCCGGAGGGGCCGACCGTCACGCGGCTGTCCTACACCGCCCATGCCCAGGTGGGCGGCAAGCTCGCACAGATCGGCTCGCGCCTGGTCGACGGCGCCGCGCGCAAGCTGGCCGACGAGTTCTTCCAGCGTTTTGCGGCAGAATTCGGCGCCCCGCCCCGTGACGACGCCCGCATGGGCCAGGCCATTCCCGACATCGCTGCAGCGGAGCTGGCCGCGCATGGGGTGCCGGCGGCCCCGATCGTCACCCAGTCCCAATCGTCTGCGCAGCCGCGCAACCCGTGGCCGTGGATTGTCGTGGCGGTGGTGGCCGTGGCAGCGGCGTACCTGTTTTTGCACCACGGGGCATAATCGAAGACCCCTCCCCAAAAGGCGCAGCAAGCGCAGGAAACGCACCATGGACAGCGTCGATCTCGAAGTCTTGAAAACCAGCGTGCGCTGGCTGGAACAGAAGCGGCGCGTGCTGCTGGTGACGGTGGTGAAGACCTGGGGCTCCTCCCCGCGCCCTGAAGGCGCGATGCTCGCGCTGCGCGATGACGGCGTGGTGGTCGGCTCGGTCTCGGGCGGCTGCATTGAAGATGACCTGATCGACCGCGTGCGCCGCGAAGGCCTGCAGCAGATCAAGCCCGAAGCCGTCAAATACGGCATCAGCGCGGAAGAAGCACACCGCTTTGGCCTGCCCTGCGGCGGCACGCTGCAACTGGTGCTGGAGCCGCTCACCGCCGCCAGCGGCCTGGACGACGTGCGCGCGCTGCTGCACGCCGTGGAAGCCGGCCAACTGGTGGCCCGCACGCTCGACATGGCCACCGGCGCGACCCTGCTGGAGCACGCCAACGTCACCGACGGCCTGCAGTTCGACGAGCAACGCCTGGTGACCATCCACGGCCCGCGCTACCGGATGCTGGTGATCGGTGCCGGACAACTCTCGCGCTACCTGTGCCAGATCGCCGTGGGCCTGGACTACCAGGTGACCGTGTGCGACCCGCGCGAGGAGTACAGCGAGGAATGGGAGCTCCCCGGCGTCCGCATGGTCCGCACCATGCCCGACGACACCGTGGCGGCGATGAAGCTGGACGAGCGCAGCGCAGTCATCGCCCTCACCCACGACCCGAAGCTGGACGACCTGGCGCTGATGGAAGCGCTCAAGACGCCGGCCTTCTACGTGGGTGCGCTGGGCTCGCGGCGCAACAACCAGAACCGGCGCGAGCGCCTGAAGGAGTTCGACCTGACCGAGGCCGAGCTGGCGCGGCTGCACGGGCCGGTCGGTATCTATATCGGCAGCCGCACGCCGCCCGAGATCGCCATCTCCATCCTGGCGGAGGTGACGGCCGCCAAGAACGGCGTCTCGCTACCCACGATCCTGCAAGTGGAAGGCGCCAAGGCCGCACGCGAGATTGCCGCCAACGCAGCGTCGGCTTGTGCGGTGCCGCAAGCCTAGAGCCCTCGCTCTAGCTAAAAGCCCTACAGGACGGCCACCTGAAAGGGTGGCCGAAACATTACACTCTGTTACACTCGCGCATCCCAGAGCAAGGCCTCCACGGCACAGCATTTGCTTAGCAACCCGGCGCCCAATTCCAACGGGCAAGGCCTGTTGCTGGTGTATGCCAACACCTTCTGGGCGGGGAATCACAAGGCCGCACCCGGTTTGGTCACCGGGTCCTAGCAGTTGCCCCCTACCGCGAACATAAACAGACGAAACGGAACAGCGGGCAGTTCTTGCGAGCAGGCATGCGGCCGGTATCGCAGCACTAAGCATTTTTCGAGTCTCAGGCATGAGTATTCTGCTGACCGGTGCAACCGGTTTTGTGGGCGGCGCCATTGCCGCCAATCTGGCAGCCAAAGGTTTGCTGGCTGATACGCGTTTTGCCGTGCGCGGTGACACCACCGCCGACGGCCTCGCACGCCTGCGCGCCAACCTCACGCGCTTCCAGCTGCCGCAGGCGGTACTGGAGCGCATTACCGAAGCGCAGATCGTCCCGTTCGACCTGCGCGATGCCGGCGCCGCCAAGCTTGGCGATCCGGAAGTCCTCATCAACTGCGCCGCGCTGGCGACGTTCTCCAACCATCCGTCGCTGTGGGACACCAACGTGGGTGGCGTGCTCGAACTCGGCCGGCTGGCCGCCCAGGGCAAGCGGCTCAAGCGCTTCGTGCAGATCGGCACGGCCATGTCGTGCGGCCAGTTGGCCAACCGACATGTGCACGAGACCTGGGAGGTCCCGCCGATTGCGCAACATGCGGTGCGCTACACCTACTCCAAGGGCATGGCCGAGCTGAAGCTGCGCGAAGCCGTGCCGGAACTGCCGCTGGTGGTGGCGCGGCCGTCCATCGTGGTGGGCCACAGCACACTCGGCTGCGAACCGTCCGGCAGCGTGTTCTGGATGCTGCGCATGGTCGCCCTGCTGGAAACCTTCAGCTGCCGGCTGACTGACCGTGTCGACATCCTGCCTGTGGACGATTGCGCCGAGGCCATCGTCCAGATCGCGCTCAAGCCGACGCTGGCGCACGACCTGTACCACATCAGCGCCGGCGATGCGCATTCGGAGCAGATCGCCACGCTGTACCCGCGCATGCGCCGCGGCGCGGGCCCCGAGGAAGACGCCCAGGCGCTGGCCGGCTACGTGTACCAGGAGAAGATCCAGGAGAAGGCACTGGCCCGCAAGTTCCTGAGCCTGACCGGCGACGGCAACGTGCGCCTGGTTGCGCGCTGCATCCACCTGTACGCCAAGTTCGCCAGCATGAGCTACGTGTTCGACAACACGCGGCTGGTGCAGGAGACCGGCTTCCAGCCGCGCTCGCTGCTCGCCTACCTGGACCGCTGCCTGGACACGTCCGATGCCGTGCCGATCCCCCAGCAGATGCAATGGGACTACAAGTAAGCGGCCGGGCCATGCCCGATCGTAAGCACTCCTGACACCCCGCCGTGATATAACCGGCGCGCTTTCCTACGGAGACGTTCGCCGATGACACTGGCTGCCATCACCCACCTCAACACTGCCACCCTGCTGGATTCGTTCGTCAGCCTGGCCGCCGCCTTCGGGCTCGGCTCGCTGATCGGTTTCGAGCGACAGGTCCGCCAGCGTACGGCCGGCCTGCGCACCAACGCGCTGGTGGCGGTTGCCGCCGCAGCCTTCGTCGACATGGCCGCGCAGATCGGCACCCCATCCGATACCACCCGCGTGATCGCCTACGTGGTGTCGGGCGTCGGCTTCCTGGGTGCCGGCACCATCATGAAGGAAGGGCTGAACGTGCGCGGGCTGAACACCGCCGCCACGCTGTGGGGCTCGGCGGCCGTGGGTGCGGCGGCGGGCTCGGACCTGATCGGCCAGGCCATCATGGTGTCGATGTTCGTGCTGGCTTCGAACATCCTGCTGCGCCCCGTGGTGAACCGCATCAACCGCACCCCGCTGAACAACCAGTCCAGCGAAGTCACGTACACGGTGTGCGTGATCTCTACGCGCGAACGCCAGAAGGAAGCGCTGGCCGATCTGGAGCGCCTGCTGGAAGAATCGAGCTACCCCGTCAGCGATCTGTCGGTCGAGCCGTTTGGCGAGGACCACGTGCAGATCGATGCCATGCTGATGTCCACCGCCGTCAATGCGGCGGAACTCGACCGCATCGTCGGCTCGCTGCTGGCTCAGCCGCACGTCGCGCAGGCGTTCTGGAACCCGAGTACGACCGAGTGATCACGGCGGGCTTCGCGCCCGCCCGTCAAAGCTCCTGCGTCATGCTGAGGGCGAAGATCTTCGCCCACCGTTTCGCTTCCCCTTGGCCCTCCATGGGGATCGGCCACTCGGCCTGGGATTGGTGCCGCAGGTGCAATACCAGCGTCCATTTGCCATTGGCGGCCACCGGATCAGCGCCGGCAATATCCGCGAAGATGAAGCGGGCCTGCTGGCCCTCGAGACGCACCGAGCCGCGCTTGCCCTCGGCATCGACGGACAGCTCGCCCCAGGCGCCACACAACGCGAGAATCCGCTGCCCCTTGACGTTGACGCCATGAATGGCGCGATGCCGACGGATCAGGCTGGCGACCGCGCCGACGACGAGCGCGGCGGCCACCAGCACTGCACCTGCACCAGCCAACGCACCAAAGACTAAGGCGACCGCCGCGTACAAGCGAATCGCGCCATAAATAAGCAGACCCACCAGCGCGAGCGCGGCAATGATGAACGGCATGACAAGGCTCCGTTGAAAATCCTTTCGGTTATATCAACCGAAACGGGTGCCAAGGCAAGTCATTGCCACACTTGCCCATCATTTCGAACCAACGTATCGATAGGGGCGACCCTGCCCCCCAAAGCCTCGCCCCGCGTCAGTGCAGGCGGAACGCGGCAATCGCTTCGTTAAGCGCCTGCGCCTGTTCCTCCAGCGACTCGGCCGCCGCTGCGGCTTGCTCCACCAGCGCGGCGTTCTGCTGCGTGGCTTCGTCCATCAGCGAGACGGCCTTGTTGACCTGCTCGATGCCTGAGCTCTGCTCGTTGGAGGCAGCGGCGATCTCGCCCATGATGTCGGTCACGCGGCGGATGGAGGTGACGATGTCGCCCATGGTGGTGCCGGCCCGCTCAGCCAGCGCGCTACCCGCTTCGACCTTGGACAGCGACGCCTCGATCATCTCCTTGATCTCCTTGGCCGCCGCCGCGCTGCGCTGCGCGAGGTTGCGCACCTCGCCGGCCACCACCGCAAAGCCGCGGCCCTGCTCGCCGGCACGCGCGGCTTCCACCGCGGCATTCAGGGCGAGGATGTTGGTCTGGAACGCGATCCCGTCGATCACGCCGATGATCTCCGACACCGTGCGCGACGACGTGCTGATCTCGCGCATGGTCGCCACCACGTCGCCCACCACCGCACCGCCCTGGCTCGCCACGGCGGAGGCGCTGTCGGCCAGCTGGCTGGCCTGGCGCGCGTTGTCGGCGTTCTGGCGCACGATGGAGGTCATCTCTTCCATGCTGGAGGCGGTTTCCTCCAGCGAGCTGGCCTGCTCTTCCGTGCGCTGCGACAGGTCGGCATTGCCCGCGGCGATCTGCTTGGTGGCCGCGCCGATCGATTCCGAACCGTGGCGCACGCGGCGCACCGTTTCCGTCAACGCGCTCTGCATGCGGGCGAGGCCTTGCAGCAGGCGGCCCATCTCGTCCTGACGATCGACGCGCACGGCCTGCGTGAGGTCACCGCCAGCAATGCGGTCGAACTGTGCCAGCGCCGCATCCAGCGGCCCGACGATGGCGCGCAGCAGCGACCACGCACACCACACCGATACCGCCAGCGCCAGCACGATCGCCGCGATCACGATCTCGCGAAAGCGAGCGTAAGCCTGCTGCGACTGTTCAAAGTTGGCCTTGGACAACGTCAGCTGCAGTTTGGAGAGGGCGATGCTCGCGTCGTTGGCGCCGCGGAAGGCCTTGGAGACCTTGTTCTGCATCTGGTCGTCGGCGGCGGTGCGGTCGCCGGCGCGCAGCGCCTTGATGATGCTGCGCAGGCTGGCCACGGCGCCGTCGCGCTTGTCGGCCAGCTCCTTGGCCAGGCGGTCTTCTTCCGCGTCGCGCGGCAGCGCCAGGTATTTCTTCCAGGCTTCGTCCGAGCGGGCGATCAATTCGTCGGTGCGGTCGAGCAGCGGCATCGCCTCCTTGTCGGCGGGGTACAGCATCGACTTGTCGAGCGCGGTGCGGGCGCGGGTCAGGTTGAGGTCGGACTCGCCCAGCGCCAGCGCCGAAGGGAATTGATTGGCGAAGGTTTCTTCGTGCGCGCGATTGGCATCGCGCAGGCCGAACAGCCCAGCCACGCCGATCAGCAAGGCCAGCAGAAACAGGATGGAGACCGACAGCACCAACCGGGTGCGGATCGTCAAGTGAGCGGACATAGAGGCGGCGAGGAAGACTGTGCGCGGCTTCTCACGCGCCGCGACCATCGCGCCGGCGGCCGGCTACCTTCTGTCTATCGGTTGCCGCCCCTCAAACTTGAGCCGGCGACGCCGCTCCCTGGCGATTCGCGGCTCAGGTACGCTTGCCTGCGTCCTGGGCAGAACCGACGGCCTCGCGGTAGTCCTCGGCAAACTCACGCCATTGCCGCAGCGACACCTGCCGCCCATGCGCCGCCAGCTTCAGCGCCGACTTGCGCCACGCCGTACCGGCCGCGTAGTCCTGCACCTGTGCGACCAGGTCGGTGCCGAAGCGCCCACAGCCACGCAGGTGGCACCATGCGGCCACGCGCGCCATGGTCTGCAGCGCGTCGTCCAGGTTGGCGACCACGTGCTTGCCGGTGCCGAGCGACACGCGGTCGGCGGTCGGCTGCAGGCTCTTGACCAGGTAGGATTGCGGCCGCTCGCCCTTGGCCCCCCAGACCACCGGCCGCAGCAGCGCGGGGGACACCGCTTGCGAGACACGCTGGATACCCACCACGCGTGCCGCCTCCGAATGCCAGGACGCCACGCTGCACGATGCGCCCAGCGCCCCGGCCCACACGCTCGGCACCGACAGCTTGATGTCGATCAGCCGCAGCGTGTCGGGGTCATGCTCCGGGCGGGCCAGCACCACGTAGCGCTCCAGGCCCAGGCTGCCGGTGCCGGCAATGCGTCGCGCGACATCCACGGCGACGAAGCGCTGGCCGTGCCCGTTGCCCTGCTGGGCATAGGCCTCGAGGATGCTTCGCGCGCGGCGGGCCTCATCCTTGCTGGCGGCAAGCGTGCGACGCCCGTCCACGCGCAGCTTGATCTGGTTGCCGTCGCGCACGGTGCGCTCGCGCAGATAGGGTTCGCGCTTGCGGTTGCGCAGGCCGCGCAGCAGGTCGCGCACGATGCCCACGGCGGTGGCGCGCTCCACCCAGCGCGGTTTGCCCTCGACCAGCGCAGCGGCGTAGGTCTCCAGGAAGCGGCGGCACAGGTTGCCGGCGTCTTCATCGGCCAGCTTCCAGCCGCGCGCGGCCACCTGCAGGCTGGACAGCACGCGCACCAGGTCGACGGTAAACGGCGCGCCCGCCGCCTCGTCAAAGTCGTTCATGTCGAAATAGACGAGGCCGTTGTCGCCCTTGAAGCTGCCGTAGTTCTCCAGGTGCAGATCGCCGCAGACCAGCGTGCGCGGTGCCTCGTGCACGAGCGGTGAGTCGGCCAGCGACGCGGCATACAGGTTGTTGGTGCCCCGGAAGAACGAGAACGGGTCGGCCGCGATGGCAGCCAGCTTGCGGGTGAGCCGCTCGGGGTCACGGCCGGCGTTGTATTCGAGAATGGCGCGGGTGCTGTCGTGCATGGCGGAAAAGTGGGTCGACGCGGTGGAGGTGGCGCCTGATGCGCTTGAACGTTGAAGATTACGCTTGGATCCGCACGAAGGAAACCGGAACGTGCCGCTCCGATCGCTCGCACATCGCCACGCCGGCGCTCAGAACAATGCCTCGCGCCGGGGGCCGGTAGAATAGCGCCCCATGACCGCCTCCGACCCCGCCACTGCCATGAGCGACTCCTGCCCTGACGCGACCACCAGCTCCTTGCTCGGCCGGCCGGACAGCCCTTGCGTCGGTATCTGCTCGACGCTCTTCGACGACGTCTGCCAGGGGTGCGGGCGTACCGCGCTGGAAGTCAGCAACTGGGTCTTCATGACCGACGAGGAGCGCAATGTGGTGTGGACCCGCATCCTGGCCGAAGGCACGGCCCAGGGCTACAACCCGGACGGCAGCCGCCGCTAAGGGCAAAAAACCCGGCCGAAGCCGGGTTTTTCATTGATGCCGCAGAGGGTCAGGCAGTCTGCGCGGGCTTGAGCTGCAGTGCCTTGTACTCCAGGAACTCCTCCAGCCCGTACTTGCCGTTCTCGCGCCCGTTGCCGGACTGCTTGTAGCCGCCAAACGGCGCCTGCATGTTGAACGGCCCGCCATTGATGTCGACCTGGCCCGTGCGGATGCGCCGCGCCACGCGGATCGCCCGCGCCTCGTCGCCCGACCACACGCCGCCGCCCAGGCCGTAGATGCTGT
>CAJXMR010000154.1 GCA_913056305.1 uncultured Ralstonia sp.
GCGTGGATATCCAGCGTGCCGGCCTTGTAGTCGGCATAGAACTGATCGTTCTTGCGCTGGTATTCGGCTTCATCCACCACGCCGCGCCGGATGAGGAAACGTCCCCACTCGTGGTCGCTGTCGGTGGGGATGAGGGTGTGATCGAGGTCAAAGAGGGCCAGATTCATGGGCGGCGATTTTACCCGAAGGTGTGACATTCAATCGCGGCAGTCCCCGACGGCCGGCCCGGCGCTCACTTCATCAGCGCGAGCATGTCGCGCAAGAGCGGCAGGGTGACGGCGCGCTTGCGGGCGAGCGAATAGGTGTCGAGGGCGTCCAGCAGGGCCATCAGGCTCGGCATGTCGCGGTAGGAGTGCGTGACAAGCCACTGCGGAACATCGGCCGAGAGCTGCATGCCGCGCTCGCGGGCGGCCTGGCGCAGGGCCTCGACCTTGTCGGCGTCGGACAGCGGGCGCAGCCAGTAGACCAGGCCCCAGCCCAGGCGGGTGCGCAGGTCTTCGCGCAGCGGCATCGACATCGGCGCGGCGGCCCCGGCGGCGATGAGTGCCGCATGCGGATGCGCACGCACTTCATTGACGAGGTTGAACACGGCGATCTGCGCCCATTCGTCCAGGCGCTCGGCATCGTCGATGGTCCAGACGGTCACGGCCGGGTCGAATTCGAAGGCTTCGGGCGGCGCGTCGGGCTCCAGCGTGCGGGCCTCAAAGCCGCCGGCCTCGGTCTGGGCGCTGATGGCCTGCAGCAGGTGGCTGCGGCCGCTGCCGGATTCGCCCCAGAGGTAGACCAGGCGGTCGACGGCGGTGCCATCCACCACTTGCGGGATCAGGCCGCGCAGGCGCAGCACCGCCTCTTCGTTGCCGGTGGCGACGAAGTTGTCGAAGGTCGGGGCGGGCGTCGCGCCGAGTTCGAGCGGTAGCTGTTCGGGTGTGGCCATGAAACGTGAAGCGTCAGCGGGCGGGTGGATCAATCTCAGTCGCGGTACAGCTTGCTGCCTAGATAAAGCTGGCGGATCTGCCGCAGGCCGACCAGCAGCACGGCACTGATCGGCAGGGCCAGCAGGATACCGAAAAATCCGAACAATTGGCCAAAAGCCAGCAAGGCGAGGATCACGGCCAGCGGGTGCAGGCCGATGCGCTCGCCCACCAGCCGCGGCGTCAGGTAGAAGCCCTCCAGCACCTGGCCGATGCCGTACACCACCGCCACCGCCAGCAGCCCATACAGGTTGCCGAACTGCAACAGCGCCGACAGCACCGCCAGCGTCAGGCCAATGCCGAAGCCGATATACGGGATGAACACCGCCAGCCCGGTGAAGATGCCGATCGGCAGCGCCACGTCAAAGCCCGCCAGCGCCAGGCCGGAAGAGTAGTACACCGCCAGGATCAGCATGACGATGATCTGCCCGCGCAGGTATTGCGAGAGCAGGCCGTCGGTCTCGCTGGCCAGCTCGCGCGTCTTGGGCAGCCAGCGGCGCGGCACGGCGCCTTCGATCCGGCGCATCAGCATGTTCCAGTCCATCAGCAGGTAGAACATCACGATCGGCACCAGGAAGGCGATGCCCAGCACCTGCACCGCCGCCGAGCCCGACACGCGCGCGTAGGCCAGCGCCGTGGACATCACATCTTCCGGGCTGGCGGCGAGCTGCTCGGTCAGCAGCTTGCGCAGGCCAGGGAAATCGAAGCGCACATGCACGCCCATGTCGGCCAGTTTGGGCGAGACCACCGCGTTGAGCTTGCTCAGCATGCCCGGCAGCTGGTCGCGGATGGCCGGAATCTCCTTCTGCAGCACCGCCAGGATCAGCAGCAGCAGCGCCACGCCCACCACCGTCAGCAGCAGGATCATCAGGAACACGCCCAGCGCGCGCGGCACGCGGTGGCGTTGCAGCCATTCCACACCCGGATGCAGGATGTACGACAGGATGAATGCGAACACGAACGGCGTGAGCGTCGGCGCCAGCAGCTTGAGCAGCGCCAGGAAGACGATCGCCACGGCGATCCAGGCGAGCGTGCGCTTGGTCTCCTGCGACAGCAAGGGGGCGTTCATGGGCGGTGGGTGTCCTGGTGTGGGGATCGATCCAGAAACCGGCCAACGGGAGGGCCGCATCCGGTAAAATCGTGATTTTACTGGACCGGCGGGTCCGGTTTTTGTGACTTCCGCCGCCCTCTCGCCTTCCTTACCGGTTTTTTTCAATTCAGACGACTGTATGAGCGCCCCCGAAACCCCATCCGCATCCACGTCAAGTGGCCTGTCCTACCGTGACGCGGGCGTCGACATCGAGGCGGGCGACGCCCTGGTCGACCGCATCAAGCCGTTTGCCAAGCGCACCATGCGCGAAGGCGTGCTGGGCGGCATCGGCGGCTTCGGCGCGCTGTTCGAGCTGTCCAAGAAGTACCAGGAGCCGGTGCTGGTGTCCGGCACCGACGGCGTGGGCACCAAGTTGAAGCTGGCCTTTGCCCTGAACCGCCACGACACCGTGGGCCAGGATCTGGTCGCCATGAGCGTGAACGACATCCTGGTGCAGGGCGCCGAGCCGCTGTTCTTCCTGGATTACTTCGCCTGCGGCAAGCTCGACGTCGACACCGCCGCCACCGTGGTCAAGGGCATCGCCCAGGGCTGCGAGTTGGCCGGCTGCGCGCTGATCGGCGGCGAGACCGCCGAGATGCCGAGCATGTACCCGGACGGCGAGTACGACCTGGCCGGCTTTGCCGTCGGCGCGGTCGAGAAGCGCAAGATCATCGACGGCACCACCGTCGCCGAGGGCGACGTGGTGCTGGGCCTGGCCTCGTCGGGTGCGCATTCGAACGGCTACTCGCTGGTGCGCAAGATCATCGAGGTGTCGCGCCCGGACCTGAATGCGGATTTCCACGGCCAGCGCTTGCAGGACGCCATCATGGCGCCGACGCGCATCTACGTGAAGCCGCTGCTGGCGCTGATCGAGAAGCTGCCGGTCAAGGGCATGGCGCACATCACCGGCGGTGGTTTGACCGAGAACGTGCCGCGCGTGCTGCAAGACAACCTGACCGCTGTGCTACACAAGGATGCGTGGACGCTGCCGCCGCTGTTCCAATGGCTGCAGAAGGCCGGCAACGTGGCCGATGCCGAGATGCACCGCGTGTTCAACTGCGGCATCGGCATGGTCGTGATCGTGTCGGCGGCCGACGCACCGGCGGCCATCGCCCACCTGAAGGACGCGGGCGAGACGGTCTACCAGATCGGCGAGATCCGCGCCCGCCAGGCTGGCGAGGCGCAGACGATCGTGGTCTGACGCAGGGTTCGCGCCCAACAAAAAACCGCCGACAAGCTCGGCGGTTTTTTTTATGCGCTTTCGTTGTGCGCAATTTGACAACCAGTTGCCTAAATGGCAACCTGTTGTCAAATTACGGAGGGCATCCAACATGTCGCGCAGCAAGTCAGACCAACTGACCGATCTCGTCTTGACCGTATTTAGGCTCCACGGCGTATTGACCGATTGGGGTGACGCATTCGCCTCGGTCGAGGGACTGAGCACGGCGCGATGGCAGATGCTTGGCGCCGTCGCCCTGGTTAATCAGCCGCTGACGGCGCCCCAGATTGCCGCCCGCATGGGGATGACCCGCCAGGGCGCCCAGAAGCAGCTCAATGCGCTTGTCCAGGAAGGGCTGATGGAAGCGCATCCCAACCCCATGCACAAGCGTTCGTCGCTGTACGACTTGACGCCGCATGGTCGCGCCGCTTTTGACGCGATCGATGCGCGGTGGAACAGTCACGCCGCGCAAGCGGCTGCCGCGTTCAAGAGCACCGATCTGGAAACGGCGGAGAGGGTCCTGGCGGCCGTGACCGATCTGTACGCGGTGACGCGGAAGGAGGACGGACATGAAGCGTAAGGTCCACGCAACCGCAGCGGTCCTGTCCCTGCTGTTCCTATCGGCGTTCTGGACATCCACCGCGGTCGCCGAGCTGTTTCTATCGGCTGGGGCCGTCGCGCACGTCAAGCAGGGCATTGCCTATGCGCTGCTGGCCTTCGTGCCGACCATGATGACCACCGCCGGGACCGGCTTCGCCATGGGGGCAAAAGGCCAGCATCCCTTGCTAGTCGGCAAGCGCAGGCGAATGCCGTTCATTGCAGCGAACGGCCTGCTGATTCTGGTGCCGGCGGCGATCTTCCTGTCCGTGCGGGCGCAAGCCGGCTTGTTCGACGGTGCGTTCTATGCCGTGCAGGCTATTGAGCTGGTGGCCGGCGCCTTCAACGTGACCCTGATCGGGCTCAGCATCCGCGATGGACTTCGACTGAGTCGTCGCCGACAGGCCAGCAAAGACCAGCGTGGCGGGGAACGTTCGGCCTATTTCAACGGCACGTAGTCGCCGTTGACCGGGTCGTCCTTTTGCAGCTCGCCCGTGTTCTTGTCGATCAACAGCGTGACCACGTGCGGCGCGGTGTTCGGATCGCCGCCGCAGGCGGGCGTGTGGTTTTCCAGCACCTCGACGCTGTTGTGCGTGGCGTCTTGCTGGTCCACCAGGAACGACAGGCACTCGGGTGACAGGCTGGTCAGCTTGTACTTCTGGATGGCGGCGCGGGCGAGGTCGATGGCCTTGGCCTGGTCGGCCTCGCTGACGGCGGGGGCGCTGGCGGCAGGCGCAGCGGGTGTGCTAGCCGGTGCGGTTGCCGGCGTCGGAGCGGCGGGTTTGGGGGCGTTGTCGGAGCGGCCGCAACCCGCCAGCGCGAGGGCGGCGAGTACGGCAGCAAACAGGGGCTTGGTCATGGAGCGCAGGAGCGTGTCTTCGATAACGAGACCGCGACTTTACCCGGAAGCCGCCGATCTTTTCCACGCCGCATACGCCTGCGGCAGGCAGACCGCGCAGGGCCGGTAGCCGGCGGCGCGGGCGTCGGCCTCGTTCAGGAAGAACACGCGGTGCCGCGTGTAGCCGCCGCGCGCGATGGCCTGGCGCGCCGAGCGGCAATCGAGCCGCCCGTAGATGCGGGCGCGCCGATGGCCGCCCAGCGTGCCGGGCACGGCGCTCGCATAAGGCTGGCCGTCGGCGCCGACCAGCGTCCAGGTCTTCACGCCACGGGTTAGCGTCAACAGGCCCTAGGCTTCGGGATGCGCCTCGCGCTCCAGCAGCGCGCGCTTGCGCTCCACGCCCCAGCGATAGCCGGAGGTGTTGCCGTCGCTGCGGATCACGCGATGGCACGGGATGGCCACGGCGATGTGGTTGGCCGCGCAGGCCTGCGCCACCGCCCGAACCGCCTTGGGCGCACCGATGCGTTCGGCGATCTCGGCATAGCTGGTGGTGCTGCCCGGCGGGACTTCGCGCAGCGCCTGCCACACGCGTTCCTGGAACGCCGTGCCGCGCACGTCCAGCGGCAGGTCCAGCCCGATGAACGGCACCTCGATCAGCCCCACCACCTTGGCCACCAAGTCTTCGAAGCCGGCATCCCCGCCGATCAGCTCGGCCTTCGGGAAGGTGTCCTGCAGGTCGCGCGCGAGCGCGTCCGGATCGTCGCCCATCAGGATCGCGCAGATGCCGCGGTCGCTCCGCGCCACCAGGATCGAGCCGAGCGAGCATTCGCCCACGGCAAAGCGGATCGTGGTTTGCGCGCCGCCGGCACGGTAGCGGCTGGCGGTCATGCCGAGCACGTGATCCGACGCCTCGTAGAAGCGGCTGCTGGCGTTGAAGCCGGCGTCGTAGATGGCTTCGGTGACGGAACTCCCGCGCCCGAGTTGCTCGCGCAGCTTGCGCGCGCGGTGGGCGGCGGCGTAGGCCTTGGGCGTGAGGCCGGTGATGGACTTGAACAGGCGGTGGAAGTGGTATGCGCTCAGGCCCGCTTCCTGCGCCAGCGCATCGAGCGTGGGCGGTGTATCCGCAGCCTCGATGCGGCGGCACGCGGCGGCCACCAGCGCGGCCTGCTGGGCACGCGCGGTGGTCTGGTCGGGGCTGGCGCGGCGGCTCGGGCGATAGCCTGCCGCTTCAGCGTCGGCGGGCGTGTCGAAGAACTCGACGTTCTCCGGGCGCGGCAGGCGCGACGGGCTGCTCGGCTGGCAGTACACGCCGGTGGTCTTCACCGCGTAGACAAACTGGCCGTCGGCGGTGGCATCGCGCGCGAGCACGCGGGCCCAGCGCGGGTCGTGTTCGACGGTGGCGATCATGATGGTGGCCGATGTGGCTTGGGCAGACGTTTGCATGGCGTCATCCAGTGGAAATCGATGCCTGTACTGTAGGCGCGAGCCCCGGCGGGAACACTCCGCCGCTTGCGGTCAAATTCAGCAGCGGCCGCGTCACTTGGCCGGCATGCGCCACAAGTACCACGCGGCGACGGTGCGATACGGGCTCCAGGCGCGGCCGATCTCGTTCATCTGCTTGCGCGTCGGCGCGGTTTCAAGGTGCTTCAGCCGCCGGTAGCCGTCGCGCACGCCAAAATCGTCGGCGGGCAGGATGTCGGAGCGCTCCAGCGTGTAGATCAGCAGCATCTCGACCGTCCAGCGGCCGACGCCGCGCAGCGTGATGAGCTGGTCGATCAGCTCCGCATCCGACATGGCGAGCGCCGCCTCGCGTGCGGGCACCACGCCGTCGAGCTTGGCCTGCGCGATGCCGCGGATGGTCGCCAGTTTGGTCGCCGAGAAGCCGCAGTTGCGCAGCGCAGTCTCGTCAGTAGCGAGCACCTGCTCGGGGGCAGGGAACGCGTCGCCGGGATACAGCGCCAGGAAGCGGCCGAGGATGGCGTCGCCGGCTTTCGCGTGCAGTTGTTGGTAAGCGATGGCGCGCACCAGCGCCTCGTATGGCTCGCGTGCGGGTTTGGCGGCGTGGCGGCACGGGCCGGTGGCAGCAATGTGGCGCGCCCAGTCGTCGTCGAGCGCGGACAGGAAGTCGGCGGCACGTGTGTACGCGTCGTCGGACAGATCGGCAGCGAGGATCGCCATGTCAGCCGGCCTTGCGGAAGGTGAGGTTGATGCGCCGCGCACCCAGCAGCGGATGCGTGTTCTCCTTGAGCGGCGCGACGCCGTGGTAGCGCAGGCGGTCGGGGCCGCCCCAGACCACCACGTCGCCGTGGAAGAGGGGGATGCGCTGCGTCTTGTCGGCGCGCTTGTGGCCGCCGAACAGGAAGACGGCCGGCACACCGAGCGACACCGAGACGATGGGCGCGCCGTAGTCCTGCTCGTCGCGGTCCTGGTGCAGCGACAGGCGCGTGCCGGGGACGTAACGGTTGATGAGGCAGGCGTCGGGCACGAAGCTTGGGAAGCCCGCTTCGGCGGCGGCGTTCAGCGCCAGGCGCAGGAATACATCGGGCAGCGGCGGCCAAGGCTGATCGGTGAGCGGGTCGTGCGTGGCGTAGCGGTAGCCGTGGCGATCGGAGGTCCAACCCAGCGTGCCGCAGTTGGTGAGCGCGACCGACATCTCGAAGCCACCCGGCGTGATCATGTGGCGGAACGGCGCCTGCTGCGCAATGGCCTCCACGGCGGCGAGCAGCGCAGGGGCATCGGCCAGCGCGAAGCCGCGCAGCACGAACGACGCCGGCCCCAGCACGACGCGGGTCGCGTCGATGTGTTCGTGGTCCGCAAAGAGATCGCCCGTTGTCATGGCGCGTCCGTCACAGGGCATCGTGGAAGATGATGCCGACAGTATGCCGCTGTCCGGCGCGCAGGCGGCTCACGCCATGGCGCAGGTTGACGCGGTACGTGCCGCGCGTGCCCTGCACGGGCCGATGGTGCACGGCAAAGACCACCGCATCGCCTTTGCGCAGCGGCACAACCTCGGGGCGGGACTGCATGCGTGGGCGCTGCTCGGTCATGACGAACTCGCCGCCGGTGAAATCGACGCCGGGTTCGGACAGCAGGATCGCTACCTGCAGCGGGAAGACGTGCTCACCGTAGAGGTCCTGGTGCAGGCAGTTGTAGTCGCCAGGGCCGTATTGCAGGATCAGCGGGGTCGGGCGCAACTGACCGGCCTCGTGGCAGCGGCGCAGGAAATCGGCGTGCTTGGGCGGATAGCGGTCGTCGATGCCCATCGCCTGGTTCCAGCGGTTGGCGATGGGCGCGAGCTGCGGGTACAGCGCGGTGCGCAATTGCGCGATGACGTCGGGTAGCGGATAGGCGAAGTACTTGTACTCGCCGCGCCCGAAGCCGTGGCGCTCCATCACCACGCGCGAGCGGTATAGGGTGTCGTGCGGATAGAGCGCGGCCAGCGCGTCGCAGGCATCGTGCGTGAGCAAGCCCGGCAGCAGGGCGCTGCCGATGTCGTTGAGGGCGTCTTCGACGGCGTGCCAGTCGATGCCATCGAGCGTAGGAAGGGGGGCCGCGACTGCGCGCGGCACCGGGGAAGGCGGCATGTTCGCTCCGTCCGAGAGAGGATCGATACCGCCAAGCCTACGCTCCTCGGTGCGCGCTGCACTCCGGAGCTTGCTGTCGAATTCGGGTGGGCTCAGTCCTGCGCGGCCAGCCCGGTCGGCATGGGCATGGCGGCCATCTTTTCCAGCGCATTGCCTGTCGCACGGCAGATGCGCCATTCGGGCAGCACGTCTGCGCCCATGGCTTCGTAGAAGGCGATCGACGGGGCGTTCCAGTCGAGCACGCTCCATTCGAAGCGGCCGCAGTCGCGTTCTTGTGCGAGGCGGGCGAGGTGCACCAGCAGCGCCTTGCCGATGCCGAGGCCACGGTAGGTCGGGTCGACGAAGAGGTCTTCCAGGTACAGGCCGGGCTTGCACAGGAAGGTCGAGAAGTTGTGGAAGAACAGCGCGAAGCCGACGGCCTGGCCCTCCACTTCCGCCAGCACCGCCTCGCAATACGGGCGCGGGCCGAACAGCATCGCGCGCAGCGCCTCGGGCGTGGTCTGCACGAGGTGCGTGAGCTTCTCGTACTCGGCCAGCGCGGTGATCAGGCGGACCAGCGCAGCACAGTCGTCGGGCGTGGCGGGGCGCAGCACGAAGGTGGTCGTGTCAGCTGTGGTCATTGTGGTTCCAGTGCGGTTTGGACCAGGCGCGCGACCTGGTCGACGTAATCGGGGGCGAGGCAGTCGACCACGTGCCGCTCCGGCGTGCTGCGCAGCCAGGTGATCTGGCGCTTGCAGAGCTGGCGCGTGGCGGCGATGCCTTGTTCGCGCAGAGCTGTCCCGTCGATTTCGCCGTCGAGGTAGGCCCAGGCCTGGCGATAGCCGACGCAGCGGATGGACGGCAGCGCAGGCGTCAGGTCGCCACGGCGGCGCAGCGCTTCCACCTCGTCGAGCAGGCCGCCGGCCAGCATCGCGTCGAAGCGCTGGGCGATGCGAGCATGCAGCACGAGGCGGTCGGACGGCTCCAGCGCGATCGTCAGGTAGGGTGCGGCGGCTTCGTGCCGGTGGAAGGCATTCGCGCCCGCCTCGCGCGCCAGCAGGGCAGACATTGGTTGGCCGGTGAGCCGATACAGCTCCAGCGCGCGCTGGATGCGCTGCGCGTCGGTCGTATGCAGCCGCGCGGCAGTCACGGGGTCGACCAGCGCCAGCTTGGCATGCAGTGCCGGCCAGCCGTCGCGCGCGGCTTCGGCGTCGATCTCGGCGCGGATGGCCGGATCAGCGCCGGGCAGGTCGGACAGCCCCTGCGTGAGCGCCTTGTAGTACAGCATCGTGCCGCCGACGATCAGCGGTAGCTTGCCGCGTGCGCGGATGGCGTCGATCAACGCATTCGCATCGTTGGCGAACTGCGCGGCCGAATACGCATCGAGCGGGTCGATGATGTCGATCAGGTGATGCGGCGCGATGGCCTGCTCTTCGGGGCTGGGCTTGGCGGTGCCGATATCCATGCCGCGATACACCAGCGCGGAATCCATGCTGATGATCTCGACCGGCCAGCGCTCGGCGAGCTTGAGCGCGGCGGCGGTCTTGCCGGACGCGGTGGGGCCGAGCAGGCAGACGGCGCGAGGCGCGGTTACAGAAGACGCGGTCATCGGAAACTCACTGGCCGCGCAGGAACAGGCGGTCCAGGTCGGCCACCGTCAGCTGGATCCACGTCGGGCGGCCGTGGTTGCATTGGTCGGCCCGTTCGGTGGCTTCCATCTGGCGCAGCAGCGCGTTCATCTCGTCCAGGTTCAGCCGGCGGTTGGCGCGCACGGCGGAGTGGCACGCCAGCGTGGCAAGCAGCTCGTTCTGGCGCTCGGCCAGCACGCGCGAGCCGCCGTAGGCCTGCAGGTCGCGCAGCACGTCGCGCGCGAGCGCCTGGGCATCGGCCTTTTGCAGCAGCGTGGGCACGGCGCGCACGGCTAGCGTGGTTGGCGAGACGGCGGAGATGTCGAAGCCGAGCAACGTGAGCGTGTCGCGGAATTCCTCGGCCGTGCCGATCTCCACCGCGCTGGCGGCAAACGTGACCGGGATCAGCAGCGGCTGCACCTCGATGCGCTTGGCTTCCAGGGCAGTCTTTAGCTGTTCGTAGAGGATGCGCTCGTGCGCGGCGTGCATGTCGACCAGCACCATGCCGCGCGCGTTCTGCGCCAGCACGTAGATGCCGTGCAGCTGGGCAACGGCGAAGCCAAGCGGGTGGGCATCGTCGTCAGCTTCCGGTGATGCGGTCGGCGCAATGGGTGTGGCTGCCTGCGCCTCGGCCGTGGCCGTCGCCGTGCCGCCATCGAACAGCGTGGTGGCGCTCGGCACGTCGGCCATCCAGGCGGGGCGGCTCGACGCCAGCGGCACGCCGTCGCCGCGCATCATCGATAGATATTCCGCACGCGGCTGCGCGATGCCGAGCGAGGTCTGCCGCGCGGCCATCTGGTTGATCCAGCGTGTGGTGTTGTCGGCAGGCGAGGGCGTGGCCGCTGCGCCGGGCGCATCGGCAATGTCCGTGCGCAGGCTGTCGCCCTGTTCACCGGCGTGGCGGGACAGCGCGCGCTGCACCGCGTGGTAGACGAACTGGTGCACCGCGCGGCTGTCGCGGAAGCGCACCTCGATCTTGGACGGATGCACGTTCACGTCCACCGCTTCGGGCGGCAGCTCCAGGCACAGCACGTAGGCGGGGAAGCGGTCGCCGTGCAGCACGTCTTCATAAGCACTGCGCACGGCGTGGGTGAGCAGGCGGTCGCGCACGAAGCGGCCGTTGACGTAGAAGAACTGGTGGTCGGCGCGGCCGCGCGAGGCGGTCGGCAGGCCGGCAAAGCCGAACAGGCGCAACTCGCCGGCTTCCTCCTCGAACGGCAGGCGCGCGCGGGCGAACTCGGTGCCAAGCACGGCGGCTGTGCGCGAATCGGCGGCGACGGCGTTCCAGTGCTCCAGCGGCTTGCCGTTGTGATGCACGGAGATGGCCACGTCCGGGCGGGCGAGCGCGGTGCGGCGGATGACCTCCATGCAGTGGCCCAGCTCGGTCTGCTCGGTCTTGAGGAATTTGCGGCGCGCCGGCGTGTTGAAGTACAGGTGCTGCACGTCGACGGTGGTGCCGACGCCGCCCGAGGCCGGCTGCGAACGCCCCGTTTGCGCGACGATTTGCGTGGCGTGCGCGTCATGGGCGGTGCGCGAGGTGAGCGTCAATTCCGCCACCGAGGCAATCGACGCCAGCGCTTCGCCGCGAAAGCCCAGCGTCGCCACCGATTCCAGCTCTTCCAGCGAGCCGATCTTGCTGGTCGCATGCCGCATCAGCGC
>CAJXMR010000155.1 GCA_913056305.1 uncultured Ralstonia sp.
TCGGGCCCGACGTGGCGCTGGAAGGCAAGCTGGCCGCCAGCCTCACGCTTGCCGGTACGGTGAGCGCGCCCAAGGTGAGCGGCTTCATGACCGGCCAGGACATCGACGTGGCGCTGTACGACCAGGGCATCCGCCTGACCAAGGGGACCGTGCGCGTGGCGCTGGACCAGAACGTGGTCGATCTGCAGGAAGTGGTGTTCTACGGCGGCGAGGGCACCGTGCGCGCGCAGGGCCGCGTGCAGCTCGGCGAGGCCAACCCGAACCTGGCCGGCACCCTCGTCGCCGACAAGCTGCAGCTGTTTGCCGATCCGGACCGCACGCTGGTGCTCTCAGGCCAGGCGCGCATCGCCAACGAGAGTGACCGCGTGGCGATCACCGGCAAGTTCCGCATCGACCGCGGCCTGTTCGACCTGCCCAAGGATGGCGCCCCCAGCCTGGGCGACGACGTGGTCATCGTGCGCCGCGCCGATGCCGCCCGCAACCAGGCCGAGCGTGGCGTGAAGCGCGAAGAGAAACCGGCCGGGCGCTTCAGCCCGGCGGTAAACATCGACGTCGACTTTGGCGACAACTTCCGCTTCAAGGGCGCCGGTGCGGATCTCTCGCTCGGCGGGCAGATGCATGTGCAAAGCGAGCCGCTGGTCCCGCTGCGCGGCACCGGCACGATCTACGTGCGCCAAGGCAGCACCTACGAGGCCTTCGGCCGCAAGCTGGCCATCGAACAGGGCGTGCTGAACTTCACCGGGCCGATCAACAACCCGTCGTTCAACATCACGGCCATGCGCCGCAACCAGGAGGTGGAGGCCGGCGTGCAGGTGACGGGCACCGTGCGCCAGCCGCGCGTGAAGCTGGTCTCCGAACCCAACGTGCCGGATGAGGACAAACTCTCCTGGCTGATGTTCGGCTATGGCGCATCCAGCGCGGGGCTTGCGCAGCAGCAGGCGATGTCCGGCGCGGCGCTGGGCCTGTTGGGCAATGTGGCGGGCAAGAACGTGGCGCGGCGCTTCGGGCTGGATGAATTCTCCATCGGCCCCAGCACGTCGGGGCTGACCGACCCGCAGGTGGTCAGCATCGGCAAGGCGATCTCGGAGCGCATCGTGGTCGGCTACGAGCAGAGCCTGTCGAGCGCGGATTCCATCGTCAAGCTCACGTGGCAGTTCTCGCGGCGCTGGTCGGTGGTGGCGCGTGGCGGTACGATCAACGGCGCATCGGTGCTGTTTAACAAACGTTTTTAATTTGGCACGAATCAACCGCCAGAATGGCTTCGCTTCGTCTTGAGCGTTTCCACGTAGAGGGTCATATGCGGCATCGTCAACTGGGAGTCACCATGGGCATTCTGGCCTCGTTGCTGGGGTTGTTCGGCTGCGATCAGCAGAAGGTCGATCAGGCCGTCGACCGCGCGGGCGATGCGGCCAAGCGCGTGTGGCAATCGGCCAAGCCCGATAACCTGCTGTTCAAGGGGATCGTTGCCGGTCAGTCGACCGAGGATGACGTGCGCGCCACGGCAGGCCAGCCCGACATGATCTGGGAGAACGAGGACGGCACGCGGCAACTGGAATATCCGCGTGGGCCGGAGGGCACGTCGACTTGGCTGGTGACGATCGCGCCGGATGGGCATGTGCGTGGCATTGAGCAGTTGCTGACGGCCGAAAACTTTGCCCGTGTGCGGCCGGGGCAGACGCGGGACGACATTCGGCGGATCCTCGGCAAGCCGACCAAGGTGGAGGTGTTTCGGTTGAAGCAGGAAGAGGTGTGGGGGTATCGGTGGATGGAGAGCCCCACTGAGCGGGCGTTCTTCAATGTGCACTTTGGGGTGGATGGGCGGGTGACGACCACTTCCCGTAGTGACAATCGGTTGAACGGCGGTTAGGTTTTTGGTGGTTGGGCTTCTGCCTGGGTTTTGTTGTTGTTGGTCCACCTTCCTTTCATCCCCTGCCGGGGCCGAAAGGGGAGCGGACCACCAAGGCCCAATCCCCAACCAACCAATCAAATCAACGCACGCGCATGCCGGGCACGGCGCCAGAATGCGGCTCGAGGATGTACAGCCCAGGTTGCGCCTTCTCATCCGCAGCAGAAGCCGCCAACACCATCCCCTCCGACATCCCAAACTTCATCTTCCGCGGCGCGAGGTTGGCCACCATCACGGTCAGCTTGCCCACCAGGTCCTCCGGCGCATACGCCGATTGGATGCCAGAGAACACATTCCGCGTCGTGCCCTCACCCACATCCAGCGTGAGCTGCAGCAGCTTGTTCGACCCTTCCACACGCTGGCACGCCACGATCTTGGCCACGCGCAGATCAACCTTGGCAAAGTCGTCGATGGTGATGGTCTCGGCCATCGGCTCGATCGTCGCGGCACCGTTGGCAGCAGCCACCGGTGCGACATCCGCGGTCGCCTGCAGCGACTGGCGGTTGGCCTCGACCAGCGCATCCACCTGCTTCTTGTCCACCCGCGTCATCAGGTGCGAATACGGCTGGATCGGCTCGGTCGACGACAGTTGCGTGTCGATCGCGCGCCAGGTCAGCGGCTCGACATTGAGGAACGCCTCGATGCGCTCGACCGTGGTCGGCAGGATCGGCTTCAGGTACACGGCCAGCAGGCGGAATGCCTCCAGTGCCACCGAGCACGCTGCATGCAGCTTGTCGCGGTTCGCTTCGTCCTTGGCCAGGTCCCACGGCTTTTCGGTGTCGACGAAGGCATTGACGGCATCGGCCTGCTCCATCACGGCGCGCAGGGCCTTGCTGTATTCGCGCTTCTCGTACAGGTCGGCAATTTGCGGGGCGGCTTCGCGCAGTTGCACCATCAGCGGGTGGCCCAGCGCGGCGTCGCTCACGCGGCCGTCGAAGCGCTTGGCCAGGAAGCCCGCCGAGCGGCTGGCGATGTTGACGAACTTGCCGACCAGATCGCTGTTCACGCGGGCGATGAAGTCGTCCAGGTTCAGGTCCAGGTCTTCCATCGTCGCGTTGAGCTTGGCGGCGAAGTAGTAGCGCAGCCACTCGGGGTTCAGGCCGGTGTCGATGTAGCTCTGCGCGGTGATGAAGGTGCCGCGCGACTTGCTCATCTTGGCGCCGTCCACGGTCAGGAAGCCGTGCGCGAACACGTTGGTCGGCGTGCGGTGGCCCGAGAACTTGAGCATGGCCGGCCAGAACAGCGTGTGGAAATACAGGATGTCCTTGCCGATGAAATGGTACTGCTCGGTGGTCGAGTGCTCGGACACCCAGGCGTCGAAGTCCAGCCCCAGCTTGCCGCACAGGTTCTTGAAACTGGCGTAGTAGCCGACCGGCGCGTCCAGCCACACATAGAAGTACTTGCCCGGCGCGCCCGGGATCTCGAAGCCGAAGTAGGGCGCATCCCGCGAGATGTCCCAGTCCGACAGCGACGATTCGCCTTCCTCGCCGAGCCATTCGCGCATCTTGTTGGTGGCCTCGGGCTGTGCCAGATCGGCCACCCATTCACGCAGGAAGGTCTCGCAGCGCGGGTCGGAGAGCTTGAAGAAGTAGTGCTCGGACGTCTTGCGCACCGGCGTCGCGCCCGACACCACGGAGTACGGGTTCTTCAGGTCGGTCGGCTGGTAGGTGGCGCCGCACACCTCGCACGAATCGCCGTATTGGTCTTTCGCGCCGCACTTCGGGCACTCGCCCTTGATGAAGCGGTCCGGCAGGAACATCTCCTTGACCGGGTCGAAGAACTGCTCGACCTCGCGCACGTCGATCAGGCCGGCGTCCTTGAGCTTGAGGTAGACGTTCTGGCAGAGGTCCTTGTTCTCGTCGGAGTCGGTGCTGTAGTAGTTGTCGAACGAGACCAGGAAGTTGTCGAAATCGCGCTTGTGCTCGGTCCAGACGCGCTCGATCAGCTGGCGCGGCGTGAGGCCTTCCTTCTCGGCGCGCAGCATGACGGGCGTGCCGTGTGTGTCGTCGGCACCCACGTAGTACGTTTCGTGCCCGCGCATGCGCTGGAAGCGCACCCAGATGTCAGTCTGGATGTACTCGACCAGGTGACCGATGTGGATCGGCCCGTTGGCATAGGGCAGGGCGGAAGTGACGAGGATGCGACGTTCGGACATGGGGCAGGCCAGAAAGGTGCGGGCGGGCCGCAGAAAAGGGGCGGCGCGCGGGGAAACGCGTATTTTAGCGCGCCCGGCGGCTATGGACCGGTCACAGGTGAATGTGGGGAATGGAGGGCGTGTGTCCCGCGGCAGGACGTCGCAGGATCGTGTGATCCAAAAAAAAGCGCCGGTCAGAGCCGGCGCAGCTTTCCACAACGGAAAAGGAGGAGAAATCAGGCGCCGCCCGGGAGGTCAGCCACGCATCGCGAGCCAGCGACGTGTGGCAAGCGGCACCTGTTCTCTATGACTGGTCACCCTTGAATTGGTTTCAAATAAATTTCGACGCGGCGATTTTGTGCTCGGCCGGCCTCGGTGGCGTTGTCGGCCACGGGTTGGTTCTGGCCACGGCCTTCCGACGTGAGGCGGCCGCGTGCCACGCCACGGTCGGTCAGGTAGGCGGCCACGCTCTGCGCGCGCTTCTGCGACAGGGTCATGTTGTAGTTCGCGTTGCCGGTGCTGTCCGTGTGGCCGACCACGTTGGCGGCCAGTTCCGGATGCGATGTGAGGGTTTCCGCCACACTGTCCAGCGGGGCCCGGAACGACGGCTTGATCACGGCGCTGTCGGTATCGAACGAGACCTGGCTCGGGATGTTCAGCTTGAGCGAGCCGTCGGGCTGCTCGGAAATCTGCGTGCCCGTGCCAGCGGTGTCGCCTGCCAGCTTGGACTTGATGGCGCCCCAGTTGTAGCCGACGGCCGCGCCGGTTGCCGCGCCCAGCGCACCGCCGATGGCAGCACCCTTGCTGTTGCCGACCAGCGCGCCGATGCCGGCACCCACGGCAGCGCCGACGCCCGTACCCGTCAGGGTCTGGTTCTGCTGCTCGGTGGCGCAGCCGGCCGCCAGCAGGGCGATCAGCGACACGGAAATAAGCTTGGCTTTCATGACTTCTCCTTCAAATTCACGGGATCGATTGTTGTTGTTTGCCGATGGCCGGCGCGGCAAAGGGGTATTGTGGGAAACGGGACGGGAACCACACCGGCAAAATACAATAGCAAATCAACATATAGAGTTGCCAGCGCGCAGCAAAGTTCACGCGGCGCAACCGTTGGCCCGTCCCCCATTCGCATTAGATTTCTGGAGCAAATGTTGAGCGTAACCGTCGAACAGATCACCGAAGCCCTGCGCGGCGTGGTGGATCCCAATACCGAGCGCGACCTGGTGTCGTCCAAGTCGGTGCGCAACATCCACGTTGATGGCGGCGAGGTGTCGCTCGACGTGGAGCTCGGCTACCCAGCCAAGAGCCAGTTCGATACGATCCGCAAGCTGGTGATCGGCGCGCTGCGCCAGGTGCAAGGTGTCGAGAATGTGAGCGTGCAGGTGTCGATGAAGATCGTCGCGCATGCGGTGCAGCGCGGTGTACATCTGCTGCCGAATGTGAAGAACATCATCGCCGTGGCGTCGGGCAAGGGCGGCGTGGGCAAGTCGACCACCGCCGTGAACCTGGCGCTGGCACTGGCTGCCGAGGGCGCCACGGTCGGCATTCTCGACGCCGACATCTACGGTCCGAGCCAGCCGATGATGCTGGGCATCCAGGGCCAGCCGGAGTCCGCCGACGGCAAGACCATGGAGCCGATGGAAGGCCACGGCCTGCAGGCCAACTCGATCGGCTTCCTGATCGAGCAGGACAACCCGATGGTCTGGCGCGGCCCGATGGTCACGTCCGCGCTGGAGCAACTGCTCAAGCAGACCAACTGGCGCGACCTCGATTACCTCATCGTCGACATGCCGCCGGGCACGGGCGACATCCAGCTCACGCTGTCGCAGAAGGTGCCCGTGACGGGCGCGGTGATCGTCACCACGCCGCAGGACATCGCGCTGCTCGACGCCAAGAAGGGGCTGAAGATGTTCGAGAAGGTGGGCATTCCCATCATCGGCGTGGTCGAGAACATGGCGGTGTACTGCTGCCCGAATTGCGGCCATACCGAGCATATCTTCGGCGCTGGTGGCGGCGAGAAGATCTGCGCGCAGTACGGCGTGCCGTTCCTGGGCAGCCTGCCGCTGAACCTCTCCATCCGCGAGCAGGCCGACTCCGGTCGCCCGACCGTGGTGGCCGATCCGGATGGCGCCATCGCCACCGTCTACAAGACGATCGCGCGCCGCGTCGCCATCACCGTTGCCGAGAAGGCGCGCGACATGACGAGCAAGTTCCCGTCGATCGTCGTGCAGAACACCTGAGTCGAGCGCCATGGATGCCGCCGAGCCGCTGCCGACCGAACGCCTGACCGAGCGCCCCTCGGTGCGCGTGGCAGTGGTGCTGTGCCGCCGCCCCACGGCCAACCGCTGGCAGCCCTTCCAGTGGCGGCTGGAGGCGGTGGTGCCGGACCTGGGCGAGTACGGTACCGCGCCGCGCTGCCTGGACTGCACCGACAGCGAGGAGCGCTGGCTCACCCCCGGCTTCACCGTCACGCTGTTCCACGATGAGGCTGAGGGCTACTACCTGAACGTGACCTCGGCCGCGCCGTGCTGGTTCGTGCTGTGGCGCCTGGGTGAGTCCGGTACCGCTGACGAAGGCCGCGCGATCCCGCACACCGTCTCGGTCAGCTACAACGAGGCCGGCCGCTGGCTCGACGGCGGCGAGACGGTCGAGAACGTGCCGCTCGATGCCGCCGCGCTCGAGTGGCTGCAGGCGTACGTGGCCGAGAACTACCGGCCCGAGCCGAAGAAGCGGCGCCGGCCCGAGTCGTTTCTGTCGCCGGAAGAGCGCGCGAAGTATTGAGCGAGGGTGCCGTGAGCGACGAATCCTTCCTGTCGCGCTGGTCGCGCCGCAAGTCGGCTGAACGGCGTGGCGCACCTGAGCCGGAAGCGCCCCCCGCGCCTGCCGAGGTGGTGCCTGCGCCAGTAGCTGCATCCGACCCGCAGCCGATCGAACCCGCGCCCGAGGCGCCGCCACCACCCACGCTGGAAGATGCCGCCAAGCTGACGCCCGCCGACGATTTCGCGCCATTCGTTGCGCGCGGCGTGGACGAGGCCGTCAAGCGCGCGGCACTCAAGAAGCTCTTCGCCGATCCGCACTTCAACGTGATGGACGGGCTCGACACGTACATCGACGATTACTCGCAGCCCGACCCGATTCCGCCCGAGATGCTGCGCGAGCTGCGCCAGGCGGCGGAGTTGCGTCTGTTCGAACCGCTGGACGAGGATGTGGTGGAGCCGGCGGGAATCGAACCCGCGCCCGATGCGCCCCCGGTGGTCACGGGCGAGGCACCGGCTGAGCCCATTGAGCCGGCCGCGCCAGCGGACCCAGACCAGATAACCCCGCATGGCGACGCTAAGCCGCCGTCCGTAGAATAAAAAAAGAGGACCGCGCGGCGCAGACCGTGCGGCCATGTCCCCACCGCCCGCGCGACAGACGCGGGCGCACACGCCAACAGCCATGCCCACGCTGGTTTGCAGTTGCAATCACACCATGCCGCTCGACGCCGATGCGGTGAGCGACGCGCTACGTTCGTCCGGCGCGCCCATCGACGCGCCCGGCCAGACACACCACCTGCTGTGCCGCCGAGAGATCGGTGCCTTCGCGCAGGCATTGGACGGCACCGAAGACGTGATCGTCGCCTGCACGCAGGAAAAGGCGCTGTTTGCCGAAGTGGCCGCGCAGCGCGACGGTGTGACCGCGCCGATCCATTTCGTCAACGTGCGCGAGACCGGCGGGTGGTCCGCAGGTGCACGCCGCGATGCGCGTGGCTTCCATGCCAAGACAGCGGCGCTGCTGGCTGTTGCGGGACTGCCCGAGCCGGACCCGGTGCCGGTGGTCGAGTACCGCTCCGAGGGCAACCTGCTGATCGTCGGCCCGGCTGAGCGCGTGATGCCATGGGCCGAGCGCCTGGCCGATCAGCTGAGCGTGACGGTGCTCGCGACCGGCCGGGATCGCGCCGCCGGTCCGCTGTCGCCGCCGATGGAGCGCCGCTGGCCCGTTCACGCGGGTGAGCTGGAAAAGATCAGCGGCTGGCTCGGCGCCTTCGAGGTGCAGTGGCGCAACCGCAACCCGATCGACCTGGACCGCTGCACGCATTGCAACGCCTGCATCGACGTGTGCCCGGAAGACGCCATCGACACGCTTTACCAGATCGACATGGACGCCTGCCGCGACCACCGCGACTGTGTGAAGGCCTGCGGCGAAGCCATGGCGATCGACTTCGGTCGCGTGGATGCACCGCAGACGCTGTCCGGCCAGTTCGACCTGATCTTCGACCTGAACGACGCGGCGGCCTTCGCCCAACACCAACCGCCGCAGGGCTACTTCCACGCCGGTGCGGATGCTGGCCGCCAATTGACGGCATCGCTGGCCCTGCTGCAGCGGGTGGGCGAGTTCGAGAAGCCCAAGTTCTTCCAGTACAAGGAATCGATCTGCGCACACGGGCGCAACGGCCAGGTGGGCTGTGACGCGTGCGTGCAGGTGTGTTCGGCATCCGCCATCGCGTCGCACTGGAAGGACGGGCGCGGCAGCGTGCACGTCACGCCCAACCTGTGCGTGGGCTGCGGCGCGTGTACGACGGCATGCCCGACCGGCGCCATCACCTACGCCTATCCGAGCGCGCCGTACCAGGGGCGCAAGCTGAAGACGCTGTTGTCGACCTACGCGTCGGCGGGCGGGCGCGATGCGGTGGTGCTGCTGCACAACGGTGAGCGGGGCCGCAAGCTGATCGAGCAACTGGGCCGCGCGGCGCGTATCGGCAAGGCCCAGGGCGTGCCGGTGAACGTGCTGCCAGTGGAGCTGTTCCACGCAGCGTCGACCGGGCTGGACCTGTGGCTGTCTGCGCTGGCGTACGGCGCCGCGCGCATTGCCATCCTGCTCACCGAGGACGATGCGCCGCAGTATCGCGCGATGCTCGCCGAGCAGGTTGGCGTGGCGCAGGCCGTGCTGCAGGGGCTGGGCGCGGGGGACGAAGCGGCCGATGCGCCGGGCGTGGTCCTGATCGACGTGGCCGATGTGGCGGCGCTCGACACGCGCCTGAATGCAGCGGAGGTGTCCGGCCCGCAGCGCGGTTTCCGCCGCGACATGCCGGCCGCCACCTTTGCCGTGGCCGCCGCCAAGCGTGAGACGCTCGACTTCGCGCTCGACCATCTGGCGCGCCATGCCAAGGCCACCGAGGCCGTGATCCCGCTGCCGGCCGGCGCGCCGTTCGGCGCCATCACGGTGGACCGCGAGCGCTGCACGCTGTGCATGGCCTGCGTGGGCGCCTGCCCATCGCAAGCGTTGCGCGACCAGGCTGAGCGCCCCGTGCTGGCCATGATCGAGCGCAACTGCGTCCAGTGCGGCCTGTGCGAAACGACGTGTCCCGAAGATGCCATCGCCCTCGTGCCGCGCCTGAACCTGGCCGCCGAGGCACGCCAGCCGGTCACGCTCAACGAGACCCAGCCGTTCCACTGCATCCGCTGCGGCAAGCCGTTCGGCACCGCGCAGATGATCACGACCATGCTGGCCAAGCTGGGTGCGCATCCGGCGTTTTCCGGCGCGGCGGCCGAGCGCCTCAAGATGTGTCCCGATTGCCGTGTGATCGACATGCTCGAGCGCGGTGAACAGCCCGGCATGACCCGCTAACCGAACGCATCCCATGACCGACGCCCAGCCCCTGCAATTCCAGCTTGCTGCCACCCCCACCGACAACGCCGAGGATCTTGCCCGCGCTGATCTGTACGGCCTGTTGGCGACGTTGTTTTTCCGTGCGCCGGAGGCCGATCTGCTGCTGCGCATCGCCAGCGCGCCGCTGGACCCGGCAGGCGAGGGCGATGCCAATCCAGCCGACGCCGAAGCCGCCGCCAGCAGCGCGCTCACGCAGGCCTGGCGCCGTCTGGTCGCCCGCGCCGGGCAGACCACCGCTGCCCAGGCCGACGACGAATACACCGAACTCTTCATCGGCATCGGCAAGCCCGAGGTGTTCCTCTACGGCTCGTACTACCAGGCCGGCTTCCTGAACGAGAAGCCGCTGGTGGTCTTGCGCGACGATCTGCGCCGCTACGGCCTGGAGCGCGCCGAGGGCATCACCGAGACCGAAGACCACCTCGCCACGCTGTGCGAGGTCATGCGCTACCTGATCGCCGGGGACGACGCTGCCATCGCGCACGTGGAAGAGCAGCGCGCCTTCTTCCAGCGCCATCTGGCGTCGTGGGTCGATACCGCTTGCGATGCTGTGTTGCAGCATCCGCGCGCCGCGTTTTATGTGGATGTGGCCGGCCTGGCCAAGGCCTTCTTTGAAGTGGAACGGCTCGCGCTTGAATTGGCGTGACAGAGGCTGCGATTTGCTTGCCTAAGAAATAAGCACGTCGGCAAGAGCGAGGCTCCGCCGGCATTGTGGCGGGGTGGTTTGTCTTGTGCTGATAGAAAAAAATCATCCGTAAAACGTCAGAAAACGGGGTTTGTCAGGGGTATCAGGCATGGTTTTCTCGTGCCGTTACTTCTAAAATGTGTCGGAAAATTCCTATTACATTCGGTCATCGGTTCTGCTGAACCGGGGAGCATCCACATGCCACGCCCGAGCACGATCCCTCACGCCCCCACTTCGCCCGAGTCGCTTGACGCCGCGCCCACGCGCCGCCGCTTCCTGATGGGGGCCGCCGTGGCGGCAGCAGCAGCCGGCGCTGCCGGAACAGCAGGGCATCTGCTGCAGCAGGAAGCCGATAGCGCGCCGGCAACCAGCGAGCCCGCAGACGACAAGGCCACCGGTTACCGCCTGACCGAGCACATCCGCAAGTACTACAAGACGACGTGGATCTGACGCGACGATCTCGTCCGCGCCTCGGCTCCCACGCACCCCACATCCTCAGGTGACCCCCATGCTTCTGACCCGCAAACCGCCGGTACAGGACACCAAGATCGCCCCGGCACGCCGCCCGGGCGCCGCGTCGCTCTCCGGCAGCCTGGCACGTAGCCTGGCCGGTGCGTTGCCGACCATGGACCGCCGCACCTTCCTCAAGCGCTCCGGCATTGGCGTGGGCGCCGGGTTGGCGGCCACGCAGCTCTCGCTGGTGAAAAAATCGGTGGTGGGCGAGGCGCAGGCCGCTGAGGGCAAGGGCGACATCGTCGTGCGCCGCACGGTGTGCTCGCACTGCTCGGTCGGCTGCTCGGTGGATGCGGTGGTGCAGAACGGCGTATGGGTGCGCCAGGAGCCGGTGTTCGATTCCCCCATCAACCTGGGCGCGCACTGCGCCAAGGGTGCCGCGCTGCGCGAGCACGGCCACGGCGAATACCGCCTGAAGACGCCGATGAAGCTCGTCGACGGCCGCTACCAGCGCATCAGCTGGGAGCAGGCGTTGAACGAGATCGTCGCCAAGATGCAGACGATCCGCCAGGAGACCGGGCCGGATTCGTTCTTCTTCGTTGGCTCGTCCAAGCACAGCAACGAGCAGTCGTACCTGCTGCGCAAGTGGGTGTCGTTCTTCGGCACCAACAACTGCGACCACCAGGCGCGCAT
>CAJXMR010000156.1 GCA_913056305.1 uncultured Ralstonia sp.
TGCAGCAGGTGCACCAGCCAGCGCGGGCTGAGGGTGGACAACTGCGGAACGGTCTTGGTCGCGTTCGCCAACTGGCGCGCGGCGGTATCGCCCAGCGCCGTGCGCACGTCAAAGGTATCTGCTTCTGCCATGCAATGACTCCCAACTTCACTCGAAAGAGCACCCCGCTTTGCAGGAGGGGCGCGGTGGAAAAAAACGGGGGATGCGTGTGTGATGGATCAGCGCGCGGCGGCCGCCTCGCTGCGCACCTGCGGTGCATCGCTCTGTACGTTGGCCTGTGTGACAGTGCTCCCAGGCGGCACACTGCGCGTAAGCCAAACGTTGCCGCCAATGGACGAACCGCGCCCGATGGTGATGCGCCCGAGGAGGGTCGCGCCGGCATAGATGACGACGTCGTCTTCCACCACCGGATGGCGCGGTGCACCCTTCTCCAGGTGCCCCTCCGCATCGGCGGAGAAGCGCTTGGCGCCCAGCGTCACGGCCTGGTAGATGCGCACGCGCTCGCCGATCACGGCGGTCTCGCCGATCACCACGCCGGTGCCGTGGTCGATGAAGAAGCCGCTGCCGATCTGCGCGCCGGGGTGGATGTCGATGCCGGTGTCGGCATGCGCGGTCTCGGCCACCATGCGCGCGAGCAGCGGCAGCCCGGCCTGGTACAGGTGATGCGCGATGCGGTGGTGGATGACAGCGAGGATGCCGGGGTAGCACAGCAGCACCTCGTCGACGCTGCGCGCGGCCGGGTCGCCGTGATAGGCGGCCAGGACGTCGGTGTCGAGCAGGCGGCGCAGCGCCGGCAGGGCCGCTGCGAAATCGCGGACCAGCTGCACGGCCTCGGCTTCCAGATCGCGCTCATGGGTGCCCTGCTGGCGGGCGGCGTAGCGCAGCTCCAGCCGGGCCTGCGTCACCAGCGCATTGAGCGCCGCGTCAAGCGTGTGGCCGACGTAGAAGTCTTCGCTCTCCTCGCGCAGCTCGGTGGGCCCGAGGCGCATGGGGAACAGCGCACCGCGCAGTGCCTCCAGGATCTGCCGCACGGCTTCACGCGAAGGCAGTTCGCGGCCGGTGGCCTCGGTGCGGCCGTGGCGCACGCGCCAGTCGGCCCGCGCCGCGCGCAGTTCGTTGACGATGCGGTCCAGTTGCCAGCCTGGGTCCTGCACAGGCGCAGGCGCAGGCCGCCCCGCGATGACGCTTTCGCTCATCGTCGCTCCCCTTGTTCAATGCGTTGGTTTTGGTCTGGTTGCGGCGCGGTGTTCAGTCCTGCTGCCAGGGCAGGCCCCAGCGGCGCCAGCCACCGGATTCGCCGCGCTGCTGCAGCGCGTCGAGGTCGCCCTCGAAGCCTTCGAGCACGTTGAAGACGTTGGCGAAACCGGCCACCGTGGCCGCTTCCGCAGCGGCGGCCGAACGCTTGCCACTGCGGCACAGAAGCAGCACCACCGCATGCTTGGGTGCCACCTTCTCCAGCTCGCGCAGGAAGCGCGGGTTCTTGATCAGGGCCGGGCCGGTCTGCCAGGCGACGTGCGCGGTGCCGGGCACACGGCCTACGTATTTGCGTTCCTCGGCGGTACGCACGTCAACGAGCACGGCCTCGCCACGGCTCACAAGCGCCCAAGCCTCCGCCGGTGTCAGACCGCCCGCATAGCGCAGGCCCCGTGCCGTGGCCTGTGCGCGCGCACGCCCGATCAGCGCGTCGGACGACGTGGACAACACGCTGTCGAGCACGGCCTGGACGGCCGGATCGCGCACAGGTGCAAGGGCATGAACGGTGGTGACAGACATCGGACCTCCGGCTAGGCAACAGTGAGTGATGGACAAGCCCACTCTAGCCGTGGGTGATATTTGATAAAACGAATAAAACCGCCCTTCGATGGATGCCAACCGCATAAGCCCGCGGCAGCGCGGCGGTTTGGTGGCCGACCACCCGTTGCACGACAGCTCGCTACAATACGAACACTCACGAACAGTTCCGCTCAACTGTTCTGCATCCTTCACCGCGAGGCTGCCCCGCCATGAAACTGCTGATCGACGCCACCACCCGCGTTCCCCTTGCCGACCAGATCGTGGCCGGCGTGCAGGCGTGGATCCGCGACAACGACGTGCGGCCCGGCGCCAAGCTGCCGTCGATCCGACAGTTGGCCGCCGAATACGGCATCAGCCGGTTTCCCGTGATCGAGGCGTACGACCGGCTGGTGTCGCTCGGCCTGCTGGACTCGCGCCACGGCTCGGGCTTCTACGTGGCCGAAAGCGGCCTGACCGGCCGGGGCGGACGCGGCTGGTCCGACCCGCGCCGGGCAGAGATCGAATCCGACCACATCCTCGAACAGTTCAGCTACCCCGACGCCACGCTCAAGCTCGGCGGCGGCTTCGTGCCCGCCGACTGGCGCGACATGGCCGGCCTCACGCAGGCCATCCGCCAGGTCTCGCGCACCGACGTGGAGGCGGTGATCGACTACGCCATGCCGCTGGGCAACCCCGCGCTGCGCCACCAGATCATGATGCGCGCGCGCCAGCTCGGCATCCAGGCGGAGCTGCCCAACGTCCTGATGACGGTGGGCGCGAGCCAGGCCATCGACCTCGTCATCCGCCACCTGCTCAAGCCGGGCGACACGGTGTTCGTGGAAGACCCCGGCTACTACAACGTGTTCGGGCTGCTGCGGCTGCACGGCGTGAAGCTGGTCGGCATCCCGCGCACGGCCGACGGCCCCGACGTGGACGTCACCGAAGCCATGCTGCGCGAGCACCGGCCCAAGCTGTTCTTCATCAACAGCGTGTTGCACAACCCGACCGGCTCGGTGCTGTCGCCGCCGGTAGCGTTCCGCCTGCTGGAGTTGGCGCGGCGGCACGGCTTCCTGTTTGTGGAAGACGACATCTTTGCCGACATCCAGGGCGACCCCACCGCGCGGCTGGCAACGCTGGATCAGCTCGAGCACGTGATCTACGTGGGCGGGTTTTCCAAGACGGTGTCGGCGTCGCTACGCGTGGGCTACCTGATTGCGAAGCGCGAGCTGGTGCAAGACCTGACCGACGTGAAGATGCTGACCAGCGTGGGCGGCTCGCGCTTTGCCGAGGCCGTGGTCGCTACGCTGCTCGAGCGCGGTGCGTATCGCAAATACGTGGAGCGGCTGCGCCAGCGCATCGGCGATTCGGTCATCGCCTCGCTCGACGTGCTCGCCGATGCCGGTTGGGAGGTGTTCCACCATCCGCCCGGCGGCAACTTCCTGTGGGCACGCGTGCCGCATGTGGAGGATTCGCGCGAGCTGGTCGCCGCAGCGCAGCGGCACGGCGTGACGCTCGCCCCAGGCAACTACTTCCGACCCAACATGGAGGTGTCGCCGTGGGTGCGTGTCAACACGGCCTACACCGGCGAGGCGCGGGCGATGGCGTTCCTGCAGGAAGCCGGACGGCGGCCTGCGCGCAAGCGGGCTTGACCCCGGTTGAACGACACCGCCATCGCGCTCGGCCAGCAGATGTGCGCATTTGTCGTCGACATGTGAACTCTGTTGCAGCGAGCCGCGTTTCTTAGCCTAAGCCCGCCCCAACCGCCACCGGAAACCAGCGCAACACCTGTTAAATTGGGTTGCATCACCGCGTGGAGCGGGGGTTCTCCGGTAGTTTTGTCGTGTGATTGCCCACACATCGGATTCGATGCTCACGGCAATGTCCCTACAAAACCCCACCATGAAAACCCCCAAGTCCCCCGCAGCCGATGCGCCGCGTGGCCGGCGCAACTTCTTGCGCCAGTCCATCGCCATCGTGCCGTTGTCGGCGCTGGCCGCCTGCGAATCGCGCACCGGCACGCCCTCCGCCCCGCAAAGCGCCGCGCTATCGGCAGCACCGCCCTCCACCGCCAAGCCGCGCTTCTTCACCGAAGAGGAATGGGCCTTCGTGCGCGCCGCGTGCGACCGGCTGATTCCCGAAGACGAGACCGGCCCCGGCGCCCTGTCGCTCGACGTGCCGGTGTTCATCGACCGCCAGCTCGAGGGTGAATTCGGCCACGCTGCGCGCTGGTACATGCAGGGCCCGTTTTTCGAAGCACCGGCCACGCTCGGCTACCAATCCAAGCTGACCCCGCGCGAGTCATACCGCCTGGGCATCGCGGCGGTGGATGCGCACTGCAAGACCCACTACGGCAAGCGCTTTGCCGATACCTCGCACGAGCAGCAGGAGAACGTGCTGTTCGCGCTCGAGGGCGGCAAGCTGACTTTCGAACAGGTCAGCGGCCGCGATTTCTTCAACTTCCTGCTCGAGAACACCCGCGAGGGCTACCTGGCCGATCCGATGTACGGCGGCAACCGCAACATGGGCAGCTGGAAGATGATCGGCTTCCCCGGCGCGCGGGCCGATTACGCCGACTGGGTCAGCCGCCACGGCGAGGCCTATCCGCTCGGCCCCGTGAGCGTCGAAGGTCAACAGGGCTAAGGGGCGCGACATGACAATCAAGAAAAAACCCGTCAACGCGGTGCTGGTCGGCTTTGGCTGGACCGGCGCCATCATGGGCATGGAGCTGACCTCCGCCGGGCTGGACGTGGTCGCGCTGGAGCGCGGCGAATCCCGCGACACCTACCCCGATTTCGCCTATCCGCGCATCGCCGATGAGCTGGCCTACGGCATCCGCTACAAGCTGTTCCAGAACCTCGCGCGCGAGACCGTCACCGTCCGCCACAACGTGGGCGATCGCGCGGTGCCTTATCGCCAGCTCGGCTCCTTCCTGCCGGGCAACGGCGTGGGCGGTGCGGGCGTGCACTGGAACGGCGCGCACTGGCGCGTGCTGCCCGAAGAGCTGCGCCTGCGCAGCCACGTGATCGAGCGCTACGGCCGCAAGTTCATCCCCGAGGGCATGACCATCCAGGACTTCGGCGTCAGCTATGAAGAGCTGGAACCGTACTTCGCGCACTTCGAGCGCGTGGCCGGTGTATCGGGCAAGGCGGGCAACCTGAATGGCGAGATCATCGCCGGCGGCAACCCGCTGGAGGGCCGCCGTTCGAGCGAATTCCCACTGCCGGCGCTGGCCGATGTGTACGGCGCCTCGATGTTCGCCAAGGCGGCGAAGGAACTCGGCTATCACCCGTTCTCGATGCCGGCGGCCAATGCCTCGCAGGCCTACACCAACCCGTACGGCGTGCAGATGGGGCCGTGCAACTTCTGTGGCTACTGCGAGCGCTTCGGCTGCTTCAACTACTCCAAGGCATCGCCGCAGACCACCATCCTGCCGGTGCTGAAGAAGCGGCCCAACTTCGAGCTGCGCACACAGTCGCAGGTGATCCGCGTCAACCTCGATGCGTCCGGCAAGCGCGCCACTGGTGTCACCTACATCGACGCCCAGGGCCGCGAGGTCGAGCAGCCGGCCGACATGGTCATCCTGTGCTCGTTCCAGATGAACAACGTGCGCCTGTTGCTGCTGTCGGGCATCGGCAAGCCCTACAACCCGGAAACGGGCGAAGGCGTGGTCGGCAAGAACTACGCGTACCAGATGATGGGCGGTGTCTCGGCATTCTTTAACGAAGACGTGCCGATCAACCCGTTCATCGGCGCCGGTGGCGGCGGCCAGGTCATCGACGATTTCAACGGCGACCACTTTGACCACGCCCCCCACAACTTCATCGGCGGCGCGTATGTGATGGTCAACCAGACCGGCGGCCGGCCGATCCAGCAGACCACGCTGCCACCGGGCACACCGGCCTGGGGCAAGGGCTGGAAGCAGGCCATCAAGAAGCACTACGGCCACACCGTCAACATCGCCACGCATGGTTCGGTGATGTCGTATCGGGACAACTACTTCGACCTCGACCCGACCTATCGCGACGCCTACGGCCAGCCGCTGCTGCGCATGACCTTCGACTGGAAGGACAACGACATCCGCATGACGCAGTACATCACCAACAAGGTGGCGGACATCGGCCGCGCGATGAACCCGGCGTCGATCGCCATCAGCGCCAAGCAGTTCGGCGAGCATTACGACGTGCGCCCCTACCAGACCACCCACACCGTGGGCGGCGCGGTGATGGGCGAGCGCCCCGACAGCAGCGTGCTCAACCGCTACCTGCAGAGCTGGGACGTGCACAACGTGTTCGTGATGGGTGCGTCGGCCTTCCCGCAGAACATCGGCTACAACCCGACCGGGCTGGTCGGCGCGCTGGCGTACTGGTCGGCGCGCGCGATCCGCGAACAGTATCTGAAGCACCCCGGCCCGCTGGTGCAGGTGTAAGCGAGGCCCGACATGAACAAGACGATCCAACGATTCACTGTGGGCGGTGCGGCGCTGGCGCTGGCAGCCGGCCTCGCCGCATGGGGCTTGCAGGCCACCGCGCAATCCGCTGACGCCTCCGCACTCACCGCTGCCATGCCGGCCGGCACGGACGCCCAGTTCATCAAGCGTGGCGAATATCTCGCGCGTGCAGGTGACTGCGTGGCCTGTCACTCGGCGCCGGGCGGCAAGCCCTTTGCCGGCGGCCTGCCGATGAACTCGCCGTTCGGCACGATCTACTCGACCAATATCACGCCTGACCCGACCCACGGCATCGGCCGCGACAGCTTCGAGGATTTCGACAAAGCGGTACGCCACGGCATCCGCCGCGATGGCAAGCCACTGTATCCGGCCATGCCCTATCCGTCATTCGCCAAGATCACGACGGACGACATGCGCGCGCTGTATGCGTACTTCATGCATGGCGTGGCGCCGGTGGCCGAGCCCGACAAGCGCGATCACCTGATGTGGCCGGCCAACCTGCGCGTCGCCATCCATGCGTGGAACTGGCTCTTTACGGAAGCCGGCGAATATCAACCGGACCCGGCGCAAGATGCGCAGTGGAACCGCGGCGCCTACCTCGTGCAGGGTCTCGGCCATTGCGGCGCCTGCCACACGCCGCGCGGCATCGCCGAGCAGGAGAAAGCGCTGTCGAACAAGGACGGCGCCCACTACCTGGGCGGCGCGTCGCTCGACAACTGGTATGCCCCGACGCTGGCCGGCAATCTGCCGACCGGCCTGAAGGATTGGGCACCCGAGCAAATTGCGCAGTACCTGAAGACCGGCCGCACCGAGAAAACCGCCGTGTTTGGCGCGATGGCCGACGTGGTGCAGAACAGCACGCAGTACATGACCGATGCCGACCTGCATGCCATCGGCGTCTACCTGAAGTCGCTGACGGGCAAGGCGGATACCACCGACCATGCCGCAGTCGCCATGGCAGCCACGGCCAAGCCGGATGCCAATGCGGTCGACCCGGCCACGGCGGCGCTGCGTGCGGGCAATCTGCAGGCGGTCGGCGCGCGGCTGTACGTCGACAACTGCGCAGCCTGCCACCGCTCCGACGGCAAGGGTGCGTCCAAGACGTTCCCGGCACTGGCGGGCAACCCAGTAGTGATTGGCAACGACCCGACCTCGCTGATCCACATCGTGCTCAAGGGCGGCGCCATGCCCTCCACCGAGCACGCTCCGACCGCGTTGGCGATGCCGGACTTCGCCTGGCGCTTGACCGACCAGCAGGTGGCCGATGTGCTGACCTTCATCCGCGGCAGCTGGGGCAACCAGGCACCGGCGGTGTCCGCCCAGGCGGTGGAGCGCTTGCGCAAATCGACCGACGCTGATCCGGCGGGCAAACCGATCGTCAGCGCGCAAAGCGCATCGACGGCGGCGCATTGAGCCGAGCCCCGGCAGGGCATGGCGGTGCGGCAGGTTTGCCGACCGCCCTGGCCATGCCCATGCCGCGGGTGCCCTACTCAGACTGAACGGGCATCCCCCGTGCGGGCAACGCGGACGGCGCCGCGTGGCTGAGTTTCGGCAACCAGCCGAACGCAATGCCCGCCAATACTGATCCGGCGATGAGCATCGGCACCACCATCGGCCAGGCGCCGAAGCGGTAGTGCGGATCGACAAAGGCCGCGGCCGTCTGCCCCATGCAGAAGGCGGCAAACATCATGATGAAGCCGGACCACGACACCGCGCGCGCCGCGAGGTGCGGCAGACCGCCCACCACATTGGCCTGCCCACAAGGCTGGTGGATACCGTGCCCCAGGCAATACACCCCATGGCCCAGCAGCAGCGGCCAAGCGTGACCGGGCAACCACCAGCAGCCCAGCGCCTGGATGACGGCCCCCGCGAGACTCAGCATGGCGCCCTGTCGCACGGTGCGCAGCACGCCCTGGCGGCGCAGCAGGCGCCGGCAGCCGATGGTGCTCACGATGTAGACCAGCGAGCCGCCGGCGGGTATCCAGCCGTACAGCTGCGGCGACAGGCCCAGGTAGCCGATGTAGACCATCGGCGAGAGCAGCAGAAAGCAGAAGACGCCTGCATAGGTCGTGGCGGCCAACAGCGCCCATGTCCGAAACTCCGCGCTCGCAAAGATTTCGCGCACGCCACCTGGCGGCATCTGCGTTGCGGGCGCCTCCTGTTTGCTTTCCGCAAAGCCACGCCAGCACATCACCCACAGCACAAGCGCATACAGGCTCATGCCTGCAAGCACCCAGCGCCAACCCGCATGCTGCGCGACGTAGGCACCGAGGATCGGCGCGACCAGGGCGACCATGCCCAACCCCGTGAGGCCACGCGCCATCACATGCGGACCATCGCTGGCCGAGTGCAGGTCGCGCACCGCCGCGCGTGTGCACACCAGGATCGCCGCCATCGCAAACCCCTGCAGCGCGCGTGCCGCGGTCAGCATGAGCGTACTCATCGCCAGCGCTCCGGCCAGCGCCGCCACGGCGTAGCCGGCCAGACCGGCCAGCAGCACCGGCCGGCGGCCAAAGCGGTCGGCCAGACTGCCCATCGGCAACTGTCCAATGCCGAAGGCCAGCGCGAACACGGTCAGGCTGGAGCTGGCCGAGCCCAGCGCGGCAGCGATCGCGGGCAACGCCGGCAGGTAGCTGTCGGTCGCCACCGGCTGCGCCGACAGCAGGAACGGCAGCAGCAGTGCGAAGCTCAGGGGCGCGCGGCGGATCATGCGTGTCGATCCACGAGCAGACGTTTCATATGTCACAAGACCCCAACCTCATGGACGCACTCAGTACGCGATGGCCGCCGTCCGGCGCAACTCTTCCGCAGTCGCGCTGCCGAAGCCGAAGAATTCCAGATAGGCCGGAATCATCTCGAACAGCATGTCGGTGCCCACCTGGACTTCGCAGCCCTTGTCGCGAGCCGCGCGCAGCAGCGGCGTGTACTCCGATTTCATCACCACCTCGCCAACGAAGCAGCCGGGTGCGATGCGGGCGATGTCGAACGGCAGCGGATCGTCCTCCTTCATGCCCATCGGCGTGGCGTTGACCACGACCTCGAAGCCATCGGGATCGTTGGAGCCGGTGCGTACCGTCAGCGCCGGATAGTGCTCGCGCAGCCGCTGCGCCAGCCCCTCGGCCGATTCGGCGCGCGTGTCATACAGCGCCAGCTCGCCCACGCCGGCGGCGGCCAGTGAGGCGGCAATGGCCGAGCCCACCCCGCCTGCGCCAGAGACCAGCACGCGCGCGCCCTTGAGGGTCCGCCCCTTGTTCAGCACGCCGCGCACGAAGCCGGCACCGTCGAACTGGTCGCCCAGCAGCGTGCCGTCTGGGCGCTTGAGCACCGCATTGCAGGCACCGGCGATGCGCACAGCGGGGGTGACCTCGTCCACCAAGTCCACGGTGACCACCTTGTGCGGCATGGTCACCAGCGCGCCGCGCAGGTTGGTGAAGCGGGTGATCGCCGCCAAGCTCTGCGCATAATCTTCAGCCTTGACGCCCATGGGCACCACGACGGCGTCGATGCCCTTCTGCTCGAACCAGGGGTTGTAGATCATCGGCGACTTGAAGGTCTCGGTCGGATAGCCGATGTGTGCAATGAGGGTGGTCTTTCCAGAAATCATGGTCAGGAGATGGTCTCTCGGATGGCGCCTGGCACTCACGCGGCCAAGGCCACGGCCCGCTGGCGATCGTACTCGGCCTTGTCTACCGGCTGTGCGCTGGGCTGGCCCAGATCGTTCATGTGGATGCGATAGGTCTCGCGGGCGGTGAGCGCGGCCAACGCGGCGATCACGGTAATGCCGAAGGCGATGGCACCCACGGTCAGCCAGATGTTGTCGGCACCGGGGGGCGCCACGGCCGTGAAGAGGGCCGGCAGCATCGCCGTGATGGCGGTGCCGACGTTCTGCGCGATCGCCATGGCGGAGACGCGGGTGCGGGTCGGGAACAGCTCGGGGTAGAAGCTCGGAAACACCGCGTTGTAGCCCTGGTAGACCACGCCCCACATCAGCAGCGACATCACGAACGCGAACGGCACGTTCTTGATGCTGATCGCGTAGAGGTAGGCGAAGGCGAACAGGCCGGCGAGCAGCGAACCGAGGATGATCGGCGGCTTGCGGCCGATCCGGTCGGACAGGTCACCGACGTAGGGGATCACCAGCACCGCCACGATGTTGCCGACCACCGGAATCCACAGGTAGACGTCCTTGGCGAAGCCGACGCCGTACGCCGGCTGCACCGCATACGCCGCGCCAAAGATGGTGGCCACCACCGGGATCACGTTCATCAGCGCCATGCACACCACACGCAGCATGTCGGGCGTGCTGTACTTGAAGGCATCGACGACGGGCGACCGGGCGCGCCCCTGCTGCCGCAGTTCTTCCTTGAAGGCCGGCGTCTCGTGCACCTCGCGGCGGATGATCCAGCCGGCGATGATGACCACGAAGCTCAGCAGGAAGGGAATGCGCCAGCCCCAGCTATTGAACTGCTCGACCGGCATGTAGTGGGCCAGCGGTAGGAACACGGCGGCCGCCAGAATCTGCCCCGCCTGCACACCCTGCAGCGTGAAGCTGGCGAAGAAACCGCGCCGGCCAAAGGGGGCATGCTCCAGGATCATTGAACTGGCGCCGGAGATCTCGCCCGCCACTGCAAAGCCCTGGATCAGGCGCAGGAGCACCAGCAGCGCCGGGGCCATCAGCCCGACCTGGTCATAGGTGGGCAGCAGGCCCACGCCGATGGTCGAGAAACCCATCATGAACATGCACCAGAGCAGCACGTTCTTGCGCCCATGCGTGTCGCCAAGGTGGCCCAGCACGAAGGCGCCGATGGGCCGCGCGACGTAGCCCACGCCGTAGGTGGCCAGCGAGGCGATGATGGCGGTCTTCGGGTCGCCCTTCGGGAAGAAGATCTGCGGGAAGATCAGCGCCGCCGCGGTGGCGTAGATGAAAAAGTCGTAGTACTCGAGTGCCGAGCCGATCCAGCCGCTGGCGGCGGCTTTCTTCGACTGGTGC
>CAJXMR010000157.1 GCA_913056305.1 uncultured Ralstonia sp.
CCCAGACCACGCCGATCGACTCGCCGTAGGTCTTGAAGCTGGCCTTCTGCTCGGCGGTGAAACCGGTGGTGCCGATCACCACGCCGGTGCCCAGCTCGCGCGCCACGTCCAGGTGATGCAGCGTCGCCTCCGGCCGCGTGAAGTCGATCAGCACGTCAGCCTGCGACAGGCCGGCGCGCACGTCGTCAGTGACGATCACGCCGGTGGTCTTGCCCAGGCGCGTGCCGGCGTCCTGGCCCACGGCATCGCTGCCGGGGCGGTCCAGCGCAGCGCCCAGCGTCACGCCCGGCGTGCGGAGCACGGTGTCGATCAACATCTGGCCCATGCGGCCCGAGGCCCCTGCAATCGCAATCTTCATGACGGTTGGAATGGAAAAAGAGAATTCGGTCGGTAGAACGCACAAGCGGCGGAACCAGTCCGCCGCTCGCTTGAAGATGTCATGCCTGCTGCTGGCTGCGCACCCTTCAGGGCGACGTGGTGGCCGGCGGCGGAACGCTGGCGTCGGTGCCGCCACCGCCGGTACGGCGCTCGGGTAGCGTCACGTCCACGGTGTTCTTGGCGCCGGTGGTCGACTCGACACGGTCGCTCACCTCGGCCGACGGGATCGACGGTGCACGGGACGCCGGGGCCTGCCCCGCAGCAGCCGCCGCTTCCGCGGCTTCCTTCTTCGGACGTTTGATGCCGTCGATCTCGGCGATCAGCTCGGTCTCGGAAGGCAGCTCATCCGCACCAGCCCATTTGGTCAGGCGATCGCCATCGAACCACACGGTCAGCTTGCGCTCCTGCACCACGTTCGCGTTGCCGCGCTTGAACGAGAAGACGTAGTCCCAGCGGTTGGCGTGGAACATGTCGGTCAGCAGCGGCGTACCAAGCACGAAGCGAACCTGGTCGCGCGTCATGCCTTCCTTGAGCTGCGCCGCCTGTTCGCGCGAGACGAAGTTGCCCTGCACGATATCGATGCGATACGGCGTGATGGCATTGGCGATCTTGCGCGTGGTGTTGTCATAGGTCGAACACCCGGCCAGCAGGGCCGAAGCGGCGAGCACCGCGCCCAGTACGAGGCTGCCGCGACGGGCTGCTACGCTGGCGGCGGCAAAACGGACAGGACTGCGCGCAAAGAAAAAGGTCATGGGCGATCGGCCTTCAAACGGTCCCGGGCAAGCCCGGTATGGGTGCGGTGGCGCCTGGCGCGGGACGTATCGGATACGCCCGTCAATAGGACTTTTGCCGCCAAAACCCTTATGATTGAAATATCCGAACATTGTACTCTAGGGAGCCAGGCGCATGCCGAGTCCTGCAGACCTCAAGAACATCGGTCTGAAAGCCACGGTGCCGCGGTTGAAGATCCTCGAGATCTTCCAGACCAGCGAAGAGCGCCATCTGAGCGCTGAAGACGTGTATCGCATCCTGCTCGCCGAGCATATGGACATTGGCTTGGCCACGGTCTATCGCGTGCTCACGCAGTTCGAGCAGGCAGGGCTGCTGTCGCGCAACAACTTCGAATCGGGCAAGGCCATCTACGAGCTCAACGAGGGCAAGCACCACGACCACCTGGTGTGCCTCGACTGCGGCCGCGTGGAGGAATTCTTCGATGCCGAGATCGAGCAGCGCCAGCAGAGCATTGCCCGTGCGCGCGGCTTTGCGTTGCAGGAGCACGCGCTGTCCTTGTATGGCAACTGCACGAAAGACCCCTGCCCGTATCGCCCGAAGCGCTGACGCAGCGTGACAAAAGAGAACGGCCGCATCCAGTGCGGCCGTTTTTCATTGGGGCGGGGCGGAGAGTCGGGCGCGGGTGTCAGGCAGACAGCCGCGCCTCACCCTCCTTTTCTGCGTCACCCTTCCCGTTCTTGCTGGCCTTGCCGTTCTTGCCCGATTCGTCGGTCAGCAGCGGCGGGTGTGCCGGTGCCGCGGACGCCTGGCCGGTGTACTCGGCCACGACCTGCTTGAACAGGTTGCGCGCCCACACCAGCATCGGGTGCGTGTTGCGGCTGCGGTGCCACAGCATGTTCAGGCCCAGCACGGTTTCCAGCTCGGCCGGCAGCGGGAACGCGTTGAGATTGTAGGCCTCGCAGACCAGGTCCTTCATCAGCGAGTTGGCCGTGAAGATCATGTCGGTCTGCGCCGCGACTTCGGCCTGCGTGCGCCACGCATGCACGGTCATGGTGGAGCGGCGCTTGAGACCGCGCTGCTGCAGCGCGTAGTCCAGCGGGATCAGCGACGGTGCCACGCGGTTGCCCGGGTTGCCCTGCGCGATGAAGATGTGCTCGCACTCGAGGTACTGCTCGAGCGTGCAGCGCTCATTCAGGATCGGATGATCGCGGCGCGCACAGACCCACATGTTGAAGGAGGTCACCACCTCCTCCATGATCTCCGGATGCCGCGTGGGGAACGGCGAGAACGCCAGATCCAGCTCATTGGCACGCATGGCGGCCACATCGGCTTCCCACGACGACGATTCCGTCAGCCGCACCTGCAGCCCCGGCGCCAAGCGCTTGACGCGCAGCAGGAAGCGGTCGAACAGGGCATCGCCCAGGGTGCCGGCAAAGCTGATGTTGAAGGTGCCGGTGGCTTCGGCCGGGTCAAACGTGGCGATGTCGCCCTCGTTGATGGCGGCCCACAGGTCGAGCATCTCGCGCACCTTAGGACCCAGCTCGAGCGCCTTGGGCGTAGGCGTGAGACCGTGCGGCACACGGATGAAGAGCGGATCGTCGAAGATCTCGCGCAACCGGCCCAGCGAGTGCGATACCGCTGGCGCCGTCATGTGCATTTTTTCCGCCACGTAGGTGGCGTTCCGCTTGCTGAGCAGCTCGACAAAAATCACCAGCAACTTGGTATCGACGTTGACCATGGGACGCCTTGGCTCAGACACGTTGAAAAGCTGAACGGGCAAACGTTGCCGATGCAACAGCCCAATGCAGCGTGATACCACGACTGCATCACAAATGTAGTATTTGTTCAGTGTACGGACTGTGAAGCAATTTTCAAAGCGAATTCCCGTTCACCACGTCCGAATTTTGCCTCTTCGCAAACGTTTTCGTTGCGTTGCATAACAAAGGCGGCAAAACAGGTACCCCAGTCCCGTCGTGCTGCCTCGTTTTAAGCGCCAGCCACATCACTTGGCTTGCATGAGGCGATGGTGGTGTCCGGCATGGGGCTCGAGGAGCCTCGTGCCTCCACCCAGGCATCAGAAGAAAAAACGCGCCCGAAGGCGCGTTCTTCCTGATCCGCACAAGCGCAGGATTACTTGGCCACCACGCGGACCATCTCCAGCACCTTGTTCGAGTAGCCCCACTCGTTGTCGTACCAGCTCACCACCTTGATGAAGGTGCCGTCCAGCGCGATACCGGCTTCAGCGTCGAAGATCGAGGTGCGAGCATCGCCGCGGAAGTCCGTGGCCACGACCTTGTCTTCGGTGTAGCCCAGCACGCCCTTCAGCGCGCCTTGGCTCTGGGCCTTCATTTCGGCGCAGATCTCGGCGTAGGTGGCGGCCTTGTCCAGCTCGACGGTCAGGTCGACCACCGACACGTCGGAGGTCGGCACGCGGAACGACATGCCGGTCAGCTTCTTGTTCAGCTCCGGGATCACCACGCCCACGGCCTTGGCAGCGCCAGTCGACGACGGGATGATGTTTTCCAGGATGCCGCGGCCACCGCGCCAGTCCTTGTTGGACGGGCCGTCGACGGTCTTCTGCGTGGCGGTGGCGGCGTGCACGGTGGTCATCAGGCCGCGCTTGATGCCCCACTTATCGTTCAGCACCTTGGCGACCGGCGCCAGGCAGTTGGTCGTGCACGAAGCGTTCGAGATGATCGCCTCGCCCTTGTAGGTCTTGTCGTTGACGCCGAAGACGAACATCGGGGTGTCGTCCTTGGACGGGGCCGACATGATCACCTTCTTGGCGCCCGCGTCGATGTGCTTCTGCGCGCCTTCCTTGGTCAGGAAGATGCCGGTCGACTCGACCACCACGTCGGCGCCGACTTCGCCCCAGGCCAGTTCCGACGGGTCCTTCACGGCGGTCAGGCGGATCTTCTTGCCGTTGACGACCAGCGTGTCGCCGTCGACCGAGACTTCGCCGTCGAAGCGGCCGTGCACCGAGTCGTACTTCAGCATGTAGGCCAGGTAGTCGGGCTCGAGCAGGTCGTTGATGGCAACGACTTCGATGTCCTTGAAGTTGGCGATGGCGGCGCGGAACACCATGCGTCCGATGCGGCCGAAGCCGTTGATGCCGATCTTGATGGTCATGGTCAGTCTCCTGATAGCAAAAATGAAAGCGACGATGGCAACGCGGCACCTCGTGGGTGCCGCGTGCGCAGATTCAGTTAGGCAATGACGCTCTTGGCCGTGTTGGCCACGTTCTCAACCGTGAAGCCGAAGTGCTTGAACAGCACACCCGCCGGGGCCGACTCACCGAACGTGTCGATACCGACCACGGCCTGCACCTGGTATTTCCACCAAAAATCGGTCACGCCCGCTTCCACCGCGATGCGCGGCACGCCGGCCGGCAGCACGCTGGCCTTGTAGGCGGCATCCTGCTTGTCGAACACGGTGGTGGCGGGAATCGACACCACGCGCACCTGGATGCCTTCGGCGGCCAGGTGATCAGCGGCGCCAACCGCCAGGCCGACTTCCGAGCCGGTCGCGATGATGACCACGTCCGGGCGCTTGCCGTCAGCGGCGTCGCGCAGCACGTAGCCGCCGCGGGCGATGGCCTCGCGGGTGGCCGGGTTGCGCGCCTGGAACGGGAGGTTCTGGCGGCTGAAGATCAGGCAGCTCGGGCCGTGCTGGCGCTCGATGGCGGCCGCCCAGGCCACAGCGGTTTCAGTGGTGTCGGCGGTACGCCAGACGTCCATGTTCGGGATCAGGCGCAGGCTGGCGACGTGCTCGATCGATTGGTGCGTCGGGCCGTCTTCGCCCAGGCCGATGGAATCGTGCGTGAAGACGAAGATCGAGCGGAGCTTCATCAGCGCGGCCATGCGCAGCGCGTTGCGGCTGTAGTCGGAGAACGTCAGGAACGTGCCGCCGTACGGGATGTAGCCGCCGTGCAGCGCGATGCCGTTCATGATGGCGCTCATGCCGAACTCGCGCACGCCGTAGTTGATGTGGTTGCCCCAGGCATCCACGCGCACGGCCTTGCTGCCGCTCCAGTTGGTCAGGTTCGAGCCGGTCAGGTCGGCCGAGCCGCCCAGCAGCTCGCCCAGCACCGGGCCGTAGGCTTCCAGCGTGTTCTGGCTGGCCTTGCGGGTGGCGATGGTCTCGGCCTTCAGCTCGCACTTCTCGACGAATTCGGCGACGGCCTTCTCGAAGTTGGCCGGCAGCTCGCCGCGCATGCGGCGCTCGAATTGCTCGGCTTCGGCCGGATAGCGCTCGGAGTACGCGTCGAACAGCGCGTTCCAGGCCTTCTCCAGCGCCTGGCCCTGGCCCTTTGCATCCCACGCGTCGTACACGGCCTGCGGCACTTCGAACGGGGCGTGCGGCCAGGCCAGCGCTTCGCGCGCGGCGGCAATCTCGACGCCGCCCAGCGGGGCGCCGTGCACATCGTGGCCGCCTTCCTTGTTGGGGGCGCCCTTGCCGATCACGGTGCGGCAGCAGATCAGGGTCGGCTTGTCGGCCTTCTTGGCTTCGGCAATGGCGGCTTCCACGGCGGCGACGTTATGGCCGTCCACGGCGCGGATCACGTTCCAGCCATAGGCTTCGAAGCGCTTCGGGGTGTCGTCGTTGAACCAGTGGACGACCTCGCCATCGATCGAGATGCCGTTGTCGTCCCACAGCGCGACGAGCTTGTTCAGCTTGAGCGTACCGGCCAGCGAGCAGGCCTCGTGGCTGATGCCTTCCATCAGGCAGCCGTCGCCCAGGAAGACGTAGGTGTGGTGATTGACGATGTCAAAGCCGGGGCGGTTGAATTCCTCGCCCAGCAGGCGTTCAGCCAGCGCCATGCCGACCGCGTTGGTGATGCCCTGGCCGAGCGGGCCCGTCGTCGTTTCGATGCCCGGGGTGATGCCGTATTCCGGGTGGCCGGCGGTCTTGCTGTGCAGTTGGCGGAAGTTCTTCAGCTCCGACATCGGCAGGTCGTAGCCGGTCAGGTGCAGCAGCGCGTACACCAGCATCGAGCCGTGGCCGTTGGACAGCACGAAGCGGTCGCGGTCCGGCCAGCGCGGGTTGACCGGGTTGTGGCGCAGGTGGCGGCTCCACAGCGCCACGGCGATGTCCGCCATGCCCATTGGCGCGCCGGGATGGCCCGAATTGGCTTGCTGGACGGCGTCCATGGCAAGCACGCGGATGGCATTGGCCATCAACTGGGTGGGCTGGGTGGTAATCGAATGGAGTGCGGGAGCGGTCATGCGAACCTGCGGGCGGAAGGCGGGAAAACCGCGATTTTACCAGACGGGGATGACCCCGCTGGGGTGGTTTCCGCAATTGTGATGGGCCTTTACCGCTCCCCTGCCCGGCTTACCACTCCGCGACGGACCCGTCGGCGTGACGCCACACCGGGTTGCGCCAGTCGGGCGCCTCCTTGCTGCGTTCAATGACCAGCGCCTCGTCGATGTCCACGCCCAGCCCGGGCAGGCGCGGCGGGCGGATATAGCCACCGTCCAGCGCGAAATCGGCCTTGTTGCGCACGTAATCGAGTAGTTCGGCGCCCTTGTTGTAGTGGATGCCCATGCTCTGCTCCTGCAACGTCGCGTTCCAGCTCACGAAGTCGATATGCAGGCAGGCGGCCAGCGCGATCGGCCCGAGCGGGCAATGCGGCGCCAGCGCCACGTCGTACGCTTCGGCCATCCCGGCGATCTTCAGGCATTCGGTGATGCCACCCGCGTGCGACAGGTCCGGCTGCAGGATCGCCACCCCGCCCGCCTCCAGCACGCGCTTGAAGTCGAAGCGCGAGAACATGCGCTCGCCGGCGGCGATCGGCAGGTGCGTGTGCGCGGCCAGGCGGGCGTAGCTCTCGGCCTGCTCGGCCAGCACGGGCTCCTCGATGAAGAGCGGGCGGTACGGCTCCAGCTCCTTGATCAGCACCTTGGCCATCGGCGCAGAAACACGGCCGTGGAAGTCCAGCCCGAACTCGACCGTATTGCCAAAGGCCGAGCGGATCTCCGCCACCTTCGCCACCGCCGCATCCACCGCGCGCGCGGTGTCGATGATGCCCATCTCCTCGCAGCCGTTGAGCTTGAAGTGGTCGAAGCCGCCGGCCTGCAGCGCCTTCATGCCGGCGATCACGTCGGCCGGGCGGTCGCCGCCGACCCAGCTATAGGTGCGCATCCTGTCGCGCACGAGGCCGCCGAGCAGCTCGTACACCGGCACGCCCAGCACCTTGCCCTTGATGTCCCACAGCGCCTGGTCGATGCCGGCGATGGCGCTCATCAGGATCGGCCCGCCGCGGTAGAAGCCGGCGCGGTACATGGTCTGCCAGAGATCGTTGATGCGACGCGGATCCTGGCCGACGAGGTAGTCGGACAGTTCGTGCACCGCCGCCTCCACCGTGCGCGCACGGCCCTCGATGACGGGCTCGCCCCAGCCGGTGACGCCCTCGTCGGTCTCGATCTTGAGGAACATCCAGCGCGGCGGCAGGCGGTAGGTGGTCAGGCGGGTGATTTTCATGGGTGGATCGTGCGGTCGGATTGGACGGTGCGGTAGGCGGAGACGAAGGCGTGCGCGCGTTCGGCGGTGCGCTCGACGGGCTGGCCGGGCCGGTACAGGTCGCTCCCGAGACCCGCGCCGACGCAGCCGGCGGCAAGATAGTCCGCGAGGTTCTCGGGCGTGATGCCGCCCACCGCGAACACCGGCACCTCGGGCGGCAGCACGGCCTTGAGCGCGCGCACGTAGCCGGGGCCGAGCGCGCCGGCCGGGAAGATCTTCAGCGCCTCGGCGCCCGCATCGAGCGCGGCGAAGGCTTCGGTGATGGTCATGCAGCCGATGCAGGTGACGAGGCGGCGCGCGGCGGCGGCGCGGATCACGTCGGCATTCGTGTTGGGCGTGACGACCAGCTTGCCGCCGGCTGCGACCATCAGCTCGACATCTGCCGGCCGCAGCACGGTGCCGGCGCCGATCAGGGCGCGATCACTAAACGCGCGCGCGGCCAGTTGCACGCTCTGCGCCCAGTCGGGCGAGTTCATGGGAATCTCGATCGCGTCGAAGCCGGCGTCGACCAGCGCCTGCGTGTGCGCCAGCACCTCGTCGGGGCGGATGCCGCGCAAGATGGCGATCAGCGGTAGGTGTGCAGTCCAGGTCATCGTCATTCGTGATACAGCTGCGAGCGGCCGCCATCGATCAGGATGTCGGCCGCGTTGATGAAGCGCGCCTCGTCGGAAGCGAGGAACAGCGCGGTGTAGGCCACCTCCTCCGGCTCGCCGATGCGCTTGCATGGCAGCAGTTCGGCCTGGCGGCGGCGTTCGGCAGCGGGGTCGGGTGCGGCGGCAAAGCCGGCCTCGGCGATGGGCGTGAGGATCAGCCCCGGCGAGATCGAATTCACGCGGATGCCGCGCGCCGCATACTCGATGCCCAGCGCGCGCGTCAGCCCGATCAGCCCATGCTTGGCCACCGGATACGGAAACGCCCCCGGGATGATCTTGTGCCCGTGCACCGACGCGATGTTGACGATGCTGCCGGCGCCGCGCGCCAGCATGTGCGGCAGCACGGCGCGCGCGCAATGCCACGCGCCTTCCAGGTCGACCGACAGGCAGCGCGCCCAGTCCTCTTCGGTGAGCTTGAGCGGATCGGAGAACACGTTGATGCCCGCGTTGTTGACCAGCACGTCGATGCCGCCGAAGCGCTCGACGCCGGCCGCGACCATCGCGTCGATCTGGTCGCGCTGGCGCACGTCGGCCTGCACGAGGAGGATGTTGTCGTCGGTGCCGATGGATGCCGCGAACGCTTCGGCGCGTGCGTCACGCACCAGCGCGTTGACGATCACGCGCGCGCCGTGCTGCGCGAACAGCTTGGCGATAGCCCCGCCGATGCCCTGCGTGGCGCCCGTCACCAGGGCGACCTTGCCAGCGAGGCGCGGCGGGAAAGACATGGGAGAAGCCGTCATGCGTCAGAACGATGTCACGGTGAATTGGTAGTCGCGCTGCAGGCTCTGGCCGGTGCCGAGAAGGGTCAGGCCATGGTCCTGCAGTTGGCCCGGCAGGTTGTGCGCGTTGATGGTGTGATCGACCGGCTCGAAGCAGAAGAAGTCGTGCTCGGCCGGGGTGTACAGCACGTAGCGCGAGGTGTCTGCGGCGATTGCCACGGCGAGACGCCGGTCGGGCCAGACGACCTCGGCCTGGCCGCCCCAGCCCTCGAAGCTGTGGTCGATGGTGGTGCCGGGCTCCAGCAACCGGCGCTTGCGGAAATCGGCGTGCGGTGGCGGCGCCTGCAGCGTGATCGGCAGATGGTCAGGCGCGGCCTGCCACATGCCGGTGGCGCTCGCGTGCAATCGCACATCCGGCGTGCGCGGAAAGAATGGATGCACGCCCAGCCCGAACGGCAGCGGCGCGCCTTCGTTGCGCACCGTCAGCGTGATCTGCAGCGTGTTGCCGGCCAGCGTGTAGCGCTGCAATGCCCGATAGCGGAACGGTTGACCGTGGTCGACCACGGCAGCCAGTTCGATGAAGGTCTCGCCTTGCGCGACCTGGTGCCACGGCATCAGCCAGCCGTGGCCGTGCAGCGGATACAGTTCGTCGTCGCGCGTGAGCGGCACCTCGATGGTCTTGCCGTCGAAGGCGAAACGGCCGCCCCCGATACGGTTGGACCACGGCACCAACGGATAGCACGCGAGCGCCTTGGGTTCGCTCAGCGCCTCGTCGAGATTGCCTGGACGGAAGATGGGCACCGACTCACCGTCGCGCAGCAAGTCGAAACGCAGCAGGCCGCCACCGGAGGCGGGCAGCACCTCGGCGCGCAGCAGGCCATTCTCAAGCGGGTACGTGGGCATGGCCGAAACGGGCCTCCGGCAATCCGCGCACATTGGGCACGGTCAGTTGGAAGACTGCACCGGCGTTCACGTCTTCGGCCAGGCGCTGCGCAGACAGCCCCTCGCGTGCGGTCGCCAGGTGCAGCGTGTCGAATCTTGCCCCGCCGAATGCCGGGCAGGTCGGTTGCGATGCTGGCACCGGAACATGCGCCAGTACGCGCCCATCCGGCGCATAGCGCGTCAGGCGGTTACCGCCCCACTCTGCGTTCCACAGGCAGCCGTCGGCGTCGACGGTAGAGCCATCGGGCGAGCCCTTGTGAGCAGTGCCGCTATCCGCATCGCGTAAGTCAGCAAACACGCGGATGTTGGCAACCTCGCCGGTCTGGCCGTCGTAGTCGCACGCGTGGATGCGGCGGCTATGCGTATCGCACCAGTACATCGTCGCGCCGTCCGGGCTGAAGGCGATGCTGTTGGCGATCGCGATGTTGGGCAGTGCCAACCGCTGCAGCACGCCCAACGGCGTGAAACGGTAGAAGCTGCCGGTCGGCTCCGGGCCGCCCTCGTGCATCGTGCCGAAGACGTAGTTACCGGCGCGATCGGCGCGGCCGTCGTTGACGCGCGTGGTGGGGTTGGTTGGCTCTACGTCGGCGAGCAGCGTGATGGTGTGCGTGCGTGTGTCGAAACGCGCCACGTGCTTGGCAAGGCCCAGCATCAGTACGCCGGGTTCGTCGGTCAGCACGAAGGAGCCGAGGCGCTGTGGCAGCGGCCATTGACGTTCCTGGCCGGTCGCCGGGTCATGGCGCCACAGCAGCGACTCCTGGATGTCGGTCCACCACAGCACGCCCAGCGCGTCGTCCCAGAGGATGCCTTCGCCCAGCGTGCAGCGCAGGTCGGAGAGGAGGGTTGCGGTCGTCATGCAGCCACCTCCTTGATCGTGTCGGTCATTTCGCGTGGATAGTGTCGGTGTCTGCTTGCATTCGCGGACGTGCGCATCCCCGCTACGCGGGGCCCCTGCTTATTGCTCATGCCACCCCCCGGTTCAATCGCGGCCACCGCGATTCTTCAACTGATCCACCAGCACCGCCGCCAGCAGGATGCCGCCGCGTACGAGGTACTGGTAGAACGCGTCGATGTTCAGCAGGTTCATCGCGTTCTGCACGGTGCCCATGATCA
>CAJXMR010000158.1 GCA_913056305.1 uncultured Ralstonia sp.
AAAATCTCTGTATAATCTCATTTCTCGGTTGCGGCTGTAGCTCAGTTGGATAGAGTACTTGGCTACGAACCAAGGGGTCGTGGGTTCGAATCCTGCCAGCCGCACCACCTGATAAGAATGAGAAGGGCTTCCAGAAATGGAAGCCCTTTTCTTTTGCCCCGCGCGGCTCGCCTCTTCCCGCGGATGTGCAGCGCGCGCGGGCCACAAACAAAAAAGGCGAAGCCACTCGGCCTCGCCTTTATTCTTTTCTGTGCTCGCCGCGGGCTACTCGCCGCCGCGATCCCGCGCAATGCGGATCACATCCGGGTTACGCCGCAACGCACGCATCACGTCAGCCAGGTGCACACGGTCATGCACCTGGATCAGGAAGGTCATGTACGTCGCCTCCTGATCGCCCTCCTGCTCCATCGACACATGCGCGACGTTGGCATCTGCCGAGGTCAGGTCCGCCGCCACGCGCGCGAGGATGCCCTTGGTATTGCGCACCAGCACCTTGATCGACACATCGAACGCGCGCGTAGTGTGCTCGGCCCACATGACGTCGATCCAGTGCTCCGGATCCTTGCTGTGCAAGCGCTTGGCAACCCGGCATTCCTGTACGTGGATCTGCAGCCCTTCGCCCTTGCCGATGTAGCCGACGATGGAGTCGCCGGGAATCGGCCGGCAGCACGACGAGAACACCATCGCCATGCCCTCGTCGCCGCTGACGGTGACGGCGGGCGCCTCCTCATTGGCGAAGGTATGCACGGCGGCCATGAGCGCTTCGTCGCCTTCGTGCGCACCTTCCTGCAGGATGATCTCGATGCGGCGCGCAACCACTGCCGGCACGCGCCGGCCGAGCGCGAGGTCGGCGAAGATGTCTTCGCGCGCCTTGTTGCCGGTCCATTGCACGACGCGCTCCCACAGGGGCGCGGGCACCGCCTTCATGTCGATGCCGAGCTGGCGCAGCGCTTGCTCGAGCAGGCGCTCGCCCAACTGGATCGCCTCGTCCAGCTTGGCGGTCTTGAGGAAATGGCGGATCGCCGCACGCGCCTTGCCGGTGCGCACGAACGTGAGCCATGCCGGGTTCGGCTTCGAGTACGGCGCCGTCACCACCTCGACGATGTCGCCGTTCTTGAGCTCCGTGCGCAGCGGCAGCAGCTCGTTGTTGATCTTGACCGCCACGCACTGGTTGCCCAGGTCGCTGTGCACGGCGTAGGCGAAGTCCAGCGCCGTGGCGCCGCGCGGCAGTGCGCGGATCTCGCCCTTGGGCGTGAACACATAGACGGCATCCGGGAACAGGTCGATCTTGACGTGCTCCAGGAACTCCTGCGAATCGCCGGTCTGGCTCTGGATATCGAGCAGCGACTGCAGCCACTGGTGCGCCTGCTGTTGCGCGCGGTCGGGCTCGTCGTGGTGCTGCTTGTACATCCAGTGCGCGGCCACTCCAGCCTCGGCGATCTGGTTCATCTCGCGCGTGCGGATCTGGAACTCGACCGGCGTGCCGAACGGCCCCACCAGCGTCGTGTGCAGCGACTGGTAGCCGTTGATCTTGGGGATCGCGATGTAGTCCTTGAACTTGCCGGGCATCGGCTTGTACAGGCTGTGCAGCGCGCCCACCGTCATGTAGCACTGCATCTGCGTCTCGACCACCACGCGGAAGCCGTACACGTCCAGCACCTGCGAGAACGACAACTGCTTGTCGTGCATCTTGCGGTAGATGCTGTAGAGCGTCTTCTCGCGGCCGGTCAATTCCGCCGGGATGCCCGCATCGGCCAGCGCGCGCTGCGCCGTCTCCAGGATGCGCGTCACGACTTCGCGCCGGTTGCCGCGCGCGGCCTTCACGGCCTTCTCCAGCGTCTCGTACCGGAACGGCGAGCCGATGCGGAAGCTCAGCTCCTGCAGCTCGCGGTACGTGGTGTTCAGGCCGAGCCGGTGCGCGATCGGCGCGTAGATCTCCATCGTCTCGCCCGCGATGCGGCGGCGCTTCTCGGGCGGCACGTGGTCGAGCGTGCGCATGTTGTGCGTGCGGTCGGCCAGCTTGACGAGGATCACGCGCACATCGCGCGCCATCGCCAGCAGCATCTTGCGGAAGCTCTCCGCCTGCGCCTGCTCGCGGCTCTGGAATTCGAGCTTGTCCAACTTGGTCAGGCCGTCGACCAGCTCCGCAACCTTGGCGCCGAACTTCTCGGCCAGCTCGCTCTTGGTCACGCCCTGGTCTTCGATCACGTCATGCAGCAGTGCCGCCATGATCGATTGCACATCCAGCTTCCAGCCCGCACAGATCTCTGCCACCGCCACCGGGTGTGTGATGTACGGCTCGCCGCTCTGGCGGTACTGGCCGAGGTGCGCCTCGTCGGAGAAGTGGAAGGCTTCCTTCACCAGCCTCAGATCCGCCGGCTTCAGGTACGACAGCTTTTCCGTCAGCGCCGTGATGGAGACAACCTGCTGGCGCGGCGGTGTGGCCGGCTGCGAAGTCGGGCCGAACAAGTGCCGGTAGGTCTGCTCCAGCACCGCATCGATGAAGAGCGTGTCGCCGGCGTGCGGCTCCCCCGCTGTACGTGCGGCATCGCTCGCAGCTTGTGACGTGGCTTTGGGCGATTTGGGCGGCAGCGCCGACCGCTCCCCTACCAGGTCCGCGCCACGCGGGTCAGGCAGGTTCGGCGCCCCCGTGCGAGGTGACGCGGGGCCGGCAGCGGAATTCGGCATGGAAACGAAGGAAGCAGTGGACGACCCAGGCAGCGGCGCGGAGGCACCCGATTCGGCCGGCGTGGCGCCAGTCGACTCCGCTGACGGCACGGTGTGCTCGTGCGCAGCGGAGCGTTGGGTCCTGGGCGAAGAAGAAGCGGGCGTGGTAGGCATGCCGGGGTCTCGTGCAATCGCGGCTTTCACATCCATGAAAGATCGCGTCGACGGATCAGTAACCGGGGCGACCGGGGCAGCGCACCACGCCAGGCAATGCAGTCAGCTCAGGAAGGGACCTTCTTGAGCATCTCGATACCGACCTGGCCGGATGCGATCTCGCGCAATGCGGTCACGGTCGGCTTGTCCTTGGCATCGACCTTGGGCGTGTGGCCCTGCACCAACTGACGGGCGCGGTACGTTGCGGCCAACGCCAGTTCGAAGCGATTCGGAATCTGTTTCAAGCAATCTTCGACGGTAATACGCGCCATGAAAACTCCACCTGGTGGCAAATCTTGTTGATGTCGGTATTTTAGCAGCAGCGCGGCACTCGGCCCGGACAGCACGCCGGCACGGGGCCTACCACACTTTTTCGCACGCGCCGGAAAACGCCGGCACCTCAATGAATTCAGTGAATGCCCAGCTCGACGAAGAGCTCGCCATGCCGCGCCTTCTGTGCGCCGAAGCGCAGGCGCGTGGCCAGCACTACCGTGCGCAGCTCAGCCAGTGCGGTGTCGAAGACTTCGTTGATGATCACGTAGTCGGCTTCGGGCGCGTGCGCCATCTCGCTACCGGCGGCCAGCAAGCGGCGCACGATCACGTTGGGCTCGTCCTGGCCGCGCTTCTTCAGACGGTCTTCCAGCGCCGTGAGTGACGGCGGCAGGATGAAGATCTCGACCGCGTTGGAAAAGCGGCGATGCACCTGCTGCGCGCCCTGCCAGTCGATCTCCAACAGCACGTCGGTGCCGGCGCGCATCTGTTCTTCGATCCACACGCGCGAGGTCGCGTAGTAGTTGCCGTGCACCTCGGCCCATTCGAGAAACTCGCCGCGGTCACGGCAGGCCTTGAACTCGTCGACGGTCATGAAGTTGTATTCACGGCCGTGCTGCTCGCCCGGGCGCGGCTGGCGCGTGGTGGCCGAGACCGACAGGCGGATCGACGCATCGTGCGCCAGCAGCGCATTCACCAGCGTGGACTTGCCCGCGCCGGACGGGGCCACCACCATGAACAGGCTGCCGGGGAAATGGTTCTCGATGGGCGTATCGACCGCCGAGTGCGCTTGGGATGAGGGCATGTGATTCTTCTGCGTAGTTACTCGAGATTCTGGACCTGCTCGCGCATCTGCTCGATCAGCAGCTTGAGCTCCATCGATGCATCGGCCAGTTCCTTGGCCGCGGCCTTGGAGCCCAGCGTGTTCGCCTCGCGGTTGAGCTCCTGCATCATGAAGTCCAGACGCTTGCCGATCTGGCCGCCCTTCTCCAGGATGTGGCGCGTCTCGCGCAGGTGCGCCTGCAGGCGCGAGAGCTCTTCGGCGATGTCGATGCGGATGCCGTAGACGGTGGCTTCCTGGCGGATGCGCTCGGACAGCTCGTCGCGCGTGAGCGCCGGGGTGCCGTCGGGCGCGGCCAGGCCGAAGGCTTCGCGCAGGCGTTCGGTCAGCTTGTCTTGGTGCTGCTGGATCAGGTTGGGCACCATCGGCGTCAACCCTTCGATGATGGCCAGCATGGCGTCGACGCGTTCCAGCAGCACTGCCTTGAGTGCGTCGCCCTCGCGGCGGCGCGATTCCAGAAGTTGCTTGAGCGCCTCTTTAGCTGCGTCGACCACGGCCTCGCGCAGGGCATCCTGCGTCAGCTCCGGCTCAGCCAGCACGCCGGGCCAGCGCAGGATCTCGCCCATGCGCAACGTGCCGGCGGCGGGCAGATGGCGCACCACCTCCTGCTCCAGCTTGGCCAACTGTTGCAAGACGCCGACATTGAGCGCCGCCACATCGCTGGCGGCTTCCTGCCGCTGCAGGTTGATCCGGCACTCCAGCTTGCCGCGCGACAGTGCGCTCATCAGCATTTCGCGCAGAGCCGGCTCGAAGGCGCGGCACTCCTCCGGTGCGCGAAACAGCAGGTCGAGGAAACGAGAGTTGACGGTCCGGAATTCGACCGACACGGTGGCGACGTTGCCGCTGGGCGCGCCGTGCGCGTCGGTAAAGGCTGCCTGGCGTGTGGCGACGCCGTAGCCGGTCATGCTGTGGATCATGAGATCGTGGTGTCTTCTTGGATGTGTCGGGAGCCCAGCGCGCCTTATGCACACTGAGAATTGGCGGGCAATCCCCCACCTTTTGTCGCTTTACAACGTGTGGACTGGTCAGGGAAAATCCGACAGCCATTTCGCCACACAAACCCATGACAGAGTCAAAAGGCTCAGGACAGCCGCGTAGCGCCCCGTTGCCGGTCGGCACCTTGCTGTCCAATTACCGTATTGTAAAGAAGTTGGCCAGCGGAGGCTTCAGCTTCGTCTATCTCGCCACCGATGAACATGGGACACCGGTGGCCGTGAAGGAATATCTGCCGTCTTCACTGGCCCGTCGTTCGCCCGGCGAATTGATTCCGGTCGTGCCTGAAGAAAGCGCGAGCGCGTTCCGCCTCGGGCTCAAATACTTCTTTGAAGAAGGCCGGTCGCTCGCCCGCATTTCCCACCCCGCCATCGTGCGCGTGCTCAATTTCTTCCGGGAAAATGGCACCGTCTATATGGTGATGACGTACGAGCAGGGCAAAACGCTGCAGGAGCATATTCTCGGCGCACGCCAGCAGGGCAAGCTCAAGGTGCTGAGCGAGCGCTTCATCCGCCAGGTCTTCCACGACCTGATGAGCGGGCTGCGCGAAGTCCATATCCACAAGCTGCTGCACCTCGACATCAAGCCGGGCAACATCTACCTGCGCGAAGACCATTCGCCGATCCTGCTCGACTTCGGTGCCGCGCGGCAGACGCTCACGTCGGAGGCGTCGCGCTTCCAGCCGATGTACACGCCAGGCTTTGCCGCGCCGGAGCTGTATCGCAAGCACAACGAGCTTGGGCCCTGGACCGACATCTACAGCATCGGCGCGACCGTCTACGCCTGCATGGCCGGCACGCCGCCACAGGAAGCCACCCAGCGCGAGAAGGACGACAAGCTCGCCGAAGGGCTGGAACGCCTCAGCAAGGTGTACACCGCCAGCTTGATCGAGCTGGTCGGCTGGTGCCTGAAGATGAAGCCGGATGAGCGTCCGCAGAGCGTGTTCCGCCTGCAGAAGGTGCTGCGCGAAGAGAGCAACGCGCTGACCGAAATGCAGGCGCTGACGGCCAACACCCTGGGCGGTCCTGTGCCGGAAGAAAAAGAGGCGTTGACGACGCGTTTCATGAGCCTGTTGCGTCGCCGGGACAACTAAGACAATGACCCGCGCGCAGGGCTGGACCCTGCGCGACGGAGTATGATTCCCAAGCGGTGGGCACGCGGTAACGGGACCAGCGGCCACACCGTTTTCCATTCCCGAAACCTCGATAGCTGCAATGCGCTTCTCGGTTTATCAAGAAAGCAAAAAAGGCGCGCGACGCGTCAACCAGGACCGCATGGGGTACTGCTTCACGCGCGACGCCATGCTGATGGTGCTGTGCGACGGCCTGGGCGGACACTCGCTGGGCGAAGTGGCGGCCCAGCAGGCGCTGCAGACCATGGCACGCCAGTTCCAGCGCCATGCGCGCCCGTCGATCCGCAATCCGCGCGATTTCCTGCACGAGAGCATCATGCTCGCGCACCGCGACATCCACCGCTATGCGGAGACCAACGGCCTGCCGGATGCACCGCGCACCACCATCGTCTGCGCGCTGGCGCAGCGCGGCTCGCTGCACTGGGCGCACGCAGGCGATTCGCGCATGTACCTGATGCGCAAGGGCGAGCTGGTGACGCGCACGCGCGATCACTCCAAGATCGAAAACCTGCTGCAGCAGGACCGCGTGCTGCCGATGCAGGTCGCGCACCACCCTGAGCGCAACAAGATCTACAACTGCCTGGGCTCGCCTAACCTGCCGCTGATCGACATCGGCGGCCCGGCCAACTTGGAGCCGGGCGACGTCGCCATGCTGTGCTCCGACGGCCTGTGGGGCAGCGTGCAGGAAGACGAGCTGGTCGACACCTGCACCAGCTTCTCGGTCACGCAGGCGATTCCCGAGCTGATCGCCCGCGCGCTGCGCAACTCGGGCGACACCGCCGACAACACCACCGCCATCGCCATGATGTGGGAGCTGGATGCGGTGACGACCACGCAGGATACGGTGCAGACCGACACCCTGCCGCTGAACGCCTTCACCACCTCCATCCTGGACGCGCCGCAAAGCGAATCGGGGCTGATGTCGGAAGAGGAGATCGAGCGTTCCATCGCCGAGATCCGGGCCGCCATCGACAAGACCAGCAACCTGACGCGCTGAGCGCCTCCGCGCTTCTCCTAACCGGCCCGCAGCTGCCCGCGTGCAGCGCGGGCCGGTATCATGTCGGGCTATCCGTTTTTCAAGCGAGAACCCCACATGCGACCCAGCGGCCGCCAGCCCGACCAACTCCGCCCCGTCACCCTCACCCGCCACTTCACGCGCCATGCCGAAGGCTCGGTGCTGGTCTACTTTGGCGATACGCAAGTGCTCTGCACGGCCAGCGTGCTGCCCAAGGTGCCGCCGCACAAGAAAGGCAGCGGTGAAGGCTGGGTGACGGCCGAATACGGCATGCTGCCGCGTTCGACGCACACGCGCTCCGACCGCGAAGCCGCGCGCGGCAAGCAGACCGGCCGCACGCAGGAAATCCAGCGCCTGATCGGCCGCGCGATGCGCTCGGTGTTCGACCTAGCCGCGCTGGGCGAATACACCATCCACCTCGATTGCGACGTACTGCAAGCTGACGGCGGCACGCGCACGGCCAGCATCACCGGCGCGTTCGTGGCCGCGCATGACGCCATCTCGGTGATGCGCGAGAAGGGCCAGTTGCCTGAGGGCGCTCAGCCGATCCGCGATTTCGTCGCCGCGGTGTCGGTGGGCGTATTCAATGGCGTGCCAGTGCTCGATCTCGACTATCCCGAAGACTCCGCCTGCGATACCGACATGAACGTCGTCATGACCGGCGCCGGCGGCTTCGTGGAAGTGCAAGGCACCGCCGAAGGCACGCCCTTCACGCGCGCCGAGATGGACGCGCTGCTGGGCCTCGCCGACCAGGGCATCCGCACGCTGATCGGCCTGCAGAAGCAGGCGCTCGGCCTGTAAAGGGATGACGATGCGCAAGATCGTGCTGGCGTCGAACAATCCGGGCAAGCTGGTCGAGTTCAACGCCCTGCTTGGCACCCTCGGGCTCGACGTGACACCGCAAGGCGAACTCGGCATTCCCGAGGCGGAGGAGCCTTACGCCACCTTCGTCGAGAACGCGCTGACCAAGGCGCGCCACGCCAGCCGCGCCTCCGGCCTGCCCGCGCTGGCCGACGATTCCGGCATCTGTGTGCATGCACTGGGTGGCGCGCCGGGCGTCTACTCCGCGCGCTACGCGCAACTGGTGGGCGAGCCGAAATCCGACGCCGCCAACAACGCCCGCCTCGTGCGCGAGCTGGCCGGCAAGGCTGACCGCGGCGCACACTACGTCTGCGTGCTGGTGTACGTGCGCCACGCCGACGACCCGCAGCCGATCATCGCCGAGGGCAACTGGTTCGGCCAGGTGATCGACACACCGCGCGGTGACGGCGGCTTCGGCTACGACCCGCACTTCCTGCTGCCCGAGCTCGGCAAGACCGCCGCCGAGCTGACCAAGGCCGAGAAGAACGGCGTGAGCCACCGCGCACAAGCGCTCGCGCAACTGGTCGAGCGACTGCGCGCCTTTGAGAACGCCTGAAGCTTCGATGATTCCGATTCACCCCGTCGGCGCGGGCACAGCGCCATCGCCTTCCGCCGCCACTGCCGAGACCGGTGACAAGGTCACCTCCGTCTTCCTGCAGCCGGGCAAGATCAGCCTGCCGGCCTCGCCGCCGCTATCGCTGTACGTGCACGTGCCGTGGTGCGTGCGCAAGTGCCCGTACTGCGATTTCAACTCGCATGCGGAGCCGGACCAGGGCATCCCGGAAGAGCGTTTTCTCGCCGCCCTCCGGCAGGACCTGGAGGCCGCACTGCCGATGGTGTGGGGCCGGCATGTGCACACGATCTTCATCGGCGGGGGCACGCCGAGCCTGCTGTCAGCGCAGGGGCTGGACCGGCTGCTGTCGGACATCCGCATGCTGCTGCCGGTCGATGCCGATGCCGAGATCACCATGGAAGCGAACCCCGGCACGTTTGAGGCCGAGCGCTTCCGCAGCTATCGCGCCAGCGGCGTGAACCGGCTTTCGATCGGCATCCAGAGCTTCAACGACGCGCACCTGCAGGCGCTGGGCCGCATCCACAGCGCCAGCGAGGCCCGCGCAGCGATCGACATCGCCCGCACGCATTTCGACAACATCAACCTGGACCTGATGTTCGCCCTGCCCGGCCAGACGCTCGCCGAGTGCGAGGCCGACGTGGAAGCGGCGCTGTCGTTCGACACGCACCATGTGTCGCTGTACCACCTGACGCTGGAGCCGAACACGTACTTCGCCAAATACCCGCCCGCGCTGCCTGATGACGACACGGCGTTTGCGATGCAGGACTGGATCCACGCACGCCTGGGCGCGGCGGGCTACGAACACTACGAAGTCTCGGCGTACGCCAAGCCTGGCAAGCGCTGCAAGCACAACCAGAACTACTGGCAGTTCGGCGACTACCTCGGCGTCGGGCCGGGCGCGCACGGCAAGCTGAGCTTTCCGCACCGGGTCATCCGCGAGATGCGGCACAAGCATCCGGAGACGTATCTGCGTCAGGCCGAGACTACCGGCGGCGCGGCGGTCGTACACGAGCAGCGCGAAGTCGATGCGGTTGATCTGCCGTTCGAGTTCATGCTCAACGCGCTACGGCTGACCGAAGGCTTCCCGGTCACGCTGTTCCAGGAGCGCACTGGCCTGCCCCTGCGCACCATCGAGCGCCAACTCGATCTTGCCGAACAACGCGGCCTGCTCACCATCGACCACGTAGACATCCGCCCGACCGAACTCGGCCAGCGTTTCTTGAACGACCTGCAGGCGCTGTTCCTCGCCGACGACGAAAACTGACGCTCGCTGGCTGTCGCGTTGGGCCCAGTGCCGTTACAATGGCGGCCTTGCGCCGAATGCACCTAACGCAGCGCATGCAATCTCCGCAGCAAAAATGGAAGCGTGGCCGAGTGGTTTAAGGCAGCAGTCTTGAAAACTGCCGATGGGGTGACCCATCCGTGAGTTCGAATCTCACCGCTTCCGCCAATCCCTGTGCCGACCGCAGTTTTGCCGAACAACCCTTCACCCATTCCGGGCTGAAGCGGCGCACAAAACTGATATAGTCGCGTCGGCTCCGATTTCCCACATCTGTAATGGCTCCCCTCCTCCGCCACACCGTTCTTGCGTTCGTCGCCGCGGCCTCTGTCGCCAGTGCCGGGCTCGCCCACGCGCAAGCTACTGCGCCGCAAGCGCCGGCTGCCCCGACGGCCGCATCGGGTGGGACGGTGGCGGAGCTGCAGCAGCTATTGGCGCAAAAGCGCCTGACTGAGCTGCGCACCACCTACAACGGCGACTACGGCACCAGCCTGCTGCTGGTCAATGAAGGCACCACCGCCTACGTTGCGCTGACATACCGCAAAGAATTGTGGCGCGTGTACAAGTTCGCGTCGGTCACGCCGGCCGAAGGCGCCTATGACACGCTGGCCCGCCAGACCCGCGTCTGGGCCGAGGACGACCTGCGCCGCGCCGTCGTCGCCGGCGAGAAGGCGCAGTTGGAGCGCGAAGCCCACGCCGCCGAGCAGCGCGCCGCTACGCTCGGTCAAGAAGTGCGCATGATGCAGGCCCAGCGCCAGAAGATGCGGGAAGAACAGCAGACGATGCGCCAGGAAACCCAGGCGCTGGATGTCGAGCGCCGCGCCTACAAGGCCCAGATCGATTCCCTGCAACAGCAGATTCGCCTGCTAGAGAAGCAGCTCAACGATCCGCACTGGTCGCCCGCGCCGTAACACGCGCCCCTGCTGTGCCCTCCTGGTTTGCCGCGAGCGGCAGGCCGGCAATCGCCCCAAGCCTGCACATTTCTCCACAGATTTAAGAGCAGTCTGATCGACCGCTTGCGCCCGCTTCCTTAGGATGGCACCTGTGCCCGTAGGCAGGCCCGGCAGGGTACATCGCCGCGGCTGGGACGTTTAGCGGAGACGGAAGTGGATACCCTCAACATCACCATCGACGGCCATCTTGGCATGCCGGGCTTCTCGCGCGTGCGCGTGCCGCCGCCGTTCGGCAC
>CAJXMR010000159.1 GCA_913056305.1 uncultured Ralstonia sp.
ACTTCGCCAAAGTACAGGCAGTCGTTACCGCACGGTGCTACCAATGTCACTCGGCACACCCTACTCTGATGCCTTCTCCGGCCAAGGGCGTGTTGCTCGATACGCCGGACCAGCTGGCAGCGCACGCACAGCTGGTCTACCAGCAGGCCGTGCAGCAGAAGCTGATGCCGCTGGGCAACGTGACGCAGATGACCGACGACGAGCGCACGCTCATCGCCAAGTGGTTTGAAGGCGGCGCCAAGATCAACTGAGGCGCACGCCAGAGCAAGAACACAAACGGTTTATCGGAGCATGCCATTCGTCCCTAGCGAGTGGCATGACCGGTGAGGGTTGAACGGGGCTCCGGCCCCGTTTTTTTTCGCCCTGAGCCTGTGCCCAGGGTGGCCCTACGGCCCTAGATACCGGATGACTTTCCCAAGCCCAGCAGTGTCAGCACGCCCATTACCGGGAAGGTCAGTGCCGTATCCGGTGTGCCAGCTTGATCGGTATGCATCCAGCCTGTCGGAAATCTGCATGCATGTGGCCATGGCGATGAAGACCGCGTCGAGGATCCAGAGCAGCACGTTCTCGCCGAGCACGCGCGTGATCCAGCCGCCGACGGCGCCGGTGCAGGCATGGTTGATGAGGGTGGAGATGAAGATGCCGATGACGATCGGCACCGGCTTTCAAAAACGTGCAGCCAGCAGGATCGACCACAGTTGGGTCCTGTCGCTGATTTCCGCGAGGGCGACGATGCCGGTGGGCACGAGAAAGGCTTCCATGTTGTGGTGGTGTCCGGGCCGTGTGCGAACCAATGACGCACCTTTCCGCGTGTCATCGGTCTCGCCAGGCGCGTCACCGGGTGCCGGGGTGGCACCCTGAGTGCGGCTGACCATGTCATCACCGCCTGCTCGAATCTCCGTGGTCCTGGCGGCGGTCAAGTCGATTGACGTGGCCCCGGGGTATCGACCCTGGGCGGCGCCCTCCCCAATGGAAGCGGCGCGTATGTGGGGATCAGGCCCCTGCGCCAATCGCAAATTTGGCGGGTGCACCCTGGATGTAGGTGGCGGATACCGCACGATCCTCGCCCAGCAGCGCCAGCGAGAACAGCAGCTCTTCCAGCGTCTCCGAGCGCGCATTGCGGCGTGCCAGCAGCGGCGTGGCGGCCGGGTCCAGCACGATGAAGTCGGCCTCGGCGCCCGGCACGAAGCTGCCGATGCGGTCTTCCCAGCCCAGCGCCTCGGCGGCGCCGCGCGTGGCCAGGTAGAACATGCGCAGCGCGGTCAGGTGATAGCCGCCCATGCGCGCGACCTTGTGCGCTGTGCCCATGGTGCGCAGCATCGAGAACGAGCTGCCGCCGCCCACGTCGGTGGCCAGCGTCAGCGCCAGGCGGTGCGCGTCGCTGGCGTGGAAGTTGTACAGGCCGCTGCCCAGGAACAGGTTGGAGGTGGGGCAGTGCGCCACGGCCGCGCCGGATTCGGCCAGGCGTTGGCGGTCGCTGTCGTCCAGCCAGATGGCGTGGCCGTAGAAGGCGCCCTTGCGCAGCAGGCCGTAGCGGTCGTAGACGTCCAGGTAGCTGCGCGCGTTCGGGAACAGGTCGGCCACCCATTTCACTTCGTCGGGGTTTTCGGCGACGTGGGTTTGGATGAAGGCGTCCGGATACTGCTTGGCAAGCTCGCCGCAGGCGGCCAGTTGCGCTTCGCTCGAGGTCGGCGCGAAACGCGGCGTGATGGCGTAAGCCAGGCGATCCTTGCCGTGCCAGCGCGAGATCAGGTCGGCCGAGTCACGCGCGCCGGATTCGGCCGTGTCGCGCAGGTATTCCGGGCAGTTGCGGTCCATCATCACCTTGCCGGTGATCAGGCGCATGCCACGCTGCTGCGCTTGCTCGAACAGCGTCTCGGCCGAGCCGCGGTGCACGGTGCTCCAGACCATCGCGCTGGTCGTGCCGTTGCGCAGCAGCTCGTCGAGGAAGAATGACGCCACGCCGGCCGCGTACTGCGGGCTCTCGAAGCGGCGCTCCTCGGGGAAGGTGTACGTCTCCAGCCAGTGCAGCAGGCCCGGCGACGGCGACGCGATCATGTCCGTCTGCGGGAAGTGGATGTGCGTGTCGATGAAGCCGGGCACGATCAGCTTGCCGCTGTAGTCGTGCACTTGCGCGTCGGCGGGCAAGGTCTCGCGCAGCGTGGCGTAGTCGCCAGCCTGCAGCACCTTGCCGGCCGAGACCACGAGCAGGCCGTCTTCCCAATATTCGTAGGCATCGCGCTCGCGATACTGCGGATCGTGCAGGAAATGCAGCACGCGGCCGCGGTAGGCGTGAACGGTGTTGGAAGTCGGAGGCATCGTGGTCATCGTCGTCTCGTAATGGTTTTAGTGTGGGGCTTTCCAGTGGTCGTCGACCTTGGCCAGCCACAGGGCTTTGTCCTGCTCGGGCAGGAAGGACGCCTCGAAGCTGTTGCGCGCGAGCGTGTGGGCATCGGCGGCGGACAGGTTCAGGGCGTTGAAGGTGGCGAGCCAGTTGGTGTTCATGTAGCCGCCAAAGTAGGCCGGGTCATCGGAGTGCAGCGTGACCGCGCAGCCGGCGTCCAGCAGTTGCTTGAGCGAGTGGTCGCGCAAGTCCGGATAGACCTTCAGTTTCTCGTTCGACAGCGGGCAGACCGTCAGCGCCACGCGCTCGGCGGCCAGGCGCTTGACGAGGGCGGCGTCATCGATGGCGCGCACGCCGTGGTCGATGCGCTCCACATGCAGGATGTCGAGCGCGTCGATCACGTACTGCGCCGGGCCTTCCTCGCCGGCATGGGCGACCAGGCGTAGGCCCAGTTCCTTGCAGCGGGCGAACACGCGTGCGAACTTCTCCGGCGGGTTGCCGCGCTCCGACGAATCCAGCCCCACACCGACGATGCGGTTGGCCGGGTCCTGGATGTAGGGCAGGGCGGCTTCGAGCGTGGCGAAGGCGTCGTCCTCGCTCAGGTGGCGCAGGAAGCAGAGGATCAGGCGGCTGGAGAAGCCGTGCTCGCGCTCGGCGTCATCCAGCGCGCGGACGATGCCGTGGATGACCACGTGCATCGGCACGTTGCGCGCGGTGTGCGTCTGCGGGTCGAAGAAGATCTCGGCGTGGCGGACGTTGTCGGCCAGGGCGCGCGCCACGTAGGCGGCGGTCATGTCGTAAAAATCCTGCTCGGTCAGCAGCACGCTGGCGCCGGCGTAGTACAGATCGAGGAACGATTGCAGATCGTCGAAGGCATAAGCGGCGCGCACTTCCTCAACCGAGGCGTAGGGCAGCTTGACGCTGTTGCGCTCGGCCAGCGCGAACATCAGTTCGGGTTCGAGCGAGCCTTCGATGTGGATGTGCAGTTCGGCTTTCGGGCTGGTGGCGATGCGTTCTGCAAGAGCGGGGGAGATCGGCATGATTAGGCAGACGTGGGGACGCGGTATGGAACCGCCGCCCCACTGCTGGCACTGGTGAGCGCGTGCTGCTGGAGCTCGCGCACCTGCAGCAGCTGGGCGACGACGGATACCGCAATGATATCCGGCGCCTTGTCCACGATGCCCGCCACGCCAATCGGACACACCATTTCCGGCAGCCGCGCCGGGTCCACGCCGTGCTCGACCATGCGGTGCTCGAAGCGTGCGCGTTTGGTCTTGGAGCCGATCAGGCCGAAGTACGCAAAGTCGGCGCGGCGCATGATGCGTTCGCACAGCATGAGGTCCAACGCATGGTTGTGCGTCATGACCAGGAAGTAGCTGCCGGCGGGCGCGTGGTCGATCACGGCCTCCGGCGTATCGGTGGATTCGATGACGACGTTGGGCGGCACCTCGGTCGGGAACGGGAACATCGCATCGCGTTCGTCCACCCAGGTCACGCGGCAGGGCAGGTGCGCGAGCGCACGCACAATGGCGTGGCCGACATGGCCGGCGCCGCACAGCACGATCGACATGTCGGGCGGCAGCACGGTCTGCGTGAAGCCGATCGGGTCGAGCGCCACACCGGCCGCAGCGGCATCGCCGATGCTCGCTTCGACCGGTGTCGTTGGGTCGATAGAGACGAAGCGGCGCAGGCTGCGGCGCTGGCGCATGGCGTCATCGGCCAGGGCGATCCAATCCACATCGCGTGCGTCGAGACGCTCCAGCGACAGGCGCACCACGCCGCCGCAGCACTGGCCCAGCGCCGGGCCCAGCGGGATGCGTACGAACTGGCGGCGCGCCTCGCCGCTGGCCTCGGGCGCCTCCATCATCGCCTGTGCGATTTCCATCGCGCGCCATTCCAGGTGACCACCGCCGACGGTGCCGAAGAAGCCGTCGGTGCCCACCAGCATCAGCGTGCCGGGCTCGCGCGGGGCGGAGCCCTGCACGTCCGTCACCGTGACCAGCACGCAGCGCTGCCCGGCTTGCACGGTGGCGAGCACGTCGGCAAAGCGGAACGGGCGTAGTTGCGTGTGGTCCATGGTGGTCATGACGGTGTCTCCGGGCTCAGGCAGACAGCGGGGCGCTGCGGATCGCGTCCACCGCCTTGAGGATCTCCTCGCTGGTGGCCGGTGCGTTCAGCGGTGGGCTGGTGCGGCCATCGCCTACGGCGGCCACCGCATCGCGGATGGCGAAGAACACCGAGAACGGCAGCAGCAGCGGCGGCTCGCCCAGCGCCTTGGAGCGGTGGATGCTGTCCTCCACGTTGGCGTTGTTGAACAGGCGCACGCGGAAGTCCGGCGGGCAGTCGTTGACGGTCGGGATCTTGTAGGTGGACGGCGCGTGCGTCATCAGCTTGCCGGTCTTGTTCCACCACAGCTCTTCCGTGGTCAGCCAGCCCATGCCCTGGATGAACGCGCCTTCCACCTGGCCGATGTCCAGCGCCGGGTTGATCGAGCGGCCGGCGTCGTGCAGCACGTCGGCGCGCAGCAGGCGCCATTCGCCGGTGAGCGTATCGACCACCACTTCCGACACGGCTGCGCCGTACGCGTAGTAGTAGAACGGGCGGCCGTTGAGCTTGGACTGGTCCCAATGCAGCTTGGGCGTGGCGTAGAAACCGTCGGACCACAACTGCACGCGCGCGATGTAGGCCAGGCGGATCAGCTCGTCGAACGGCACACGGCGCGCGCCGATCTCAAGCTGGTCGGCCACGAAGGCGACGGTCTCGATGGGCACCTGGTAGTGCTGCGCGGCAAATGCCGTCAGCCGCTCACGGATCTGGCGTGCGGCGTCCTGCGCGGCCTTGCCATTCAGGTCGCTGCCGGTCGAAGCCGCGGTGGCCGACGTGTTGGCCACCTTGCTGGTGTCCGTGGCTGTCACGCGGATGCGGGTGAAGGCCACGCCCAGCTCGTGCGCGACCACCTGCGCGACCTTCGTGTTCAGGCCCTGGCCCATTTCGGTGCCGCCGTGGTTCACGAGGATCGAGCCGTCGTTGTACACGTGCACCAGCGCGCCGGCCTGGTTGAAGTGCTTGACGTTGAACGAAATGCCGAACTTCACGGGCGTGAGCGCCAGGCCGCGCTTGAGCACGGGGCTGTTCGCGTTGAACGCGCGGATGGCCTCGCGGCGGGCGCGGTAGTCGGACGACGCTTCCAGCTCGTCGAGCAGCTCGTGGATGACGTTGTCTTCCACGGTCTGGCCGTACGGCGTGACGTTGTTCTTGTCCTTGCCATAGAGGTTGGCGCGGCGCACGTCGAGCGAATCGCGGCCGACCGAGCGCGCGATGTTGTCCATGATGTACTCGATGGCAAACGCGCCCTGCGGGCCACCGAAGCCGCGGAAGGCGGTGTTCGACTGCGTGTTGGTGCGCGCGCAAAAGCCGTCGATTTCCACCTCGGGCAGCCAGTAGGCGTTGTCGAAGTGGCAGATGGCACGCGTCATCACCGGGCCGGACAGGTCGGCAGAGAAGCCGGCGCGCGAGGTCATGTCGACCTTCACGCCGTGCAGGCGGCCGTTGTCGTCGTAGCCGGCTTCATAGGCGAAGCGGAAGTCGTGCCGCTTGCCGGTGATCATCATGTCGTCGTCGCGGTCCGGGCGCAGCTTGACCGGGCAGGCGAGTTTCCAGGCGGCCAGCGCGGCGCAGCAGGCAAACAGCCCCGACTGTGATTCCTTGCCGCCGAAGCCACCGCCCATGCGGCGGCATTCGACCAGCACCTGGTTGGCGTGCCAGCCCAGCATGTGCGACACCATGTGCTGCATCTCGGTGGGGTGCTGGGTCGAGCACCACACGTGCATGCCGTTGTCTTCCTTGGGCACGGCATACGAGATCTGGCCTTCCAGGTAGAACTGCTCCTGGCCGCCCAGCGCCATCTGGCCGGCTTCCGAATGCGGCGCGCTGGCGATGCGCTCGGCCGGTTCGCCGCGCTTGAGGTGCATTGGCGGCAGCACGGAGCGGCCGGCGGCGCGGGCGTCTTCCGGCGTCAGCAGCGGGGGCAGGACTTCATACTCGATGTTGCCCAGGCGGGCGGCGCGGCGCGCGGCGTCGTGCGAGGTGGCGACCACCAGGAAGACCGGCTGGCCGATGAAGTGCACGGTGTCGGTGGCCAGGATCGGATCGTCGTGGATGATCGGGCCGCAGTCGTTGGTGCCCGGGATGTCGGCCGAGGTGAACACGGCCACCACGCCCGGTGCTGCCTTCACGCGGTCCAAGCCCAGCTTGACGATGCGCGCATGCGCCTGCGTGCTCATGCCGAGCGCCGCGTGCAGCGTGCCGGCCAGCTCGGGGATGTCGTCGGTATAGGTGGCCGTGCCGGCAACGTGCAGGTGCGCAGACTCATGCGGGCGCGAGATGCCGACCACGGCACCGCGCTGGTCAGGAATGGCCGCCGCAATGTCGGCTTCCGCCAGCAGGAAGGACTCGGTTTGCTTGTTCATGCGATGTCTCTTTTGCAGTCGGCTCAGTCAGCGCTGTATGCAGCGGTGAGGGTATTCAGTTCGACGGCGCGCACATTGATCTGTTCCTGCGTGAGCGGCGCGTCCGTGCGGGTTTCCAGCCAGAAGCGATAGACCGTGTTGGCGGCGGAGACGCGGCGGTAGTTGTCGGTGGCGCGCATGTCGGAGAGCGGCGTGTAGTCGCGCGACATGGCTGCCATGGCAGCACGCACGGTCGCCTCGTTCCACGGCTGGCCGATGATCGCCGCTTCGGTTTCGGTGGCGCGCTTGGAGGTGGCGGCCATGCCGCCGTAAGCGATGCGCGCACTGCGCACCGTGGTGTTGCCATCCTCACCGTCCAGCTCGATGGCGAGTGCAGCGCACACAGCGGAGATGTCTTCGTCAAAGCGCTTGGACAGCTTGTACGTCCGGAAGCGCAGGGCGTCGCGCCCTTCGCGCACGGGAATGCGCAGGCCGGCGACGAACTCGCCTTCTTCCATCGCGTTCTTCTGGTAGGCGAGGTAGAGGTCTTCGAGCGGCAGCTCGCGGCGTTGCTCGCCACGCTGCAGCACGACGCGCGTGCCGATGGCGATCAGCGCCGGCGCCGAATCACCGATTGGCGAGCCGTTGGCGACGTTGCCGCCCAGCGTGCCGGCATTGCGGATCGGCAGCGAGGCGAAGCGCAGCCAGAGTTCGGTCAGCTCGGGGTAATCCTCGGCGAGGAGGGCGTAGGCCTTTTCCAGCGAGACGGCGGCGCCGATCTCGATCCAGCCGTCGCGCTTTTCCAGCGCGTACAGGTCGGCCACCTGGCCGATGTAGAGGATGTCGCCCAGCTCGCGGAACTGCTTGGTGACCCACAGGCCGACGTCGGTGCTGCCGGCCAGGATGCGGATGTTCGGGTGCGCGGCCTTGATGGCGGCGAAGGCCGACGCCGTGCGCGGTGCGTAGAAGCGCGGGGCATTCTCGGTGCCGACGGGCGCGTAGCTGAAGGTGTCGCGGCGCTCCAGGTTGCGCAGGGTCTCAGCCAGTTGCTTGCGATCGATGCCGGCGGGCGAGGGCAGCTCGAACATGCGTTCGCCTGCGTCGATGATGGGACGGTAGCCGGTGCAACGGCACAGGTTGCCGGTGAGCGAATCGCAGATGGCCTGGCGCGAGGGGATCGGTGCCTCGCTGCCGGTGTTCTCGTAAAGCGCGTAGAGCGACATCACGAACCCGGGCGTGCAGAAGCCGCATTGCGAGCCGTGGCACTCGACCATCGCTTGCTGAACGGGGTGCAATACGCCATCCTTGCCGCGCACGTCTTCCACCGTGAACAGCGCCTTGCCGTCGAGCGTCGGCAGGAACTGGATGCAGGCGTTGACCGCCTTCAGTTCGACGTTGCCGTCGGCCTGCAGCTCGCCGAGCACGACGGTGCATGCACCGCAATCGCCCTCGGCGCACCCTTCCTTGGTGCCTGTACAGTGCGCATCTTCACGCAGGTATTGCAGCACCGTCCGGGTGATCGGCGCGTCCGTGACGGTGCGCACCTGGCCGCGGTGGAAAAAGCGGATGGGCTGAGTCTCCATGGGGTTCTTTTGCCTATTCATGTGTGTACTGGAACCATAGCACTGGCCCAGGAATGCAATATTTGGCCCAAGTGATAACCCGCATCGGAAAGCCAAAATCCGGGGTATACCCGCCGGTAGCGGTCTGGCGGCGCGACGTGCAGGTGACATACACTGACATCACCCCACCGCGAATCCCTCGCACGTTTTTTTTGACGGTACGGCGCTGCCCGTGCCCGCCCCCAGATGCACGGCAAAGACCACCTCGATACCTATCTTCTGCGCGTTCTGTACACGCTGCTGACCGAGCAGAGCGTGACGCGCACGGCCGTCAAGCTGGGCCAGTCGCAGCCGGCCATCAGCAATACGCTCAAGCGCCTGCGCGAGATCACCGGCGACGCCATCCTCGTGCGCGGCAAGAACGGCATGGTGCCGACCGAGCGCGGCCACGAGCTGCTCGCGCTCGCCCAGCAAAGCCTGGAGGCGATGGAGCGCATCGCCCGGCCGTCGCAGGAGTTCGATCCGGTCAACACCACGCGCACCTTCCATTTGGGCGCGCCCGATTACCTGGACGCATTCTTCCTGCCCAACATCGTCGAGCGCCTGCGCAAGCATGCGCCGAACGCCAAGCTGGTGGTGCATCCGCTCAATGCCGGGGTGGACTACCTGGCCGCGCTGGAGCAGGGCGGCATGGACTTGGTGATCGGCAACTGGCTGTCGCCGCCCGAGCACCTGCATATTTCGCCGCTGTTCGACGATGAAGTCGTCTGCATGCTGGGCGCGCAGCACCCGCTGGCGCGCAAGGGCATCTCGCTCAAGCACTACGTGGAGATGCCGCACCTGGCGCCCGCGCCATATGCCGTCATGCAGCGCAGCATGATCGATCAGGCACTTGCGGAGCAGGGGCTCAAGCGCCAGATCCAGGTGTCGCTGCCGTACTTCGGGCTGGTGCCCTATGTGCTGATGCGCACCGATCTCGTCTTCACGACCGGGCGGCAATTTGCGGCGCATTGCGCGCAGTACCTGCCGATCCGCATCCTGCCGGCGCCGGTGTCGTTTCCCAAGATGCGCTTCTACCAGCTCTGGCACGAGCGCAGCCATGCCGCGCCGGATGTGATGTGGCTACGCCGGATGATCGGTGAGGTGGCGGCGGAGTTGCCGCAGCATCCGCAGTTGGAAACGGCGGCCTGAAATGAAAACAGCCGCACGTTAGCGGCTGTCGGGCAATGCGGTTCAGGAGGGGGCGGGCCGATCAGTGTTTGGCGCCGGCCTTGTGCGCATGCTTGTGATGCGCCGCAGCGTGGATTTCGTGACGATCCGAGGCGCGTGCACGCCCTTTGTCCCGATCAAGTGCATCATGGCCGTTGGAGTCGGCCAGGCCATGGCTGCTGATATGGCCGGCCGAGGCGCCGCCGGCGCCACCTTTGGCGTAGGCGCCAACCGCCGTCACGCCGAGCGCGGCAGCAACAAACAACGAAAGCGCGTGGGTCTTGCGCATGGGTTTCTCCTTCCTGGGTTGCTGGCTCCGGGTCTTTCGCGACGTGTCGTGCGGTGCCCGGGTACGGCAAGGATAGGGAGGTGCCCGTCACGCCAGTGTTATCACTTTGTAACGGATGTAAGGGCGATCAAACGGCAGGGCGTCAGTGGCCGCTGGCAACCGCCTTCCCATAGTCCGGGAAGAACACCTGCTCCCCATTCACCTTGAATTCTGCAATGGCCTGCTGGCCAGCCGCTGAAGTGATCCATTCGATCAGCTTGGTCGCATCGGTGTAGTTGATGCCGGGGTGTTTGGCCGGGTTCACTGCGATGATGCCGTACGGGTTGAACATGCGCGGGTCGCCAGCCAGCACGATGTCCAGGCCGGTACGCGCGCGGTAGGCGCCGTAGGTGGCGCGGTCGGACAGGGTGTAGGCGCTCATCTGCGCGGCCATGTTCAGCACCTCGCCCATGCCGAGGCCGGCGCTGATGTACCACGGCTTGCCCTTCGGATCGATCTTGGCGGTCTTCCAGTAGGCCTTTTCCATGATGTCGGTGCCGGAGTTGTCGCCGCGCGAGATGAATTTCGCGCCAGATTTTTCGCCGACTGCGGCGATGGTCTCCATGCCCTGGATCACGTTCTTCTGCCCGCGCAGGTGCGCAGGGTCATCGGTCGGGCCGACCAGGATGAAGTCGTTGTACATCACATCGCGCCGGTCGATGCCGCCGCCCGAGGCGACGAACGCATCCTCCAGCGGCCGGGCGTGAACCAGCACCACATCGACGTCGCCCGCTTCGCCCAGCTTGACCGCCTTGCCGGTGCCCACGGCGATCACCTGCACATGCACGCCCGTGGCCGCCTCGAACTTGGGCAGCAGCACCTTGAGCAAACCGGAGTTTTCCGTGCTGGTGGTGGTCGCCATGCGGAGATCGCCAGCATATGCAGCGCCGGCGATGGCAAATGTCATGCAGAAGACAGCAGAGAACCGGAGGGTCGCAGACAATCGGGTCATGGCGTGGGGAGGTTGCCTAGGCGTGGACGTCTTATGTCGGATGTTGCATGATGCCGGCAGGCGACGACAAGGGCACTCACCGGAAACGGTAGGGATTGTTCCCGCGCCTTTCGGGGAAGTAAATAGGAAACCATAAACATAATGACATTCCAGTTCGAGGTATTTCCGG
>CAJXMR010000160.1 GCA_913056305.1 uncultured Ralstonia sp.
AGCGCCAGCGCGGCCTCGCGCAGGCTGGTGCCTTCCTTGTGCGCCTTCTTGGCGATCTGCGCCGATTTGTCGTAACCGATGTGCGGGTTGAGCGCTGTCACCAGCATCAGCGAGCGCTGCACCAGCTCGTCGATGCGCGCGCGGTTGGGCTCGATGCCCACGGCGCAGTGGTCGTTGAAGCTGCGCATGCCGTCGGCCAGCAGGCGCACGCTGTGCAGGAAGTTGTAGGCGATCATCGGGCGGAACACGTTCAGCTCGAAGTTGCCCGATGCGCCGCCAACGTTGACGGCGACGTCGTTGCCGAACACCTGGGCGCACAGCATCGTCAGCGCTTCGCTCTGCGTGGGGTTGACCTTGCCCGGCATGATGGACGAGCCGGGCTCGTTCTCGGGAATCGAGATCTCGCCCAGCCCGCTGCGCGGGCCGCTGGCCAGCCAGCGCACGTCATTGGCGATCTTGTTGAGGCTGGCGGCCAGCGTCTTGAGCGCGCCATGCGCGTGCACCAGCCCGTCGGCCGAGGCCATGGTCTCGAACTTGTTGGGCGAGGTGACGAAGGGCAGGCCGGTCAGCTGGGCCAGCTCGGCGGCCACCTGCTCGGCATAGCCGGCCGGCGCGTTCAGGCCCGTGCCGACGGCCGTGCCGCCCAGCGCCAGCTCGCACAGGTGCGGCAGCGCGGCGTTCAGGTGGGTCTCGCTGTGCTGGAGCTGCGCGGCATAGCCGGAGAACTCCTGGCCCAGCGTGAGCGGTGTGGCGTCCTGCAGGTGCGTGCGGCCGATCTTGATGATGTCGTCGAAGGCGATGGCCTTGTGCGCCAGCGTCTCGCGCAGCGTGCGCAGCGAGGGCAGCAGGTGCCGCGTGACGGCGGTGACAGCCGCCACGTGCATCGCGGTCGGGAAGACGTCGTTGGACGACTGGCTGCGGTTGACGTCGTCGTTCGGGTGCACCAGGCGGGCCTCGCCGCGCTCGCCGCCCAGCAGTTCGCTGGCGCGGTTGGCGAGCACCTCGTTCATGTTCATGTTGGACTGCGTGCCGGAGCCGGTCTGCCAGACCACCAGCGGGAATTCGCCCGGATGCTTGCCGGCGATCACCTCATCCGCTGCGGCGATGATCGCGTTGGCTTTCTCGGCGGGCAACAGCCCCAGGCGCTGATTGACGGCGGCGCTAGCGCGCTTGATGCGGGCCAGCGCGTCGATCAGCTCGCGCGGCATGCGGTCGCCGGCAATGTCGAAGTTCTGCAGCGAGCGCTGCGTCTGCGCGCCCCATAGATGATCCGCCGGGACTTCGATCGGGCCAAAGGTGTCGCGTTCGATACGGGTGTTCATGATGGCGGGCAGGGGAGGGGAAAACGCCTTTCAGTATAGGCGCGCAGCCAAGCCCCTGTTGGGCGTAGGGCGACGATGCGCAAACTGCTGCGCTTGGTTGCGCGGGTTTGCGGCTGCCGGGCGGGCGCGCCACAATGGCGGCTGCGTTTGCCGTGCCGCCGTCCGAAGTTTCGCTGCCTCCCTCGCCCCCATGTCCTCCTCCGTAGACAAGTCCTTACAACCGCTGCTCTGGCTGGTCGCCGTCGGCCTGTTCATGCAGACGCTGGATTCCACCATCGTCAACACCGCCTTGCCGGCCATGGCACGCAGCCTGTCGGAAAGCCCGCTAAAGATGCAATCGGTGATCATCGCCTACACGCTGACCACCGCCATGCTGATGCCCGCCTCGGGCTGGCTGGCGGATCGCTTCGGCACGCGGCGCATGTTCTTCGCGGCCATCTTCCTGTTCACCGTCGGGTCGCTGCTGTGCGCGGAGTCGCGCAGCCTGACCATGCTGATTGCTTCGCGCGTGGTGCAGGGCGTGGGCGGGGCGCTGCTGATGCCGGTCGGGCGCCTGACGGTGCTGCGCGTGGTGCCGCGCGAGCAGTTCCTGCCGGCCATGAGCTTTGTCACCATCCCGGGCCTGATTGGTCCGCTGATCGGCCCGACGCTGGGCGGCTGGCTGGTCGAGGCGGTGTCGTGGCACTGGATCTTCCTGATCAACATCCCGGTGGGGGTGATCGGCGCGCTGGTCACGCTCAAGATCATGCCGGACGTCTATGCGGAGAACGGCGACGGCTTCGATTGGACCGGCTACGCCATGCTCGCCTTCGGCATGGCGGCGGTATCGTTTTCGCTCGATGGCCTGTCGGAGCTCGGTTTCAAGCATGCCACGGTGCTGGTGCTGCTGATCTTCGGGCTGGCCGCGCTCACGGCGTACTGGCTGCATGCGGGGCGCGTGGCTGGGCCGCTGTTTCCGCGCTCGCTATTTGCCGTGCCGAGTTTTTCCATCGGCATCCTGGGCAATCTGTTCGCCCGCATCGGCAGCGGCGGCATGCCGTTCCTGATCCCGTTGCTGCTGCAGGTGAGCCTCGGATACACACCGCTACAGGCCGGCCTGATGATGGTGCCGGTGGCGGCGGCCGGCATGGCGGCCAAGCCGGTGGGCACGTGGGCCATCAAGCGCTATGGCTACCGGCGCATGCTGTTCGGCAACACGCTGATGGTGGGCCTGATGATGGCCAGCTTCGCGCTGGTGACGCCGGAGTGGCCGCTGTGGCTGCGCATCGTCCAGCTGGCTGTGTTCGGCACCTTCAACTCGATGCAGTTCACCGCCATGAACACGCTCACGCTCAAGGATTTGAGCGGGCCGCACGCCAGCTCGGGCAACAGCATGCTCTCCATGGTGATGATGCTGTCGATGAGTCTGGGCGTGGCCGCAGCCGGCGCGCTGCTGACCGGCTTCACCGACTTTGCTGGCGCGGGCGAGGCGCATGACACGCTCGGCGCCTTCCACAAGACCTTCATCTGCGTCGGGCTGATCACCGCGGCGGCGGCCTGGATCTTCGCGCAGCTGTCGACCAGCGAATCGACGCAGGCCGCCAAGCACGCTGGCCTGGAAGCGGAGTAGCTACTTCCAGTAACCGCGCATCTTCTTGGTCAGGTCCACCTTGGCGGCGGCGCGCGCCTCGGCCGCCGGGTCCGCACCGGGCTCCGGGGGCGGCCACGCACAGGCCTCGAACAGCGGCAGCAGCGCGGGTGGGATGAAGCGCGTGCGCGAGGCGTAGATGTGCCGATCGCCGTTGGGCGTCTGCTGCGTGACGTAGAAGCGCTGCGGCACCAGGATGTCCAGATGCTCACGCGCGCGCGTCATCGCCACGTACAGCAGGCGGCGCTCCTCCTCCAGCTCTTCATGCGAGCCGGCGCCCAGGTCGGCCGGCATGCAGCCGTCCACGGCGTTCAGCACGTACACCGCCTTCCATTCCTGTCCCTTCGACGAGTGGATGGTCGAGAGGATCAGGTAGTCCTCATCGCGGTATGGGTCGCCGGATTCATCGCTGGTCAGCTCGGGCGGGTCGAGAGTCATCTCGGTCAGGAAGCGCTCGCGCGTGGCGTAGGTGGCGGCCATGCGGGCGAGCTGGTCCAGATCGCCCCGGCGCACGGCGGCATCGTCGTGCAGGCGTTCCATGTGGGGCGTGTACCAGGTGCCGACGGCTTCGAGTTCGCTGGCCCATGCCAGGCTGTCTTTCGGACGGCGCAGGGTTTCCATCAGCGCTATCAGCGTGGCCCAGTCACCGGCCAGGCGGGCGGAGGGCGCGTACGCCAATAGCGCGGCGATCGGGTCGACCGCCTCGGCCATGGCGTCAAGGACGCGCGCGGCAGTGGCGGGGCCGGCGCCCGGCAACAACTGGATGACGCGGAACCCGGCGATGCGGTTGCGCGGGTTCTCGGCCCAGCGCAGCACCGACAGCACGTCCTTTACGTGCGACGCTTCCAGAAACTTCAGGCCGCCGTACTTCACGAAGGGGATGTTGCGGCGGGTGAGTTCGATCTCCAGCGTCGCGCTGTGGCTGGCGGTGCGAAACAGGACTGCCTGCGATTTCAGCGTGAGGCCACCTTCGCGCTGATGGAGCACCTGCTCGGCCACGCAGCGCGCCTGCTCGGCCTCGTCGCGCACCGAGATCAGGCGCGGGCGATGCGTCGAGGCGCGGTCCGTCCACAGCGTCTTGGCAAAGCGCTCGGTGGCGAAGCGCATCACGCCGTTGGACGCATCCAGGATCGGCTGTGTGGACCGGTAGTTGCGCTCCAGCAGCACCGTGCGCGCCGGCCGCGAGAAGTGGCGCGGGAAGTCGAGGATGTTGCGCACCGTCGCCGCGCGGAAGGCATAGATCGATTGCGCGTCGTCGCCCACCACGGTCACACCGCGGCCGTCCGGGCGCAGCGCGCGCAGGATGGACGACTGCAGCCGGTTCGTATCCTGGTATTCGTCGACGAGGATGTGGTCGAAGCGTGCGCCGATCTCCGCCGCCAGGTCTTCGTCAGACACCATCGCGTGCCAGTACAGCAGCAGGTCGTCGTAGTCGAGCACATGCTGGGCCTGCTTGGCTTCGACATACGCATCGAATAGCGTGCGCAGTTGCGTCTGCCACATCGCGCACCACGGGAAGTGCTGCTTGAGCACGGCATCGAGCGGGCTCTCAGCGTTGATGGCGCGCGAGTAGATGGCGATGCACGTCTGCTTGAGCGGGAAGCGGCGCTCCTTGGTCGACAGGTTCAGCTCGTGGCGCACGACGTTGAGCAGGTCGGCGGAGTCACTGCGGTCGTGGATGGTGAAGTCGGGCGCGAGGCCGACGCGCTCGGCGTATTCGCGCAAGAGGCGCGCGCCGATGCCGTGGAAGGTGCCGGCCCAAGGCAGCGTGGTCTGGTACGCAGTGCCTGCGGCATTCAGCGCGCTGTTCGTGCGCTCGCCCTGCATGGCACGCGCCAGCAGGTGGCCGGCGCGGTTGGACAATTCGCTCGCCGCCCGGCGCGAGAAGGTCAGCAGCAGGATGCGCTGCGGATCGGCGCCGTTGGCCACCAGGTGTGCCACGCGCCAGCCCAACGTGTGCGTCTTGCCCGACCCGGCGCCGGCCAGCACGAGCAGTGGGCCGGTCTCGGCCGCATCCGCCCCGGAAATGCCGAACTCGACCGCCTGGCGTTGCTGGTCGTTCAGTTGCGCCAGATAGCCCGGGGTGGTCGGGGCACTGGCAGTGTCAGGGGTGGGGGAGGCGGCAGGCACGGCAGGGCGTCACAGAAAATAACTGTATGAATATACAGCACTGTGTTGCCTGCCAGCAGAAAGCGTGGGGTCAGATGCCGTCCCTGAGCTTCTTCGCCAGGTCTCGCGGCGAGGTGCGTTGATTGACGGCGTTCACCAGGTCCGCCACGAACCAAGGCAGCACGAGTTCTGTGTTCGGATCGCTCAAGCCGATGCTCAGCGTTTTCTTCGATGCCGATTCTGCCGCCTGGCTGGGTTGCGCGGGCCGGCTTTGGGCGAGCATCGATTGGAGTTCCTGATCGCTGTAGGTGGTGGACGACGTGGTCAACGCGGAAGCGGTCAAGGCCGTGGACATCAGCGCCGATGCCACGAAGAGATGTTTGAAGGTTGCGGCGGGCATCGGAGGCTCCATCGGGCAGCAAGGGTTGGGATTGACGGCGCCCCGCAACGGAGCGGGTGCCTGACAGCGATGATCTCCCATCGGATCGTCGCCGCGGCTTAGGGTTCCTTTGCGGTCAGGAAAGCATAAAGATCGCGTGCGACGGATTGGCGGCGCAGCCCATCAACCGTGCTGCGGTTGCAGCGCGATGACCGCCATGCCTGCCAGTGCAATGGCGGCGCCGCCGATGTCCCAGCGCGTGAGCGTGGCCCCGTCGACAAAGCGCAGCCACACCAGCGCCACGGCAATGTACATGCCGCCGTAGGCCGCATAGGTGCGCCCGGCGGCCGTCGGGTGCAGTGTCAGCAGCCATGCGAACAGCGCCAGCGAGGCCGCCGCCGGCAGCAGCAGCCAGACCGGCTTGCCCTGCCGCAGCACGAGCCACGGCAGGTAGCAGCCGACGATTTCCGCCACGGCCGTGACGGCAAACAGGAGGGCAATGCGAAGCAGGTGCATCGAAGCAAGGGTTATGTGTCGCGTTCAATCGACAGGCTGACGTTGGTGGTCGCTTCGCGCATGGGCGGCGGCCCGCCGGCAAGGATGATCAACGGGATGCCGCCGGCGGAACCACTGGCGTGACCGCAAACCCCCGCGCCGCCAGCAATGCTGGCAGCCCCTTCGGCCCGATCATGTGCAACGCCCCGACCGCGCCAAACACGCGCTTGCCGCGCGTGTGCGCCCGCGCGATGTTGTCCGCCATCGCGCGGTTGCGGTCCGTCACCAGGTGCCGGAAGGCGCGCCGGTCGGCCGCTGTCTTCAGGCAGTCGCACCACTGCGGGTAGTGCTCCAGTGTGCCGATATCGCCGTCGGCCCAGGCGTTGGCCAGGGTCAGCATCTGCGTGCGTGACTCGCCCGACTCCATGGCGTCGAGCGCGCTGTCGATCTGCTGGGCCTGATCCTTCTTGGGCAGGATCTCATCCAAGACGCGCAACTGCTGCTCCACCGTCTCCAGCGGCAGGATCGGCACCTGGGCACGCTTGGCGTAGCCCGTCAGGAACAGGTCGATGCCGAAGTCGGGATACAGGCCGTCGGCCCGCACTTCGAGCGCCGACAGGGTCGCGAGCTGCATGGCGGGGGCGAGCTTGCGCAGCTTGGCAGCGAGCGGGTCGGTCACGCAGGCCGCGGTCATCAGCCGGTTCATGCGCTGGCTGCGGGCACCCGTCATCAGGCGCGCGTCTGCGGCGTCCTTGCGCGTGTCGAAGGCACGTTTGGTGGCGGACTCGTCGGTCAGGTCGAGTTCCAGCGCGACCGCATCGCTTTGCTTCAAGGCTTCGCGGATGGCGGGGCCGGGCAGCATCCATTCGGCGCGCGCAACGTGGATCGTGCCGTACAGCCACGAGACGTGGCCGCCTTTCTCCAGGCGCCAGAGCAGGCCGTGGTCGGTCGCCCGCTGTGCGGCGGCTTGCCAGCCGTCCTTGGGCTCCCAGGCGGAAGCGCGCGGCGGGCAGTTGCCGGTCGCCGGCGGCGGGGCATCAGCGGAATCAGCGGACGCACCTTCCGCCGCCAGGCAGGTGGTGCCGGCCAGCAGGCATGTCGCAAGGAGTAGCGCGCGCCAGAGCGAGCGTTTCAGTGCCATCACGCGAATTCCCCCGGGGAGTGTCGTTGGTGTCGTGCGCGCAGTTTACCGGGTGCCCACCATGGCGTCCCATGCCGCCATCGCGCAATCGACGGTGGCCAGCAGCGCCTCGCGCGGCGCACCGTCGCGGGCCTGGATGGAGAGGCCGTTGAGCACCGTCGCGTAGTAGCCGCCGAGCGCATCGGCATTCGCCCCGGCCGGCACGTCGCCCTCGTCGATGCCGCGGCGGATGCGCGCGCGGATGGCGTCGATGGTCTCCAGCCGGATCGCGCGCATGTCTTCCTGCACCTGCTGGTTGGGCGCCGAGCACAAGAGCGCGCCCAGCACCACCATGCAGCCGCGCGGCGCATCGGGCTGGCTGAAGGCGATGGCGTTGCTGCGCAGGATGGCGTCGACCGATTCGCGTGCCGTGGCCGGCTCGGTCAGTGCGATGGCCGTGGTGCTGCCGGCGGTCTGCCGGTACAAGGCGACGGCCTCGCGAAAGAGCGCCTCCTTTGAGCCGAACGCCGCATAGAAGCTGGGCGAGGTGATGCCGCCCATCGCTTCCTTGAGTTCGTCGAGCGTGGCGCCTTCGTAGCCACGCGCCCAGAACACGGTCATGGCCCGCCGCAGCGCGTCGTCACGGTCGAAGGTGCGGGGGCGTCCGCGTGTCGCCATCGTGAAATCCTGATTTCTGTACTGGGCAATATATTAATCCTTGACGTCGGGCGTGTCGTTTCGTTAATTTATGTATCGATCGATACATAAATGGAGCAGCGACTTGGATACGACGACACAAGCGCAGTTGGCCATCGCCCCGGACGTGCAGGCCGGGCGCTGGCTGGTGCTGGCGGCGGTGTGCCTGGCGGGGCTGGTCCTGCCGCTGTCTTTTACCGGCGCGGCGGTGGCGCTGCCGGCCATCGGGCGGGCGCTGGGCGGCAGCGCCACAGCGCTGAACTGGGTGGTCAACGGCTTCATGCTGGCCTTCGGCAGCTGCCTGATGGTGGCGGGCGCCATGGCCGATGCCTTTGGGCGCAAGCGCGTGTTTGCCAGCGGCATCGTGCTGTTCGTGCTGGCGTCGATCGGGGTGGCGGTGGCGCCCAGCGTGGTGGCGATCGGCTGGCTGCGCGCACTGCAGGGCGTGGCGGCGGCGCTGTCGATGGCGGGTGGCTCGGCGGCGCTGGCGCAGGAGTTTGACGGGCACGCGCGTATCCGCGCCTTCAGCCTGCTGGGCACCACCTTTGGCGTGGGCTTGGCGTTCGGGCCCCTGATTGCCGGCAGCCTGATCCAGGCGCAGGGCTGGCGGGCCATCTTCATGCTGTGCGCGGTGGTTGGCGCGCTGGCCTTCGTGTTCGGCGTGCCGCGCATGCGCGAGACGCGCGACCCGCAGGCGCGCGGCGTTGATTGGGCCGGCGGGGCCAGCTTCACGGTCACGCTGGTGCTGCTCACTTGGGCGCTGATGGAGGTGCCCGAGCGCGGCTGGACCGACGGCGTGGTGTTCGCGCTGTTCGTGGCGGCGGCGGTGGGGCTGGCGGCGTTCATCACGATCGAGCAGCGCGTGGCGCGGCCGATGCTGGATTTGTCGCTATTCCGCTTCCGCCGTTTCGTCGGCGTGCAGGTCCTGCCGCTGGCCACGGCCTGCTACGTGGTGATGCTGGTCGTGTTGCCCGCGCGCCTGATCGGCATCGAAGGGCAGGGCGAGACCGAGGCCGGCATCACGATGATCGCCTTGTCGCTGCCGCTGCTGGTGGTGCCGCTGCTGGCCGTGCAATTGGCACATCGGTGGTCGGCCGCCACGCTCACGTGCGCCGGGTTGCTGGTGGCGGCCACCGGCTTCTGGTGGCTGGGCGAGATCGCCCCCGGGCAGCCGGCCACGGCATGGATCGCACCGATGCTCGTGACCGGCTTCGGCACCGGCTTTGCATGGGGCCTGATGGATGGCCTGTCGGTGAGCGTGGTGCCCAAGGAGCGCGCCGGCATGGCGACCGGCATCTTCAGCACCACGCGTGTGGCCGGCGAGGCGATTGCGCTGGCCGCGGTGGGCGCGGCCCTCACGGCGCTGATCGTCGGGCAGGCCGGCCCGTCCCATGCCGTGAATGCGGCGACGTGGATGGAGGCTGCGCACCGTACCGCCATGGGCAATGTGCCGGCGGCGCTGGCATTGCTGCCGGCAGGCTCCGGCCCGGCGCTGACGCAGGCATATGGCGTGGCGTTTGCGCAGTTGGCGCATGCGCTGGCGGCGTTCTCGGTGGTGTCGGCCGCCGTGGTCTACGGATTGCTCGGGCGGATGCGGCTGGGCGTCGCGGAGTGAGACTGGCGAGTGGCAGGATTCTTTCCATGGCTGTCCGGTTTCCAGATGGCTGCCTGCGCATCAGGCGGCTATCTTGGTGGCACGCCTGAATCTGGCATCGACCCCATGAGGACACCATGCTCGAACTCCGCCCCACCTGTGAACACTGCAACCGCGCACTACCACCCGAATCCACCGACGCGCGCATCTGCTCGTTCGAGTGCACATTCTGCGCGGCGTGCGTCGAGACCGTGCTCGGCAACGTCTGCCCGAACTGCGGCGGCGGCTTTGCGCCCCGGCCGATCCGGCCATCGAAGAACTGGAAGAACAACAACTACCTCGGCAACGATCCGGCCAGCACGACGGTGAAGCATCGCCCCGTGGATGTCGACGCCCATGCGCGGTTTGCCGCGCCCATCAGGGCGGTTCCGCCGGAGCAGCGCTAGCCGCGCGTTGCGCTCAACCCTGCTCGCGCCAGCGCGCGGGCGGGAGGGCTTCTTCCTGCCGCCAGGCCGCGCGAAAGGCTTGCGGGCTGGCAAAGCCGCAGGTTTCGGCCACGCGCTCGATGGGCCAATCGCTGCCTCTCAGCAGCCGGCGGGCGAGGTCCACGCGCAACTGCTGCTGGTACTGCTTGAGCGTGGTGCCGCATTCCTGCTGGAACAGCCGCGCGAGGTGGCGATAGCTCAGCGCGAAGCGGCTGGCGAGGTCGGCATACGCAAGCGTGCTGGCCGGTTGTTCGGTCAGGAAATCCTGCACGGCGTGGATGACCGGGTGGCCGTGGTTGCGGTAGCGCAGCTGCGCCGCGAGCGCCGGGTCGTGCCCCAGCCGGCGAAACGGCACCACGTTCTCGCGCGCTATGCGGATGGCCGTCGCCGCCCCGAAGTGCCGCACGATCAGGTGCAAGGCCAGATCGATGCCCGCCGACACGCCTGCCGACGTGATCAGCGTGCCGTCTTCCACCAGCAGCCGATTGGACAGCACGTGCGCCTGCGGGTGACGCCGCTGCAGCCGCTCCAGATGATCGTGATGCGTGGTGCAGTGGCGCCCATCGAGCAGGCCGGCGTCACCCAGCAGGAAGGCGCCCGTGCAGACGCTGGCAAGCGTGATGTCCGCCAGGCGGGGTGTGGCGACGGTTCGCAGCCAGTCGGCGACCTGCGCTTGTTCCGGCGTGGCCGGCGCATCGAGCGCCAGCTTGCTGCCGACGACGATGACGACATCGCCGTGCGCCAGTCGGTCGGGCAGGGGCTGGACCGCGCCGAGCATCGCACCCTGCGAACTGGCCAGCTCCCGGCACGGGCCGACGCAGTGCAATGGAACGGGGGCGATGCCGAGTTCGGCCAGAGAGCCAAGTACCTGCATCGGGCCGCCCAGGTCCAGCATGTGGACCTGCGGCAGCAGGACGAAGAAGACGCGCTTCATGAAGCGCTAGGCGCCCAGCTTGGGCGGCACGGCATGCGCGCCGCGCGTCTCGCGAAACCACAGCGCCAGGCTCTCGTCCTCCAGCGCATAGGCGCCGCGCGATTCCTTCCAGATCAGGTTCTTGTCGCGCAGCGCGTCGAGCGCGGCCTGCACCGTGGCGGTGGAAAATTCGCTGTGGCC
>CAJXMR010000161.1 GCA_913056305.1 uncultured Ralstonia sp.
CCACATCCTGAACGACGTCGAAGTGTCGTGCCTGCCGGCCGACCTGCCGGAGTTCGTCGAAGTGGACCTGGGCACCCTGGAAATCGGCCAGACCCTGCACATCTCCGACCTGAAGCTGCCGAAGGGCGTGACCATCCTCACCCACGGTGGCGATGAGAACCCGGCCGTGGCCAACATCAGCGTGCCGGCTGGCGAGAAGTCCGCCGCTGCCGAAGAAGGCGCTGCTGCTGCAGGCGAAGACAAGCCGGCTGCCTAAGCTGCCGCGCATCTGCCGCACCTCGCGCCTTCGGGTGCGAGACGAAAAAGCCCGTCGAGCCAGTCTCGCCGGGCTTTTTTTCTGCCTGCAGCGCCCCGCTTCCCCCTGCCTGGAAGCGGCTATGCTTGTACGATCACGGGGCGCTTCCTGCACCTCACCCTGAACCGAATCGCATGATCAAACTCATCGTCGGGCTCGGCAATCCGGGCGCCGAATACGCAGCCACGCGGCACAACGCCGGCTTTTGGCTGGTCGACCAGCTCGCGCGCATGGGCAACGTGTCGCTGCGCAACGAGACGCGCTTCCACGGCTATGCCGCGCGCGCCAACCTGTGGGGCCACGAGGTGTGGCTGCTGCAGCCACAGACCTTCATGAACCGCTCCGGCCTGTCGACCGTGGCGCTGGCGCGCTTCTACAAGGTGATGCCCGACGAGATCCTGGTCGCGCACGACGAGCTGGACTTGCCGCCGGGCGCGGTCAAGCTCAAGCTCGGGGGCGGCTCGGGCGGCCATAACGGCCTGAAGGACATCGCCGCGCACCTGACCACGCAGCAATTCTGGCGCCTGCGCCTGGGCATCGGGCACCCGCGCAACCTGCTGCCGCCGGGCACCGCGCCGTCGGGCCAGCACGATGTGGCCAATTTCGTGCTCAAGGCGCCGCGCCGGGAAGAGCAGGAGCAGATCGATCGCGCCATCGATCGAAGCCTGGATGCGCTGCCGGACCTGATTGCCGGCAACGCCGAGAAGTCCATGATGCGCCTGCATACCGCAGGCTGAGTCAACACAGCGAGGACATCGCCATGACGCCGTTCGCCTCCCTCCCCTTACGCGCCGCCGCGCTGGCGGGTCTGGCGCTCGGCCTGTCAGCAGCCCTGCCCGCGCAGGCAGAGGTCTATCGCTGCAACGAGAATGGCCAGACCACCTACTCCGACCACCCCTGCGGCGCGCGCGCAAAGCCGGTACCGCTGGTCGACGACACGCCCAGCGCCGCCGACCAGAAGGCTGCCCGCGAACGCGCCAGCGCTGAAGCCGCCCAACTGCGCCAAGACCAGACCGCCCGCCGCAAGGTCCAAGCAGAAGACGACGCGCGCCAGGCCCGCATCGCCATCGCCGCGCAGGCCGCCGAGCAGGCCCGGCTTGAGCAGCAGCGCAGGACGGCCATCGCGCAAGACAGCATCCGCTATTGCCACCGCGTCTATGTCGGCCCGGTGCCCTATCCGTACCCGGTGCCCATGCCAGTGGTGAGCCCGACGCCCATGCCGCGGATCGTCTCGCCGCAGCAGGCCAACGGCGGCAAGCTGCTGGCGCCAAGCGTGCCACCCGCGCAGATCATGCCGCGCCCGCCGCATCCGCACCCGCCGCTGTATCGCATCGTCTGCGAACCCGGCTACGACTACGACGGCCCGGAAGATTTGCTGCCGATTCAGTGAGGTCGGTGCGGACGCACCAAAGAAAAGAGACGGTCCAGGCCGTCTCTTTTCTTTTTCCTGCGGGTGCTCAGGCTGCCCGCGAGGCAGCCGTCAGCTTGACGTACTTCTGCATCAACTGCTCGCGGGTCTCGGTGTGGGCCGGATCCTTGGGGATGCAGTCGACCGGACAGACCTGCTGGCATTGCGGCTCGTCAAAGTGGCCGACGCATTCGGTGCATTTGCCCGGATCGATCACGTAGATTTCCGGGCCCATCGAAATCGCGTCGTTCGGGCACTCCGGCTCGCATACGTCGCAATTGATGCACTCATCGGTGATTATGAGCGCCATGGTGCTGTTCCTTGAAATGACCGGCGGGAGGGCTCCCGCCAAAGTGTCATTTTAAGCCGTTTTGTCGGACTCTTCAGACTTGCCGGTCTTCTCTTTCAGCCATTTCTCGACCGACGGGAACACGAACTTGCTGACATCGCCGCCCAGGATGGCGATCTCGCGCACGAAGGTGCCGGAGATGAACTGGTACTGGTCCGACGGCGTGAGGAACATAGTCTCGACGTCCGGCAGCAGGTAGCGGTTCATGCCCGCCATCTGGAACTCGTACTCGAAGTCGGACACGGCGCGCAGGCCGCGCACGATCACCCGCGCGTTGTTCTTGCGCACGAAATCCTTCAGCAGCCCTGAGAAGCCCTCCACCCGCACGTTCGGGTAGTGGCCGAGCACTTCCCGCGCGATGTGGATGCGCTCTTCCAGCGCGAAGAACGGCCGCTTGTTCGGGCTCTGCGCCACCCCAACGACCAGCTCGTCGAAGATGTTGGATGCACGCCGCACGAGGTCTTCGTGGCCGCGTGTGAACGGATCGAATGTGCCGGGATAAACCGCGATCACCATGGTTCCTCCACCAAGGGGAAAAAAGCGTCCGGTTGCGCGGCGAGGGACTTGGCCGCGCCTGCTGCGGTCGGACACCGTTGTCGTGTGCGGCAGGTCCCGAGTCTGCCGCGCGCATCGCCGGCAGGAACAACCTGCCGAGGTGCCGCAAGCTGCCCACGCATGGGCAACGAGCGGCGTAGTTTAACCGTTTTTGCGCAGCAGCAAATGCGCATGTACCGCCCCGGCGCGCAAGTGCTTGTGCAGTCCCACGCCAGCCGGCAGCGGCACGCCGGCCTCGGGCGCCTCGCCCTCGCCCGGCACGGCTTCCACCAGCCGCTGCGGCGCTTCCACATAGATCAGCCCGCCTTCGGGCACCACCCGCAGCGCCGCTTCCAGCGCCCGCAGGGTCCAGTCCTGCGCGAACGGCGGGTCGATGAAGACGATATCAAAGGCACCGTCCGGCTGGCGCGCCAGCCAGGCGAAGGCATCGCTGGCGACGATATCGACCATGTCGGCGCGCAGCTTGTCGCGCACGGCGTGCAGCGCGCGCAGGGCCGGCGCGTGGTTTTCCACCAGGGTCACCTGCTCCGCGCCGCGCGAGGCCGCCTCGAAGCCGAGCGCGCCGGTGCCGGCAAAGAGGTCGGCGCAGCGCCAGCCGGAGAGGTCTGAGCCAATCCAGTTGAACACGGTCTCGCGGACACGATCGCCGGTCGGGCGCAGACCCTCAGCGTCGATCACCGGCAGCGGCGTGCGCTTGTACTGCCCGCCGATGATGCGCACCTGCTGCGGCGCGCGCGCATGCGACGTGGCGGTCTTGACCTTGGGCTGGGGACGGTTGGAAATGCGGGATGCCATGGGCGGGATTGTAAGTGCGCGCAAACAAAAACCGGCGGGAAATCCGCCGGTTTTTTGCAGTTGTGGGGCCCGTCGCCTAGTTGGTGGCCGGACCGCCCACCACGATGGTTGCCATGGTCTGCGGCTGCAGCACGCGCTGGAATGCCGTGCGCACCTGCTCGCGCGTGACGGCGGCGATACGCTGCGTCCACGTATCGAGGTAGTCGAGCGGCAGGTTGTACCAGGCGATGTTGGCGACGTTGTCCAGCAGCTTGCGGTTGCTGTCCAGGCGCAGCGGGAAACCGTTGACCAGGTTGTCCTTGGCCGCCTTCAGTTCCGTGTCGGTCGGGCCATCGGCGACGAAGCGGCCAAGCGTGTCGCGCACCACCGTCAACGCCTCGTTGGTCTGGTCCTTGCGCGTCTGCAGTTCCAGCTGGAACGGGCCCGGCTGCGCGGCGGGCGCGAAGCCGCTGCCGATGCTGTAGGTCAGGCCGCGCTTCTCGCGCACCTCGTTGGTCAGGCGCGAGCTGAAGCCACCGCCGCCCAGCACGTAGTTGCCGACCAGCAGCGGGAAGTAGTCCTTGTCGCCGCGGGCGATGGCCGGCTGGCCCATCACGATGGTCGCCTGCTGCGCCGGGTGCGGGATGCGCACGGTCTCCGCTTTCTCCAGCGGCTCCTTGACGGCCGGCAACGCGGGCGGCGTCGCGCCATCGGCCGGCAGGCCGCGCGTGATCTGCTCGGCGATGGCCTCGGCTTCCTGCCGGCTGATCGCGCCGATCAGCGTGACGACAGCGCGCTTGGCCGTGTAGTTGGCACGGTAGAAGCGGAGGATGTCGTCGCGGGAGATGCTCTGCACCGTCTCGGGCGTGGGCGACTGGCCGTACGGGTGCGTGCCGTAGATGGCCGTGCCGAAGGCGCGGTCGGCCAGCACCGCCGGCTTGGTCAGCGCTTCGCGGATGGACGCCACCAGGCGCTCCTTGTCGCGCGCGAGCACGGCGTCGGGCACCGTCGGCGCGGAGACGATCTGCGCCATCAGGTCCACCGCCGGGCCGCGCTCGGCCGGGTCGGACAGCGTGCGCAGGCGGATGCTGGTGCGGTCGCCGCCGGCGCCGCCGCCGAAGCTCGCGCCCACGTCGGCAAAGGCATCGGCAATCGCGGCTTCGTCGCGCGCGGGCGCCTTGCCGGCCGCGGCGACACCCTTGTCGAGCATGCCCGCCGTGAGCGAGGCCAAGCCGACCTTGGGCGCCGCCTCATAGCGCGAGCCGGCATCCACGTCGAGGTTGATGTCGAGCATCGGGATCGACGGGCTCGGCACGAAGAACACGCGCGCGCCGGTAGCGGCCGTCCAGTGTTCGATCGGCAGCGCGGCCAGCGCACCTTGCGCAGCCGCTGCAATGACGGCGGCCAGCGCCGTCTTCAGGGTCAGGGACATGGCGCGCATCAACGCAGCCCTCCTTCATCGCGCATGCCGGGGATGGGCTTGCGCGCCGGTTTGTTCGGATCGATCGGTTGCGGCAGCAGCGTCGCCACCACCAGGTTGTCGTCGGTGAAGTACGTCTTGGCGACGTGCTGGATCTGCGCGGGCGTCACCGCCTTGATCTTCTCCAGCATGCGGTCGAGCTCGCGCCAGGACAGGCCGGTCATCTCGGCCAAGCCGATCTCCATGCCTTGCCCGAACACTGAATCGCGCTTGTAGATCTGCCCGGCCACGACCTGCGCCTTGACGCGCTTGAGCTCGGCCTCGGTCACGCCCTCGCGGGCAATGCGGTCGACCTGCGCGCGCAGGGCCTGTTCGATCTCGGCGGTGGTGTGGCCGTCGGCGGGCGTGCCGTCGAGCAAGAAGATCGACGGGCCGCGGTTCATGCCGTCGTAGCCGGCGTTGACGTCATCGGCGAGGCGCTTGTCTCCCTTGACCAGCTGGTTCGGCAGGCGCGCGTTGTCATAGCCATCCAGCACGGCGGAGAGCACCTCCAGCGCGTACGGATCGACGTCCTTCTCTACATCCTTGATCGGCGGCGTCTTGTAGGCCAGCACCACGTACGGGTTCTCGGCCGGGGCCTTGACCCAGATGCGCTTGGTGCCGATCTGCTTGGGCTCGTCCTGCGCGTAACGACGCGGCAGGTCGTGCGGCTTGAGCTTGCCGTAGGTGCGCTGCGCCAGGCGGTAGACCTCGTCGGCCTTCACGTCGCCGGTGACGATCACGGTGACGTTGTTGGGCGTGTACCAGGCGTGGTACCAGTTCTGCGCGTCCTGCACCGTCATCGTATCGAGATCGCCCGGCCAGCCGATGGTCGGGTTGCGGTACGGCGCGGCGTTGAACAGCGTGGCGAGCATCTGCTCGTAGACGGTGGAGCGCGCGGAGTCGTCGATGCGCATGCGGCGCTCTTCCTTCACCACGTTCATCTCCGGCTTGAACTCCTTGTCGGTCAGCTGGAGGTTCGCCATGCGGTCGGCTTCGAGCGCCATCACGTCAGCCAGGTGCGATTTCTCGATCTGCTGGAAATACATCGTGAAGTCGCGCGTGGTCATGGCGTTCTCGCGCCCGCCCAGGGCGGCGACACGGCGCGAGAACTCGCCGGGGCCGACCGCCTTGGTGCCCTTGAACATCATGTGCTCGAGCATGTGGGCGACACCCGTGGTGCCGTTGTGCTCATCGATGCTGCCAGCGCGGTACCAAACCATGTGGGCGGCCGTGGGCGCGCGGTGGTCTTCCTTGACGATCAGACGCAGGCCGTTGGCGAGCTTGTATTCGTGCGTATCGGCCTGGCTGGCACCGACCTGGGTGCCGGCAACGACCGCTGCCGGATGCGCCGATGAGCCGGCCTTCTCCTGCGCTGCAACATGGCCGGCCAGCAGGCCTGCCGCCAGGGCAATACCGGCCATGCGCCAGAGGCTGGGCCGGGGACGGTTCGAAACGTTTCGCAAGGAAGAGCGCATAGGGGGCCGTCTGATAAGATTCGACGCTTGATTCTAATGGCGAATTGACCCGCCCTCACGATGTTTAGTTTCTGGAAAAAACGTAAGGCAGAGCCGCAGCCTGCCGTCGAACCGACGGCAGCCGTCGCGCCCGCCGCTGCACCGGCAGCCGCTCAGGTGCCCGCGCCGGCGCCCGCCCCGGCCGCTGTCCCCGTACCCGTCGCTGCGCCCGCACCCGTTGCGGTGCCCGACCTGCCGGCCACGTCCGCCGTGCTCGACATGCAGGCCGACGACGTCGAAACCGTGCCGACGCCGCCCGTGGTCGAGGAGGCCCGCAAGGGCTGGATGTCGCGCCTGCGCTCGGGTCTGTCGAAGACGAGCAAGAACCTGACCACGCTGTTCGTCGGCGTGAAGGTGGACGAGGCGCTGTTTGAAGAGCTGGAGACCGCGCTGCTGATGGCCGATGCCGGTGTCGACGCGACCGAGTATCTGCTGGGCGAGCTGCGCCGCCGCATCAAGGCCGAGCGCATCGAAACCGCCGAGGGTGTAAAGACGGCCCTGCGCGACCTGCTGATCGAGCTGCTGCACCCGCTGGAAAAGACCATGGTGCTCGGCCGCGAGCAGCCGATGGTGATCATGATTGCGGGCGTGAACGGCGCCGGCAAGACCACCAGCATCGGCAAGCTATGCAAGCACTTCCAGACCTATGGCCAATCGGTGCTGCTGGCCGCCGGCGACACCTTCCGCGCCGCCGCGCGCGAGCAGTTGGTGGTCTGGGGCCAGCGCAACAACGTGACGGTGGTGGCGCAGGAATCGGGCGACCCGGCTGCCGTCATCTATGACGCGGTCAACGCGGCGCGCGCGCGCGGCATCGACATCGTCATGGCCGACACCGCCGGCCGCCTGCCGACGCAGCTGCACCTGATGGAAGAGCTGAAGAAGGTGCGCCGCGTGACGGCCAAGGCGATGGCCACGGCGCCGCACGAAACGCTGCTGGTGATCGACGGCAACACGGGGCAGAACGCCCTCGCGCAAGTCAAAGCCTTTGACGAAGCGCTGGGCCTCACGGGCCTGATCGTCACCAAGCTGGACGGCACCGCCAAGGGCGGCATCCTGGCCGCCATCGCGCGGCAGCGGCCGGTGCCGGTGTACTTCATCGGCGTGGGCGAGCAGGTGGAGGATTTGCAGCCGTTTTCTGCGCGCGAATTTGCGGATGCGTTGTTGGGTTGACCACCCTCGCGCGCAACGCTCCAACGTAGAAACGCCCTGACTTGATCAGGGCGTTTTGTTTTGCGCAGTACCGCTACAAATTACGCGGAAACCGCATCCGGCTGCGCCGCAGGCGCAGCCCGCTGAAACGCCTCCTGCGCCATACAGTGCGCAAAGATGCGCGCAAGCGTCGGGTAATCTTCCACCGCCACATCGAACCGCTTGCCGTTGAACACCTGCGGCACGAGGCACACGTCGGCCAGCGTTGGCGTGTCGCCAACACAGTAGGCGCCGGTCAGCGGCGACTGTGACAGCCGCGTTTCCAGCGCCGCAAACCCCAGCTTCACCCAGTGGCGATACCACTCGTTGCGCGCTTCTTCTTCCACGTTGAACGAGTGCTTCAGATACTTCAGCACGCGCGGGTTGTTGAGCGGATGGATCTCGCATGCGATCGCCAGCGCAATCGCGCGGATATGCGCGCGATTACTCGCCGAACCCGGCAGCAGCGTGGGCTCGGGATGCGTCTCTTCCAGATACTCGACGATGGCCAAAGACTGGTTCAGCACGTCGTTGCCATCGCACAGCACGGGCACCAGCGCATCGGGGTTCAGCTTGACGAAGTCGGGGGCCAGTTGCTCGCCCTTGAGCAGGTGGACCGGCGCGTAGTCGTACGGCAGGCCCTTGACCTCCAGGGCAATACGCACGCGGAATGACGCCGAACTGCGGAAATAGTTGTACAGCTTGATCGACATGGCTTCTGACTCTTCTAGCGGGTCTATCAAATCACCTTCACGTGCAGCTCTCCCACGCCGTCGATCTTGCCGACCATCAGGTCGCCGACGACGACCGGGCCGACGCCTTCGGGCGTGCCGGTGTAGATCAGATCGCCCGGGCGCAGCTCGAACAGGCGCGACAGATACGCAATGGTTTCCGGCACCGACCAGATCAGGTCCGACAGATCACCGCGCTGGTGTTCGCGGCCGTTGACCGACAGCGTCACGGCGCCCTTGTCCGGGTGGGCCACATCCTTGGCCGGCACGATCGGGCCGATGGGGGCCGAGCCGTCGAAGGCCTTGCCGGTCTCCCACGGGCGGCCGCCCTTCTTGGCAGCGTTCTGCAGGTCGCGGCGCGTCATGTCCAGGCCGATGGCGTAGCCGTAGATGTGCTTGGCCGCCGCATCGACGGCGATGTCGCGCCCGCCCGTGCCGATGGCAACGACGAGTTCGATCTCGTAGTGGCACTCCTTGGTTTCGGTCGGGTAGACGAACTGGCCGGTCTCGCCGTCGGCGATGTAGCGCACGGCATCGGCCGGCTTGCAGAAGAAGAACGGCGGTTCGCGGTCGGGGTCGGAACCCATCTCACGGGCATGGGCGGCGTAATTGCGGCCGACGCAGTACACGCGGCGCACCGGAAACTGGCCTTGCCCGCCTCGGACGGGAATGCCATTGACGGCGGGCGGGGTGACGACGAAATCGGTCATGCGGGTCTCCTCTAAATACGCTTAGATAGAACAGGTGGGGACACTGCGGCCACCGCCCCCCGGCGACCGACGAGCTTGCGAGGATACACCCGCACCGCCCCGGCGCGGTTCTTGCATGAGTGCCGTGCACAACGCCCCACTTTGCACCATGCACGTGAAGCCGCCCGCCCCTTCTGCCCCATCCGCGCCGTCCGCCTCGGCAGCGCCCATGCGCGTGCTGCTGGTGCGCGATCCGCTCGATGCCGAGCAGGTCAACCTGGAGCTGATCCGCGCCGGGCTGGCCGAGGCCGGCTTCATCGACATGGGCCTGGCCGACGCCGACCTGACCCTGCCCGAGCGCATCGCGCAAACCCAGCCCGACATGGTGATCGTCGCCTCCGAATCGGCCGCGCGGGACACCATCGAGCACGTCTGCGTGGCCACCCAGCACGCGCCGCGCCCCATCGTGCTGTTCACCGACAACGACGACGCCACCCGCATCAAATCGGCCTTCGCGGCCGGCATCACCGCCTACATCGTCGACGGCATCAAGCCCACGCGCGTGAAGGCGGTGCTGGATGTTGCCTACGCACGCTTCGAGCACGAACGCGCCCTGCGCGCCGAACTCGACACCGCCAAGACCCAGTTGGCCGAGCGCAAGGTGCTGGAGCGCGCCAAGGGCCTGCTGATGAAGCAGATGAACCTGTCGGAAGACGACGCCTTCAAGCGCCTGCGCAAGATGGCGATGGACCGCAACATCAAGCTGGTGGAAGCGGCCCAGCGGGTGATCGACGTGATGGCGGGCTGAGCCGCCGGAGCGTCGCCCAGTTTTGGTGCGGCGCACAAGTCCGGCGCCATCAACGCACCAGTCGCGCGCGGCGGTTGGCGCCCGACGCGCCAGCCTCGGCCCCTCGAACGCCGGGTTCTGAACGCCGAAAGTCGAGTCCTGAACCTCGCACGCCGAGCCCCGAACGCCGAGCGCCGAGTTCTGAACTTCGCGCGCCGAGTTCTGAACTCCAAACGCCGAGTTCTGAACCTCACGCGCCGAGTTCTGAACGCCAAGCGCCGAGTTCTGAACCTCGCGTGCCGAGTTCTGAACTCCAAACGCCGAGTTCAAAACCCCGCGCACCGAGTCCAAAACACCAAGCGCCGAGTTCCGCACCTCGCTCGCCGAGTTCCGAACGGCAGACGCCGAGTTCAAGACCTCGCTCGCCCAGACCTGAGCGCCGTGCGTCGGCCCCGAGAACGCCATGCTGGCACACCCCTTGCGAGAACTGCTGCGAGCCGATGCCAACGTGGGTATCGGCACGGGACAACGGCGTCCCGATGCATGGCACGGCGACCCTCCCTGGCGGATGGGCGGTGCCGCGCATCGGGGCGCCATTTCTTTGGAGCCACGGATGGCCGCGCCGGACAAGACCGACACCCCGATCAACCCCAAGCGTCGCCGTGTCGTGAAGACCATGGCGAGCGTCGCCGGAGGGACTGCAATGGCATTGATCGATCCGCTGGTACGCGCCGGCGCCTGGGCGGCCGGTTCGGACGCGCCTGAGAAGACCGAGCTGAAGGTCGGCTTCATCCCGCTCACCGACTGCGCCTCGGTGGTGATGGCCTCGACGCTGGGCATCGACAAGAAGTACGGCATCAAGATCACACCGTCCAAGGAAGCCTCGTGGGCCGGCGTGCGCGACAAGCTCGTCTCGGGCGACCTGGATGCGGCGCACGTGCTGTACGGCCTGATCTACGGCGTGCAGCTCGGCATCGGCGGCCCGAAGAAGGACATGGCCGTGCTGATGACGCTCAACAACAACGGCCAGGCGATCACGCTGTCGT
>CAJXMR010000162.1 GCA_913056305.1 uncultured Ralstonia sp.
CGCGGCCCAGAGCAGTGATGTAGTCCATCGGGTGGTAGTAGCTGATGTACTGCAGGGCGTCGGCGACGCTCTGGATGAGGTCTTCTTGACGGATGACGGTCATGGTGGGGACCAACGTGTAGGAATGGGAAACCGGATGCGGGCAGTGGCAGTGATCTGCTCTGCGCGCCGACGGCAGGGCGCCGCCGGCTGAAATCAACCCGGGATCATACAGCAATGTTGCAATCGGATTGTCCGACCCAAATGGTCGGAAAGGCACTTCCGACAAACGCCCCGGGGCTGGGGCGCGTCTGTGTGCTTCAGTCCAGACCCAGGGGGATTCAATCGTGGTCCAGCGACGGATCGAGCGGGTCCAGCGGATCGGGAATGCGCCCGCGCGGCACCACCCGACGCGGCTGCGCCGGCCAGCTCGCCACCAGGATGCCCGCCACCACGCAGGCCAGCGCCACGCCGTGTGCCCAGCCCGGCGTCTCGCCCAGCGCGACGATGCCGTAGGTGGCTGCCGCAATCGGCAGCACCGACGTGAACACGCCCGCCAGGTGCGCCGGTACGTGCCGGATACCCTTCATCCACAGCCAGAACGAGAAGATGCTGGCCGACAGCGCATACCAGACCACCAGCCCCCAGATGGGCAGCGGCACGGTCGAGAGATTGAAGGTCAGCAGCGGCACCAGCCCCAGCGGCAGCATCAGCAGGCCGCCGATCAGGTGCGTGTAGGCGCAGATCTCGATGGCGGGCAGCGTCTGCGTGAGCCGCCGCGACAGGATCACGTAGATCGACTCGCACAGCACCGCGCCCATCACCAGCAGGTTGCCCAGCAGCGCCTGGGAGGCATCCGCCGGCGCTGCGCCTGCTGATTCACCACCACGATAGGCGTTGAGGATGGCCACGCCCGCCACCGCGAGCACCACCGAGACGAGCGTGCGCCCCGACGGCCGCTCGCGCAGCACCAACCACGACAGCAGCGCCACCGTGGCCGGAATCGTGCTGGTGATGATGCCCGCTGCCAGCGCCGAGGTCAGCCGCACGCCGTTGAGCATCAAGAGCGTAAAGCCGAACGTGCCGAAGAACGCCTGCAGGAAGAGGTTGGTCCACTCGCCGCGCGTGACGCGCCGCATGCGCGACGGCTTGTACCACGGTGCCATGCATACGATGGCGATCAAAAAGCGCAGCAGCGCAAACAACATCACCGGCACGACGGCGACGATCGATTTGCCGAAACCGACGTTGCTGCCGACCAGTGCCATGGCAGCAATCAGGAAGAGGGCGTGGATGGGCACGATAGGGTGAGGGCTGAAAAGCGACACGGGACGAGGCTCTTGGGCCGATCATGCTGCACTGCAAACGTGTCGTCATATGAAGTGACGCATTATAGTAATGCCCTTCGCGCTCTATCGAGACAGGCAGCGGCCTTGTTCCTGACACCTCTGCGTAAGGCTGGAGTAAGGCCGGCTGCTTAGATTCGCGGCAAAAGTCAAAGACATTCGCTATCAGGAGACATCATGACTGGCATTGAATCTGTTCTGCAGGAAACGCGCGTCTTCGACCCGCCCGAGTCCTTTGTCAAACAGGCCAACATCGCCGGCATGGACGCCTACCGCGCGCTGTGCGCCGAGGCCGAGCATGACTACGAAGGTTTCTGGGCGCGCCTGGCGCACGAGCACCTGCTGTGGCACAAGCCCTTCACCAAGGTGCTGGATGAATCCAGCGCGCCGTTCTACAAGTGGTTCGAGGACGGCGAGCTGAACGCCTCCTACAACTGCCTGGAGCGCAACCTTGAGAACGGCAACGCCGACAAGGTCGCCATCATTTTCGAGACCGACGACGCCAAGGTCACGCGCGTCACCTACCGCGAGCTGCACGCCCGCGTCTGCCGCTTCGCCAACGGCCTCAAGGCCATGGGCCTGGGCAAGGGCGATCGCGTCATCATCTACATGCCGATGTCGATCGAGGGCGTGGTGGCCATGCAGGCCTGTGCGCGCATCGGCGCGACGCACTCGGTGGTGTTCGGCGGCTTCTCGGCCAAGTCGCTGCAGGAGCGCATCGTCGACGTGGGCGCGGTGGCCGTCATCACCGCCGACGAGCAGATGCGCGGCGGCAAGGCACTGCCGCTCAAGGCCATCGCCGATGAAGCACTGGCGATGGAAGGCACCGGCGGCGTCAAGCACGTGATCGTCTACCGCCGCACCAACGGCAACGTGAACTGGGTGGAAGGCCGCGACCGCGCCATGGACGAGGTCGAAGCCGGCCAGCCGGACACCTGCGAAGTGACCCCGGTGGGCGCCGAGCACCCGCTGTTCATCCTCTACACCTCGGGTTCGACCGGCAAGCCGAAGGGCGTGCAGCACAGCACCGGCGGCTACCTGCTGTGGGCACTGCTGACCATGCAGTGGACCTTCGACCTCAAGCCCGACGACGTCTTCTGGTGCACCGCCGACATCGGCTGGGTCACCGGCCACACCTATATTGCCTACGGCCCGCTGGCCGCCGGCGCCACGCAGGTCGTGTTCGAGGGCGTGCCGACCTACCCGAACGCCGGCCGCTTCTGGGACATGATCCAGAAGCACAAGGTCAACACCTTCTACACCGCCCCGACGGCGATCCGCTCGCTCATCAAGGCCGCCGAAGCCGACGAGAAGATCCACCCGAGGCAGTACGACCTTTCCAGCCTGCGCCTGCTGGGCACGGTGGGCGAGCCGATCAACCCGGAAGCGTGGATGTGGTACCACACGAACATCGGCAACGGCCGCTGCCCGATCGTCGATACCTTCTGGCAGACCGAGACCGGCGGCCACATGATCTCGCCGCTGCCGGGCGCCACGCCGCTGGTGCCGGGCTCGTGCACGCTGCCGCTGCCGGGCATCATGGCCGCCATCGTCGATGAAACCGGCCAGGACGTGCCGAACGGGCAGGGCGGCATCCTCGTCGTCAAGCGCCCGTGGCCGGCGATGATCCGCACCATCTGGGGCGATCCGGAGCGCTTCAAGAAGAGCTACTACCCGGAAGAGCTGGGCGGCAAGCTGTACCTCGCGGGCGATGGTTCCATCCGCGACAAGGACAGCGGCTACTTCACCATCATGGGCCGCATTGACGACGTGCTGAACGTCTCGGGCCACCGCATGGGCACGATGGAGATCGAATCGGCGCTGGTGGCCAACCCGATGGTGGCCGAGGCCGCCGTGGTGGGCCGCCCCGACGACATGACCGGCGAGGCCATCTGCGCCTTCGTCGTGCTCAAGCGCGCACGCCCCAACGGCGATGAAGCCAAGCAGATCGCAACCGACCTGCGCAACTGGGTGGGCAAGGAGATCGGCCCGATCGCCAAGCCGAAGGAGATCCGCTTTGGCGACAATCTGCCCAAGACGCGCTCGGGCAAGATCATGCGCCGCCTGCTGCGGTCTCTCGCCAAGGGTGAGGACATCACGCAGGACACCTCCACGCTGGAGAACCCGGCCATCCTGGATCAGTTGAAGGAAGCCCGCTAACTTCCGGTCGCCATCTTGGCCGCTGACCCCCAACAAGACAGCCGCTTTCGCAAGCGGCTGTTTCTCTATTACGGGCTCTATACGGTAGGGCTGCTCGTCTTCATCGTCATGATGGGGGCGATCGAGCGCGTGCGCGGGCCGGGCGTGTGGCTCGGCTACGTGTTCCTGTTCGTCACCATTGCGTTCTATGCGTGCATCGGCCTGATCTGCCGCACGGCGGATCTGACCGAGTACTACGTGGCCGGGCGCCGCGTGCCGGCCTTCTTCAACGGCATGGCCACCGCCGCCGACTGGATGAGCGCGGCGTCGTTCATCGGCCTGGCGGGCATCGTGTTCGCCTCTGGCTACGAGGGCCTGGCCTACGTCATGGGCTGGACCGGCGGCTACTGCCTGGTGGCTTTCCTGCTGGCGCCCTACCTGCGCAAGTTCGGCGGCTATACGGTGCCGGACTTCCTCGCCAACCGCTACGGCAACGGCGAGCGCGGCGGCAGTTCGGTCGTGCGCGGCATCGCCGTGCTGGGCGCGACGCTGTGTTCGTTCGTTTACCTCGTCGCGCAGATCCAGGGTGTGGGGCTGGTGGTCACGCGCTTCATCGGCGTGGAGTTTTCGGTGGGGGTGTTCTTCGGGCTGGCGGGCATCCTGGTGTGTTCGTTCCTGGGCGGCATGCGCGCGGTCACGTGGACGCAGGTGGCGCAGTACATCATCATGATCGCGTCGTTCCTGGGCGTGGTGGCGATGATCGGCTGGCACCGGCATCACGACCTGCTGCCGCAGCTCTCGACCGGGCACCTGCTGGAGCAGATCGAGGTGGCCGAGCAGCGCATCGCGCATGACCCCGCCGAGCAGGCCGTGCGCGATCATTTCCTGACCGAGGCGCAGGCCTTGCAGGATCGCATCTCGCACCTGCCGCAGTCTTTCGAAGACGCCCGCGACGCGCTGAACACGAAGCTGCGCCTGGCGCGCGAGCACAACGCGCCGCTGCGCGAGATCAAGACCCTGGAGCGCGAGCGCGAGGAGTTCCCGTCCGATGCGGCCACCGCGTCGATCCTGTGGAACCAGCAGCGCGAAGAGGCGCTCACGCGCAGCCGCGTACCTCCTCCGTCCTCCGAGGCCTTCCCATCGCCATCAGAAGCCGAGCGTGGCACCAAGCGGCTGAACTTCGTGCTGCTGGTGTTCTGCCTGATGGTGGGCACGGCCAGCCTGCCGCACATCCTCACGCGCTTCCACACCACGCCGTCGGTGCGCGAGACGCGCAATTCGGTGGGCTGGACGCTGTTCTTCGTGGTGCTGCTGTATGTGTCGGCGCCGGCGCTGGCGGCACTGGTCAAGCTCGATCTGCTGCAGCATCTGGTGGGCACGCCGTTTGCCGACCTACCGCAGTGGGTCGTGCCCTGGCGCAAGGTCGATCCCTCGGTCCTGACGTTGCACGACATCAATGGCGACGGCATCGTCCAGTGGGCCGAGGTGATGATGCAGCCCGACATGGTGGTGCTGGCCGCCCCCGAGATTGCGGGCTTGCCGTACGTGCTGTCCGGCCTGATTGCGGCTGGCGCGCTGGCGGCCGCGCTCTCGACCGCCGATGGCCTGTTGCTGACGATTGCCAACGCGCTGTCGCACGACGTGTACTTCCACATGATCGACAACAACGCCAGCCACCAGCGGCGCGTGACCAGCGCCAAGGTGGTGCTGCTGGGCGTGGCGCTGCTGGCGGCCTATGTGACCTCGCTCAAGCCGGGCAACATCCTCTTCCTGGTGGGCGCGGCGTTCTCGCTGGCGGCGTCGTGCTTCTTTCCGGTGCTGGTGCTGGGGGTGTTCTGGAAGCGCACCAACCGGGCTGGCGCCATCGCGGGCATGGTGACGGGGCTGGCGGTGAGCGTGTACTACATCTTCGTCAACTACCCGTTCTTCACGCGCATGACGGGCATCCTCGGCCAGCCGTGGTTTGGCGTGGACCCGATCGCCTCCGGCGCCTTTGGCGTACCGGCCGGGTTTGCGGCCGCGATCATCGTGAGCCTGCTGACCAAGCGCAACCGGCCGGTGGTCGACAAGCTGGTGGGGTATCTGCGCGATCCGATGTGAGCCCCGCTTGGTGCGGTGCTCAACCCGGTGGTGCGTTGAGCAGGGCCTCTTCTTCCGACACGGCCTTGAGGGCCCGCTCGATGGGCGCCGAGCTGACACTGACCTCGCCCGCAAAGGGCCGGTCCACCGCCAGCACAAAGAAGAACGCCAGCCCCAGCGTGATGGCCCAGACCGCCACCAGCGCCACGTGAAAGCGCGTGGCCGGCAGCGCGTAGAGCAGCAGCAGCGACATGGTGCTCGCCAGCAGCATCACGCCCCATAGCGTGCCTGGCATGGCCTCGTCGAGGTTCTGCAGGCGCTTCTCGCGGTACTTCACCATCTCGTTGACGCGGGCGAGTACCTCGCTCAGCAGTGCGCGCTCGCGGTCGTCGCTGGGCGTGATGCGGTTGGCGGTGGCGAACATGCGGTTGAAGACGGCTTCGGTGCGCGTGTCCGGATGCGCTTCCTGCTGCATGCTTGGCCATTCGTCGTGCACCACGTGTTCGAGGTAGGCCACCAGCTCGCGGCGCGCGACGGCCGCACTCGGGTGCGTGAAGGCGGCAAGGTCGTGCGCCAGCTCCGTCGCGCAGGCGGCTTCGGCGGCGACGATGTCGGCGGCAGCCTGGTACGAGCCCCATACCGAGATGGCGGAGAACGCCACCAGCAGCGAGTTGATGGTCGTCACGGCCCCCATCATGGCCAGCGTCATGCTGCGTTGCTCGGCATCGAGCGTGATGGGAAAGCAGCGGCGGAACAGCGCGTAGCCGCCCAGCGCCACCGCGAGCGTCGGGAACACGATCAGCGCGCCCATCGCCCAGGCGGGGATGTTGTACAGGAACAGCATGGTGTCACTCCTTGTGGTCTGGGGGCTCGGCGGGGGGTGGGGCGGTCGGGTCGGCGGCGGCGAGCATGGCGCGCGTGAACTCGGCCAGGCGCTGGCGGACCACGTCCGGCGAGGCCGCTGTGTCGAGCGATTGCTGCAGGTCGATCAGGCGCGCGGCGAATTCGCTTTGCCACTGCGTGCGCTCGCTGGCGGCGCGGGCGCGGTAGGTCTGCAGGGTGGCGTCGGCATCGGCCGCGCGGTCGCCGCGCACCAGGGTCTCGAGCGCGTCGACCAGCCGCTGCAGCAGGCGGTGCACGGCTGTGGCCGAGAACCCGCCCAGCATGGCCAGCGCCGGCTTGCCGAAGGTGTGCATGCTGCCCTGGTCGAACAGGTGTGCCGGCAGCAGCTCCACCAGGATCAGCCCGGCGATCACGCCCAGGATCAGCCGCGCGCCGTACGACGCGTCGTACTTGGGGTCATAGGTGGACGCCGCCACGTAGCGGTGCGCCTGGAACAGCGTCGCGAACGATGCGCCCAGCCCTGCGCAGAACAGCAGGAACAGCGTGTTCCACAGCAGGCGCGTGCCGTCGGATTGCAGGAAGCCCCGGTCGATGTTCTCGATCGACACGTCGGGCGACAGGCCGGTGGCGATGACGGCGATCAGAAACACGATGGCCGCGCTCGTTAGCAGGCGGATCAGCGGGACGGGGCCGAGCCATGCCAGCGGATGGTCGCTGCGATGCTGCTCGTCGAGCAGCGTGACGGCCTGCGGCGTGGCCGGCGCGATGATCGCCGCCAGCTTGCGATGGATGGCGGCCAGCGCGTAGTGCGGCGTGGCGTGCCCGGGCGACGCACGCTGCGCGAGCGTGAGGCGGTCGGTGAGGCTGCCGAGCTGCGCGATGATCTCCGGCGCCACCGGCAGGCCGTGATGCAGGGCGTAGCGCGCCATGGCTTCGCACTCTTCGCACAACTGTTCGGCGAGGGTGCTGTCGGGGCGTTCGCGTGGTGCCAGGCGCGGGCGGAACCACTGTGCAAGGGCAAGCGGGCTCATGCTGGCCTCGCGTTGCGCGGCATGATGGCGCCGTGACGGCTGCGCCGACGAAGTGGGGTGCGTGATCGCATGATGGCCTTCGTGGGTGGGGCAGGCCGTGCGCGGCCCGGGCTCGCCCCGCACGGCGCTCAGCGCTCGGGCGGGGCAAGTCCACTGTGCGTCGCGCGCAGCGGCCCGGCAATGTGACGGACGTCATGAACGACGGCCGAACGAAGGTCATGGGGCGCGCACCGCAACGGCGCCACGCCAAAGAAGAAGGCCCGCGACATCCCCATCGCGGGCCGGGTTGCAGTGCGGAGGAAGCGGCGCGGCTTAGGCGTGCGCGGCGTGCGGCTCGATGCGGAAGAACGCCACCGCCGCGTTGAGTTCCTGCCCCTGGTCCTGCAGCGATTGCGAGGCCGCTGCGGCTTCTTCCACCAGGGCCGCGTTGCGCTGCGTGACCTCGTCCATCTGCGAGATGGCCTGGTTGACCTGCTCGATGCCGCGCCGCTGCTCCGCCGAGGCCGCCGCGATCTCTTCCATGATGTCCGTGACGCGCGCCACGGCCTGGGTAACTTCGGTCATGGTGTGGCCCGCTTCACCCGCCAGCGTGGCGCCGTCACGCACGCGCTCGACCGATGAGGTGATCAGTTCCTTGATCTCCTTGGCTGCCGTGGACGAGCGCTGCGCCAGGCTGCGCACCTCGCTGGCGACCACCGCAAAGCCGCGCCCTTGCTCGCCCGCGCGGGCGGCTTCCACCGCCGCATTGAGCGCCAGGATGTTGGTTTGGAACGCAATGCCCTCGATGATGCCGGTGATGTCGGCAATCTTGCTGGAGCGCTCGCTGATGTCCTGCATGGTCGACACCACCTGGCCGACCACCGTGCTGCCTTTGTGCGCCACTTCCGATGCGTTGGCCGCGAGCGTGGTGGCTTGCTGCGCGTTGTCGGCGTTCTGCTTCACGGTCGAGGTCAGCTCTTCCATGCTGGCGGCCGTTTGCTGCAGGGACGACGCCTGTGCCTCGGTGCGCTGGCTGAGGTCGATATTGCCCGCCGCGATCTGCCTGGCGGCACCGGCGATGCTGCCGCTGCTGTCGCGCACCTTGTCGACGATCTCCGTCAGGCGGCCATTCATGTCGCGCAGGGCGGAGAGCAGGTGGCTGGTTTCATCCTTGCCGCGCACCTCGATGCGGCTGCCGAGGTCGCCGCGCGCCACCGTCTGCGCCACATCCACGGCTTTGCTGATCGGCTGCGTGATCGAGCGCGTGATGAGCAAGCCCGCGCCGACGGCGATCAGCGCAGCACCCAGCGAAATCCCGATCAGCAGGTTGCGCTGATTCTTATAGTTCTGCTCATAGGCCTGGACGCGCCGCTCCTCGCTTTCGGCGGTGTAGGTGGCATAGGCTTTGGTGGCCTTGACCAGCTGAGCCAGCAGCGGCCGGCATTCGTCGTCCATCTTCTGGATGGCCGCCTCGCGCTTGCCGCCCAGCGCCAGTTGCACGATGTCGGTGGCCACCGGGCCGTAGCGGGCTTCCACGCGGTCGATATCGTCGATCAGTGCGCGTGCCTGCGCGGTGGTGTCCTGGGCGTTCGCGATTGCCTCCTTGAGCTGCTTGAGGCGGCTCTGCACGTCTTCGTGTGCTTGCAGTACCTCGGCTTTTTCGAGCGCCAGGTCTTCCGGCTTGACGACCAGCACCAGGTTGCGTGCGGCGATGGCGCGCCGGTCTACCGCGGTCCGCACGCCGTTGGCGAGCGTCGCGCGCGCGTTGATGCCGTGCACGAAGCCGGAGAAGCCCTCGGTCGATTCGCTCAGGGCGCGCAACGACATGCCCGCGACCACGACAACGATGGTAGCCAGCACGCCAAAGCCCATGGCGAGCTTGGCCCGGATGGTCAGGTTGGAAAGGTTCACAGTGTCCTCCGAAAGGCGGAGCAAGGGGGTTAGGGGGTGCAAATCGCTTGCCCGCGAAGTGCGAGAGAGAAGCGGGCCGTCCTGCCACTGCTTTCTGTTGCCGTGCTGCGTACGCTTGGATGGTTGAATGTCCGGTGGAGGTTTGCTACTGCGGACATTATCTGGAGGGGTTATCGGCTGGTTCTTAAAAACCTGAACGTGATTTTTGTTTGGGTTTCTACTGATTTTTTGTTTGGCAGCGAGAAGCCTTGCTGTGTGGTGCTTTGCGGGTGAAGTGACTGGTGCTATGTCATTTCGGATGATGCGATGCGTTTCTCGGTGGCCCCCACCATGGGAGGGGTGATATCCATTTTTACTAACTAATATCAGGTATAAAAAATGGTAACTTGGGTTTTATTTGGTGCGGCGATTCTTATCAAATTGAATTAATCCTCCTACACGGTTTGTGCGAGCCAACCTGCGTCGACGGGAAAGACCCCGCCCGGCAACATCTAGCCGGGGTCCTTCCAGATGCCGCGCCGATCAGGGCAGCGCCGTCGCCGGCACCACGGGAATCACCACCTTGGATGCGTGAGCCTCATCGCCATAGAGCGTCAGCACGCCCGCCAGCGAGTTCAGCAGCGTTGGGATCGGCGGCGCGCCTTGCGGCGAGTTGCTTGCCCCGATCGCCACGCGCAGCTTGTGGCCGGAGGCGATCAGCGCGCCAGTCGGGAACACATCCACCGGCACCCGCACCGCCTGAACCGGCAGCACCGCCACCACCGCCACCCGGTCCGCCCATCGCCGCGCCGGCGCCAGGGGCGCCTACGCCCACTCCGCCCGAGCCGCCGCCGGTCGTACTGCCCGTTGAATCGTTGGCACTGCCGCCATAGCTGCCACTCGAACCCGAGCGCGTATTGCCAGAGCGCCCTTGCTTACCGGTGGCGTTGCGGTTGCGCGAGGTGTCCCGGCCGCTGTTGGCTGAACTGCCGTTGGCGGTGCTGTCGCCCATGCCACTTGCAGTTGCGTCGGTGCCGGCACCACCCGCCGCAGACATGCTGCCCCCGCCCGCCGTACTGTTGGATGGGGCGCCCCCTGTCTGGGCATACGCCGCCGCGGTGCCGCCAGCCAGCGCCAGCGCGACGACAAGAGAAGAGGCTCTGAGATACGTCATGAATTGCTCCTTTGAGGTTGAGGACGTGCCCCCTCCGCTGCAGCAAGGCCCGTTCCGCCGTCACGCCGCGCAGTATCGAGCGAACCGATTGGCTGGATATTTGCTTGAGACCGTGCGTCAACATGCGGCGGGCCGCACTCAGCTATACATTCAACTGTGTATGTACAATCGCCTGCCCGACTGTCGGTGCGCCGTCGCATGCCTGTCCAACGCTGCCACCGCGCCCTCAGCCCGACGATGGAGCCGTCAAACGTGAAATTTCCCTTCCCGCTGCCCCAGTCATGG
>CAJXMR010000163.1 GCA_913056305.1 uncultured Ralstonia sp.
GCTATTCGGCCCGTACGTGGGAACTGGCACGCCGCAAGTCGGTGTCGCCGCACGACGGCCTGGGCGCGAACGTGATCGTCCAGACCAAGAACCAGCGCGTGATGCGCGTGCTGCCGCTGGAAAACGAAGCGATCAACGAGTGCTGGTTGTCCGACAAGGACCGCTTCGCCTATGAAGGCGTCAACAGCGACGACCGCTTGACCCAGCCGATGCTCAAGCAAGGCGGTCAGTGGAAGGCCGTCGACTGGACCACGGCGCTGGAATACGTCGCCAACGGTCTGAACGAAATCAAGCGCGACCACGGCGCCGAGCAGATCGGCGCGTTGGCCAGCCCGCACAGCACGCTGGAAGAACTGTTCCTGCTGCAGAAGCTGGTGCGCGGCATCGGTAGCGATAACGTCGACTTCCGCCTGCGCCAGTCCGATTTCTCCGCCAAGCCGTCGGGCGCTCCGTGGCTGGGTCTGCCGATCGCCGATGTGTCGCTGCTGCAGCGCACGCTGGTGGTGGGCGCCTTCCTGCGCAAGGATCATCCGCTGCTGGCCGCGCGTCTGCGCCAGGCCGGCAAGAAGGGCGCGCAACTGAACGTGATCAGCGCCGGCGGCGAAGACTTGCTGATGCCCGCCACGCAACTGCTGGGCGCACCGTCGCAGTGGCTGTCGCTGCTGTCGGAAGTGGCCGTGGCGGTGGCTGCCGCCAACAACGTTGCGCGTCCGGCTGGTACGGATGGCGTCGAAGCTGGTGACGTTGCCAAGCGTATCGCGGCAAGCCTGGCTTCGGGCGAGCGCCGCGCCGTGTTCCTCGGCAATGCCGCCGTGGCACACCCGCAATTCTCGACGCTGCACGCGCTGGCCCAGTGGGTCGCGCAGCAGACCGGCGCCACGCTGGGCTTCCTGACCGAAGCGGCCAACACCGTCGGCGGCTACATCGCCGGTGCGCTGCCGCAAGGCAACGGCCTGGACGCCGCCGCCATGCTGGCGCAGCCGCGCCGCGCCTACGTGTTGCTGGGCGCCGAGCCGGAATTCGACTCGGCCAACCCGCTGCAGGCCCGTGCCGCGCTGGACCAGGCCGACACCGTAGTCGTGCTGGCGCCGTTCGCCTCGCGCGCTGCGCTGGAATACGCCGACGTGCTGCTGCCGACCGCGCCGTTCACGGAAACCTCGGGCACCTTCGTCAACTGCGAAGGCCTGCCGCAGAGCTTCAACGGTGTCGTGCGCAGCCTGGGCGATTCGCGCCCGGCCTGGAAGGTGCTGCGCGTGCTGGGCAACCTGCTGAACGTGGGCGGCTTCGACTACGACACCTCGGAAGTGGTGCGTGACGACGTGCTGGCCAAGCCGGTCACCGACCGTCTGTCGAACGTGACCACGGCACAGACGGCTGCTCCGGCTGCCGTCGCTGCTGGCATCGAACGCCTGGCCGACGTGCCCATCTATCACGCCGATCCGATCGTGCGCCGTGCCGGTTCGCTGCAACTGACGGCCGCTGCCCGCGCTGCGGTGCGTGCTGGCCTGCCGGCCGACCTGTTCGCGCAACTGGGCTTGGCCAACGGCGACGCCGTGCGCGTAACGATGCAGGGGCAGGGCAGCGTGGTGCTGCCGGCGGTGCTGGATCGCTCGCTGGCTGCTGGCGTGATCCGCGTGCCGGCCGCGACCGAGGCTTCGGCGCAACTGGGCGCGATGTTCGGCGCGGTGAACGTTGAGAAGGTTGAATCGTCCGCGCTGGCGGCTACGGTGTAAGGGTCAACATGATCGAATCGATTACCTCTTTCGGCGCGGCGACCTTCGGCGGCTGGTGGCCGCTGGTCTGGACGCTGGTGCGCGCCGTCTGCATCATCCTGCCGCTGCTGCTGTGCGTGGCTTACCTGATCCTGTGGGAGCGCAAGCTGATCGGCTGGATGCACGTGCGTCTGGGCCCGAACCGCGTGGGCCCGATGGGCCTGCTGCAGCCGATCGCCGACGTGCTCAAGCTGCTGCTCAAGGAAGTCATGGTGCCGAGCGCGGTCAGCCGTGGCATGTACATCATCGCGCCGCTGATGGTGCTGATGCCGGCCGTGGCGATCTGGGTGGTGGTGCCGTTCCAGGCGGAAGCCGTGGTGTCGAACATCAACGCCGGCCTGCTGTATGTGATGGCGATCAGCTCGGTGGGCGTGTACGGCGTGATCCTGGCCGGCTGGGCCTCGAACTCCAAGTACGCGTTCCTGGGGGCGATGCGCGCCTCGGCACAGATGATCTCGTACGAAATCGCCATGGGCTTCGCGCTCGTGACGGTGCTGATGGTGACGGGCAGCCTGAACCTGTCGGACATCGTCAACTCGCAGAACCGCGGCATTTTTGCCGACCACGGCATCAACATCCTGTCGTGGAACTGGCTGCCGCTGCTGCCGATGTTCGGCGTGTACTTCATCTCGGGCGTGGCGGAAACGAACCGCCATCCGTTCGACGTGGTGGAAGGCGAGTCGGAAATCGTGGCCGGCCACATGATCGAGTACTCGGGCATGGCGTTCGCGCTGTTCTTCCTGGCCGAGTACATCAACATGATCGTCATCTCCGCGCTGACGGCGACGCTGTTCCTGGGTGGCTGGGCGCCGCCGATCGATGCCCCCGTGCTCAACTGGATCCCGGGCTTCTTCTGGCTGCTGATCAAGGTGTTCCTGCTGCTGTCGGTCTTCATCTGGCTGCGCGCTTCGTTCCCGCGTTATCGCTATGACCAGATCATGCGTCTGGGCTGGAAGATCTTCATCCCGCTCACCGTGGGTTGGCTTATGGTCGTCGCCATCTGGTTGGTGTCGCCGTGGAATATCTGGAAGTAACGGGACAATAGGAAGGCACCATGTTGCTTGCCATCAAGGAATTCTTTAACAGCCTGCTCCTGAAGGAACTCTTCAAGGGGCTGGCGTTGACCGGGCGCTATCTGTTTGCGCGCAAGATCACCGTGCTCTTCCCGGAAGAGAAGACGCCGCTGTCGCCGCGTTTCCGCGGCCTGCACGCGCTGCGTCGCTATCCAAACGGCGAAGAGCGCTGCATTGCGTGCAAGCTGTGCGAAGCGGTGTGCCCGGCCCTGGCCATCACGATCGAGTCGGACCTGCGCGACGACGGCACTCGCCGCACCACGCGTTACGACATCGACCTGACCAAGTGCATTTTCTGCGGCTTCTGCGAAGAGGCGTGCCCGGTGGACGCCATCGTCGAGACGCACATCCTGGAGTACCACGGCGAGAAGCGCGGCGACCTGTACTTCACCAAGGATATGCTGCTGGCCGTGGGCGACCGCTTTGAGCCGGAAATCGCGGCCAACAAGGCGGCCGACGCGAAGTACCGCTAAGTTCAGTAAGACGCCCGCGGCGCAGGCTGCGGGCGGCGTAGTTGAAATTCCGTCAAGGACAACGGCTCCTCGTGAGCCACCCAGCTGGGGCGGTGTCATGCTGCCACAGCGTTGGATAAGCGCGTGCCGCCAAACGGCCCGCGCCAGGATCATGGATATCACGACGATCATCTTCTACGGTTTCTCGCTGGTGCTGGTGCTATCGGCGCTAAAGGTCATCACCGCGAAGAACCCGGTGCACGCGGCGCTGTTCCTCGTGCTGTCGTTCTTCACCGCAGCGGCGATCTGGATGCTGCTCAAGGCGGAATTCCTCGCCATCACGCTGGTGCTGGTCTACGTCGGGGCGGTGATGGTGCTGTTCCTGTTCGTGGTGATGATGATCGACATCGACATCGAACACCTGCGACGAGACTTCTGGACCTACGTGCCGATGGGTGCGTTCGTCGGGGCCATCATCATCATGGAAATGGCCGTGGTGCTGACCAAGACCTTCATGGGTCGGGTGCAGCCGGTTCAGGAGCTGCCCAAGGGGTTCAACGGCCCGAATACCCAGGCGCTTGGCAAGCTGATCTACACCGATTACATCTACGCCTTCGAAGTCGCGGGTGCTGTGCTGCTGCTGGCGATCGTCGCGGCCGTGGCGCTGACCGTGCGTCGCCGCAAGGACACCAAGGCCCAGAAGCCGTCCGAGCAGATCCGCGTGCAACGCAAGGATCGCGTGCGCCTGGTCTCGATGCCGGCAGAAAAGGCGGCTGGCGCAGCTTCGGCTGATTCCAACGGCTGAGCCCCGGGAGAACCCATATGTCCTCGCTATCCCTTGCCCATTACCTCGTGCTCGCCGCGGTGCTGTTTGCCATCAGCATCGTCGGCATCTTCCTGAATCGCAAGAACGTCATCGTGCTGCTGATGGCGATCGAATTGATGCTGCTTGCGGTCAACATCAACTTCGTCGCGTTCTCCCACTACTGGGGTGACCTGGCGGGGCAGGTGTTCGTGTTTTTCATCCTGACGGTGGCCGCGGCGGAATCCGCGATCGGTCTCGCCATCCTGGTGGTGCTGTTCCGTAACCTGGACACCATCAACGTCGACGATCTGGACAGCCTCAAGGGCTGACCGCCGCATCCACCTATAAGAAGCGTTCCATGGCTACCACGCTCAATCCCAACCTGCTGCTGGCGATTCCGCTCGCGCCGCTGGCCGGCGCGGCGATCGCCGGGCTATTCGGCACCAAGTTCTTCGGCGAGAAGATCGGCCGCACGGCATCCCACAGCGTCACCATCCTCGGTGTTGCGATCGCCTTCATCCTGTCGGCGCTGGTGCTGTCCGACGTCATGAACGGCGCCGGCTACAACGGCACCGTCTATGAATGGATGGCCGTCGGCCCGCTGAAGATGGAAGTCGGCTTCCTCATCGACTCGCTCACGGCGATGATGATGTGCGTGGTGACCTTCGTCTCGCTGATGGTGCACATCTACACGATCGGCTACATGGCGGAAGACGACGGCTACAACCGTTTCTTTGCCTACATCTCGCTGTTCACCTTCTCGATGTTGATGCTCGTGATGAGCAACAACTTCCTGCAGCTGTTCTTTGGCTGGGAAGCGGTGGGCCTGGTGTCGTACCTGCTGATCGGTTTCTGGTTCAAGCGCCCGACGGCCATCTACGCCAACATGAAGGCGTTCCTGGTCAACCGCGTGGGTGACTTCGGTTTCATTCTCGGTATCGGCCTGCTGCTGGCCTACAGCGGCAGCCTGAGCTACGCCGATGTGTTTGCCGCGCGTGACCAACTGGCCACCATCGGCTTCCCGGGCACCGACTGGCATATGCTGACGGTCGCCTGCATCTGCCTGTTCATCGGCGCGATGGGTAAGTCGGCGCAGTTCCCGCTGCACGTGTGGCTGCCGGACTCGATGGAAGGCCCGACCCCGATTTCCGCACTGATCCACGCGGCCACCATGGTGACCGCCGGCATCTTCATGGTCGCGCGCATGTCGCCGCTGTTCGAGCTGTCGGACACCGCGCTGTCGTTCGTGCTGATCATCGGTGCCATCACCGCGCTGTTCATGGGCTTCCTGGGCATCATTCAGAACGACATCAAGCGCGTGGTGGCGTATTCGACGCTGTCGCAGCTCGGTTACATGACGGTGGCGCTGGGCGCTTCGGCCTACCAGGTGGCCGTGTTCCACCTGATGACGCACGCGTTCTTCAAGGCGCTGCTGTTCCTCGGTGCCGGCTCGGTCATCATCGGCATGCACCACGACCAGGACATGCGCAACATGGGCGGCCTGCGCAAGTACATGCCGATCACGTGGCTGACCTCGCTGGTGGGTTCGCTGGCGCTGATCGGTACGCCGTTCTTCTCGGGCTTCTACTCGAAGGATTCGATCATCGAAGCCGTGCGCGAGTCGCATCTGCCGGGCGCTGAGTTCGCCTACTGGGCGGTGCTGGGCGGCGTGTTCGTGACGGCGTTCTACTCGTTCCGCATGTACTTCCTGGTGTTCCACGGCGAAGAGCGCTTCGGCAAGGAAGCGTCGCATCACGCAGGCAACCACCATGACGAGGAAGTCACGGCTGACCACCACCATGGCCTGGCCCCCGGCCAGAAGCCGCACGAGTCGCCGTGGGTGGTGACGCTGCCGCTGGTGATGCTGGCGATCCCGTCGGTCATCATCGGTGCGATGGCGATCCAGCCGATGCTGTTCGGCGAGTTCTTCAAGCACGGCGTGGTCTTCACCGACGTCATCTCCAACGCCGAGAACCACGAGGCGATGAAGGTGCTGGCCGAAGACTTCCACGGCTGGGTTGAGATGGCACTGCACGGCTTCACGTCGGCTCCGTTCATCCTGCTGGCAGCCGGCGTGGTGCTGTCGTGGTTCTTCTACCTGAAGCGCCCGGATATTCCGGCAGCCATCGCCAAGCGTTTCTCCGGCATCTACAAGCTGCTGGACAACAAGTACTACATGGACAAGATCAACGAGATCGTCTTCGCCAACGGTGCGGTCAAGTTCGGCCGCGGCCTGTGGAAGGGCGGCGATCAGGGTGTGATCGACGGCGTGGTCGTCAACGGCAGCGCGCGTCTGGTGGGGTGGTTCGCGAGCGTTGTGCGCCTGCTCCAGTCCGGCTACATCTATGACTACGCGTTCGCGATGATCGTCGGCACGGTTGGCCTGCTGACGTACTTCGTGTTCCTGGCGGGCAAATAAGGGATAACGAAAAATGGTTCTGTCTTTTGCGATCTGGCTGCCGATCTTCTTCGGCGTGCTGGTGCTGGCCTCGGGCTCAGACCGCAATCCCGGCTATGCCCGCTGGATGTCGCTGATCGGCTCGCTGGTCAGCTTCGTGATCACGTTGCCGCTGATCACACGTTTCGATAAGTCGACCGCGGCGATGCAGTTCGTCGAGAAGTCGAGCTGGATCGAGCGCTTCCATATCAGCTACTACCTGGGTGTCGACGGCATCTCGATGTGGTTCGTGGTGCTGACGGCGTTCATCACGGTCATCGTGGTGATCTCGGCGTGGGAAGTGATCACCGAGCGCGTGGCGCAGTACATGGCCGCGTTCCTGATCCTGTCGGGCCTGATGATCGGCGTGTTCGCGTCGCTCGACGGTCTGCTGTTCTACGTGTTCTTCGAAGCCACGCTGATCCCGATGTACATCATCATCGGCGTGTGGGGCGGCCCGAACCGTGTGTACGCGGCCATCAAGTTCTTCCTGTACACGCTGCTGGGCTCGTTGCTGACGCTGGTTGCGCTGCTGTACCTGTACTTCCACAGCGGCACGTTCGAGATCCTGCAGTGGCACCAGGTCAAGCTGTCGATGAACGAGCAGATCCTGCTGTTCATTGCGTTCTTCATGGCGTTTGCCGTGAAGGTGCCGATGTGGCCGGTGCACACCTGGCTGCCGGATGCCCACGTGGAAGCGCCGACCGGCGGTTCCGTGGTGCTGGCCGCCATCATGCTGAAGCTGGGGGCCTACGGTTTCCTGCGGTTCTCGCTGCCGATCGCGCCGGATGCCAGCCACAGCATGGCCGCGTTCATCATCGCGATCTCGCTGATCGCCGTGATCTACATCGGTCTGGTGGCGCTGGTGCAGGCCGACATGAAGAAGCTGGTTGCGTACTCGTCGATTGCGCACATGGGCTTCGTCACGCTGGGCTTCTTCATCTTCAACGAGATCGGCATCGAGGGCGGTATCGTCCAGATGATCTCGCACGGTTTCATCTCAGGCGCGATGTTCCTGTGCATCGGCGTGCTGTATGACCGCGTGCACTCGCGCCAGATCGCCGATTACGGCGGTGTGGTGAACACGATGCCGAAGTTTGCCGCGCTGTCGGTGTTCTTCGCGATGGCCAACTGCGGCCTGCCGGCCACCTCCGGTTTCGTGGGCGAATTCATGGTGATCCTGGGTTCGGTCAAGTACAACTTCTGGATTGGCCTGCTGGCGGCCACGGCCCTGATCTTCGGTGCAGCGTACTCGCTGTGGATGGTCAAGCGCGTGATCTTCGGCGATATCACGAACAAGCACGTGGCCGAGCTGAAAGACCTGAACACGCGCGAATTCTTCATGCTGGGCGTGCTCGCGATCGCGACCCTGTACATGGGCCTGTATCCGAAGCCTTTCACCGATGTCATGCATGCGTCCGTGGTGAATCTCCTCACCCACGTGGCCCAGTCCAAGCTGTAAGCGGGGAGTCGAAACAATCATGCAAAACATGAACTGGGCGCCGTTGTGGCCGATCGTTTTCTTGTCGGTGATGGTCGCCGTGATCCAGCTGGCGGATGTGTTCCGCAAGAAGGAAAGCGAGAGCCCCGCCTACTGCCTGAGCATTTTCACCACGTTGGCGCTGACCGTCTGGTTTGCCGTGCAGGCCTCCAGCGGTGAGACGCACTATGTCTTCAGCAATCTGGCGGTGTTTGACCCGATGGCGCAGGTGCTGTCGTCGTTCTGCTCGCTGGCGCTGCTGGTCACCTTCGTCTACACGCGTCGTTACCTGGCCGACCGCGAGATGTACAACGGCGAGTTCTACATCCTCGCGTTGTTCACGCTGCTGGGCCAGGTCGTGATGATCTCGGGCAACAACTTCCTGACGCTGTACCTCGGTCTGGAGCTGCTGTCGCTGGCGTCGTACGCACTGGTGGCACTGCGCCGCCGCTCGAACGTGTCGTCGGAATCGGGCATGAAGTACTTCATCCTGGGTGCGCTGGCCTCGGGTCTGCTGCTGTACGGCATGTCGATGCTGTACGGCGCGACCGGTTCGCTGGACCTGGGTGAGGTGTTCCGCGCCATCAATACGGGCAACATCAACAAGACGATCCTGGTGTTCGGCGTGGTGTTCGTCGTGGCTGGCCTGGCATTCAAGCTGGGTGCCGCACCGTTCCACATGTGGGTGCCGGACGTGTACCAGGGCTCGCCGACGGCGGTGACGCTGCTGATTGCCGGCGCGCCCAAGGTGGCCGCGTTCGCGATGACGTTGCGCATTCTGGTCGAAGGCCTGCTGCCGCTGGCGTTCGACTGGCAGAACATGCTGATCGTGCTGGCCGTCGCATCGCTGGCCATCGGCAACATCACCGGCGTGGTGCAGACCAACTTCAAGCGCCTGCTGGCGTACTCGACGGTCTCGCACATGGGCTTCCTGCTGCTGGGCATGCTGTCGGGCGTGAGCGCCGGCAAGCCGGACCTGACCGCACAGGCCTACAGCGCCTCGATGTTCTACGCCATCACCTATGTGCTGACGGCACTGGGCGCGTTCGGCGTCATCCTGCTGCTGGCGCGCAAGGGCTACGAGGCGGAAGAGATTGCCGACCTGAAGGGCTTGTCGAAGAAGAGCCCCTGGTTTGCGCTGCTGATGCTGTTCATGATGATGTCGCTGGCGGGCCTGCCGCCGACGGTCGGCTTCTATGCGAAGCTGTCGGTGCTGGGCGCGGTGGTCGATGCCGGCATGTCGTGGCTGGCCATCGTGGCGGTGCTGTTCTCGCTGGTGGGGGCGTTCTACTACCTGCGCGTCATCAAGGTCATGTACTTCGACGCCCCGACCGACGAAGGTCCGGTGGAAGCCACCTTTGGCCTGCGTTCGCTGCTGTCGGTCAACGGCCTGCTGGTGCTGGTGCTGGGCATCTTCCCGGCCAGCCTGATGGGTCTGTGCTATCAGGCGATCCGCCTGACGCTGGCGTCGTAACCCGGCACATCGCACCATGAACGCATCGACGGGCGGCCTGTTTGTCATCGTGTTGGCACTGATCTGTGCCAACCTGCCGTTCGTCAACCAACGCGTGCTGGCCCTGGTGCCGGCACGCTGGCCGCGCAAACCGTTTTGGCTGCGCGGCGCCGAGCTGATGGCCATGTACGTTATGGTCGGGCTGATCGGCTTCGGCATCGAATCGAGCCAGGGCAATGCCTTCCCGCAGGGCTGGCAGTTCTACGCGATCACCGCTTGCCTGATGCTGGTGTTCGCGTTTCCCGGTTTTACGTGGCAGTACCTGGTTCGCCACCCCCGTTGATCCCCCGCCGGGCAGGCTCCCGCTGTCTCGGCACGAGAGAGCGCCATGTCCGATCACACTCCGCTTCCCGCATCGATTGAACCTGTGTCCGACCCGGACGCCGGCCTGCGCGAGACCCAGGTCGCCTCGGCGTTGATGCACCAGGGCAAGTTCCTCACGCTCAAGCAGGACATCGTCCGCCTGCCGGACGGCCGCAACGCCAGCCGCGAATACCTGATCCACCCGGGTGCGGTGATGATGATCCCGCTGTTCGACGATGGCACGGTGCTGATGGAGCGCCAGTTCCGCTATCCGGTGGGCAAGGTGATGATCGAATTCCCGGCCGGCAAGCTCGACCCGCAGGAGGGTGCGCTGGCGTGCGGCAAGCGCGAACTGCGCGAGGAAACCGGCTACACCGCGGCGCGCTGGGATTACCTCACGCGCATCCACCCGGTCATCTCGTACTCCACCGAGTTCATCGACATCTACCTCGCGCGCGACCTGCAGCACGGCGAAAGTGCGCTCGACGAGGGTGAATTTCTCGAGACCTTCATCGCGCCTGCCGGCCAATTGATCGACTGGGTGCGCGAAGGGACGATCTCCGACGTGAAGACCATCATCGGCGTATTCTGGTTGGAGAAGATCCTGTCGGGTACCTGGACGCCGGGTGGCGCCTGAGGCGCTTGCGACGCGCCTGAATCACCGCATCCATTCACGCTCACCACTGTGGCGAACGATCGTGCGAAAAAATTAGCACGACCGTTCACAAATTTTCGAATCGGGGATACACTC
>CAJXMR010000164.1 GCA_913056305.1 uncultured Ralstonia sp.
GAGCGCCGCGTTCGCAATGCGGAGGTCGGGAGTTCGATCCTCCTTCGGTCCACCAACATTCAGTGCAAAAAGCCTTGGAACCACAACGTGTTCCAAGGCTTTTTTGCATCCAGGGCCGTGATTGCATTGGGTGGCCGGCACGCCCGGCGTGACGCGATCCGTGGCGCCAGGAGGCATTTCGGTCGCTTGCGGGAGGTCCGCCAATTCGCCCGGACTGTGTCGCGGCCGGCATAAGAGCGCCCCCCCCAGCCAGTATGTTTCGCCCCCAGCCGCTGCTCGATGGGTGCCGCGCCGTCAGCCTTGATTTCTTAGTTCGAAAGAAATGCGCTCCTCCGCGACGCCCCCTTCCGAGGGGGCGAACCTACTGGCGGGGCGGGGTGGTCTGCACGGTGGCGCATAGATTTTCATATCAGAAAAGCCGATAGTTACAAAGGTAGTTTGTCGGCGTGTACGCCTGCGCCCACCTCCCAACTTCCTGTGCCGCGGCAGGGTTCATCACGCCTGGCCGACACGACGCTCTGCGGGGACGACATGGAAGATGAACAAGACGGACGAACCCCACAGCGAATACACCGGCGCCTGTGGGTCATGTTGCGCGAGCGGGTGAGCGAATGGTTCATTGGGGGCGTCCTCTTAGCACTCACCGGTTTCGCGCCGCAGGAATTCATCGCTCGACTCGTCCGCACGATTGCGGGGCCAGAGCGGGTGGGACATTTGTCACGCTTGGCGCTCGATGCGCGCCCGGTGATTGTCTTTGTTGGCGTCGCGATCATTGTGGCGGATGCGCTGTATCGGAGCCGGCACCGCCCGGTCACTGCCGCCCCGGGAAGGCCGCCGCGGCCTGAGGATGGCGCGGGGCGTTTGCAACCGAACGGCAGGGCGCTGGTGGCAAGCGAGGCGAGCGAACCGGAAGCATTGCCGCTCCCAAATAAGCCATGGCCATCGGAGGGGCGCGTGATACTGGTCGTGCTTCCGTTCGAAAGTCTCGGTGGTGGCGACAAATATGATTACTTCAGTGACGGTCTAACGGAGGACATGATCACTCAGCTTGCCCGGCTCAGCCCGGAGCGCCTGGGTGTGATCGCCCGGACTTCCGCGTTGCGCTACAAGTCCACGACCAAGACCCTTCATCAGATCGGCCAGGACCTCGGCGTTTCCCACGTGCTCGAGGGAAGCGTCCGGCGTGCCGGAGAGCAGGTACGGGTTGCGGCGCAGCTCATCCGGGTCAGCGACGAAACGCACCTTTGGGCCGAGACCTACGAGGGGAACCGGCATGACATCCTGGCCCTGCAGATCGAGGTGGCCAAGGCCATTGCCCGCGAAATTGAGATCAAGCTCACGCCGCACGAGCAAGGGCGCTTAGACCGTACGCCTGCCATTGATGCGCAGGCGCACGAAGCGTATCTCAAGGGGCGTCACTTCTGGTCCATGCGCACCGAAGAAGGACTGCGAAAGAGCATTGAGTATTTTCAGCTCGCGATTGAACATCAGTCGAATTTTGCCGCCGCCTACGATGGCGTGGCCGATGCTTACACGATGCTGGCCTGTCGCGGCGTGAGCCCTGCGCGCGAAACGTTTCACAAAGCAAAAATGGCCGCCAGGAAAGCGCTGCAGATTGAACCGGACTTAGGTGAGGCCTATGCGTCCCTGGCCCACGTGCGTTTGCACGATTGGGATTGGGTCGATCTGGACCAGGATTTCCTGCGCGCCATTGAACTGAACCCAGGACACGCGATCGCCTATTACTGGTACGCGGAATATCTGATGACGGTGGGCAGGCCCGAAGACGCCATTGCCAGGGTCAAGCAGTCCCGACAGATGGATCCGTTGAATTCCGTGCTGAATTCATCGGTTGCCATCATCTTGTATCTTGCGCGGCGATACGACCAGGCACAGGAAGAACTCCGTAAAGCCCTGGAAATCGATCCAAACCACTTTCTACTTCATTTCAGGCTGGGATTGGTTTACCAGCAGCAGAAGTTGTTCCCTGACGCCATCGAGGAGATGCAGAAGGCGGTCACGCTTTCCGGCAGGAGCACGGAGGCGCTGACGGGGCTGGCCCAGACCTATGCCGCAGCCGACATGAGAGCGGACATGCAGCAGATCGTGGATACGTTGGAGACCGAATCCGAAAAGCACTACGTCCACCCCTACAACATGGCGCGCGTGTTTGGTTCGCTCGGGGACAAGGAGCAGACCTTCGGCTGGCTGGAGAAAGCCTACGATGAGCACAGTCCTGACTTCATCGAGCTCAGGACAGAACCGACCTTCGACAGCGTGCGCTCCGATCCCAGATTTGCTGAGCTGTTGTCCCGCGTCGGGTTCAACCAGATCTGAAGGACGACCCTCTGTGCTGGGCGTCAGGGCAAGTGGTTGCGTATCGCGCTGGCCGCAGTCGCTGATCCAGTGGGATGTCGCGTTCTGGCATTCGCCGTGCGATGGTGGTGCGTGCGATCCTGCTCTGCCCACCAAGATTCAGGCCCCTTTTCTTTGGCCAAGTGCTGTGGATAAGCCCGCCTTGCCCTGTGGGGAACTACCGGGAAAGCGTGTTGGTTGTCCGGGGGCAGTCTGTCGATCGTGCCGGAACAACTTGCCCACGTGCCGACCGGCCGCGATGCGAACCGCCCGATTCATCCACGCGACGGCACACGCTGTGCGATGGGTTGTACTTTTCGCAAACCATTGACGCCAAAGCGTTTTTTTCGGCTATCCACAGAAACGGTGCACCGTTATCTACTACTACTATTTTTATATATAAAGAAATAAGTCAGAAACAGATATCAAGGGGCGCTTCAGAAGACGAAGCCGCCCCTGGAGAGCCGATCCACCCCGCCGACGCAGTCTCTGCAGGGTTTGCTGTTTGTGGACCGGCCACTCATGGATGCTTGACCTGCAGCGCCTGATCGAGGAATTCGAACATCCGGCGTTCCGCATCTGCGGTGACCTGTGCGTCGTAGCGATAGACGACATGGTTGCCGCGACCATCGGTCTTGCTGAAGTTGTTCAGGTTCTCGCAGTCCCAGCAATGCGTGGTGTCCGGATAGACGTGCCACTGGAAGGGCGCGCCGCTGTCCTTGGCGGCTTGCAATCTGGAAACGCATTCCGTGGCCACGGCCTCGGTGTCATCGGCGCCCATCAGCACGAGCAGGGGGCGGTCGATGTCGGGGTTGAGCACATCGAACGGGCTGCCGTTGCGCGGCCTGAGCGTGGCGCAGACCGGGTAGAACGCCACCGCCGCGTTGAAGCGCGCGCCGTCGCCCAGCGCCTCGGCCCAGTGTTTGCCGCTGAGCCCCACGCCCACCATCGCGCCCCACGAGTAGCCGGCGTGAGCGATGCGCGTCTTGTCGACGAAATCGAATGTGCCGAGGTAGGCCGCGGCCTGCAGGGCGTCCCGCACGCCGCGCATCGGCGTCACGCCACCCTGGGGGCCCATGCATACCGAGTCGACGCCGCGCGGGCCGAGGCTGTCGATCAGCAAGGCCACGTAGCCGTGGCGTACGGCGCGGCGTGCCCATTCCAGCATCGACTGGTTCTGCCATTTGCCGTGACCAAGACCGCCGCACTGGTGCTGCAGCACCAGGGCAGGGAAGGGGCCGTCCCCGGCCGGCTTGTAGAGCGCCATGGACGGGGTGGTGAAGATGCTGAATTCGCTTGTCTTGGCGGGAAACGTCAGGTCGGGCGCGCGCGCGGCTGCGCCGCGCAGCGCGGGCGTATCGAGCTGCGCGGCGGCCAGCAGGGGCAGCGCAAAGCCGATGGCCAGGATGCCGTGGCGCAGAAGGGGCATGGGCGGCTCGAGGGAAGGGCGAGGCCGCGGCGCGAAGGCAGGGTAACCCGGGCACCCTGCTGCGCGACCGCTCAGGCCATCCGCACGGCGCAGACTTCCTCCGCCGGCACAACCAGATTGCGACCGGCGGCTTTGGCCTGGTAGAGCGCCGCATCGGCGGCTTCGACCAGCGCCTCGAGGGTCGTCGGTGCGCCCGGCGCGGTGGTGGCGCAGCCGGCGCTGACCGTCACGAAGCGCGACGGCGTGGGCGCCTCGATGCGCAGGTACAGCACGGCTTCGCGTGCGCGTTCGGCAATCAGCAGGGCCTCGCGTGCAGTCGTGCCCGGCAGCACCACCACGAATTCCTCGCCGCCGTAGCGCGCGATGAAATCGTCCTGGCGCCGGATCACGCCCGCCAGTGCCTCGGCCACGGCCGCCAGGCAGCCATCGCCCTTGAGGTGGCCGTAGGCGTCGTTGTAGCGCTTGAAGTGGTCGACGTCGATCATGACCAGCGACAGCGGCGCACGACCGCGCCGCGCCGCGCCCAGCATCTTCGGGATCTGCTCGTTGAAGTAGGTGCGGTTGTAGATGCCGGTAAGCGCGTCGTGCATCGAGGTCTGCCGCAGCGACACATGCGCCTCGAACAGCCGCCGATACAGCGCCGTCACCTCCCACACCAGCACGCACACCAGCACGCCCGGCGCGAACATGCTGAAGATGCGTGCCACGTACCAGCCGACGGTAAAGCGGTCCGAACTCAGCAGGTTCAGGCTGGTGTCGGTAAAGCACGCCAGCGCGGCGATCGCCAGCCACAGGTCCAGCACCGAGCGCAGCCGCCCGGTGGCCAGTACCAGCAGCAGGGCGATGGCATTGAGCGCCCACAGGATCAGCGCGACTGGGTGGCCGCTCAGCACGCTGGCGCCGTCCGCGCCGTTGGCCGCGCCCAGTGCGGGCGGCAAGTCCACGCTGACGACGATGCCGCACAGCAGCGCGGCCACCAGCGCCGGCCCGCCAACCAGCAGCCAGGTCCAGCGGGTGATGTGCGCGGCATCGATCGGCTGGCGCCCGAAACGATCGCGCGCCAGCACGGCCAGGCTCACGAAGAGCGGGAAGCCGCCGTGCCAGAACACCCACATCCAGCCGGCGCTGGCGGGGCGGGCACCGAACAGGCCGGTCGGGCTGAAGACGCCAGGAAACATCAGCAGCTGCAGCGCCACCGCCAGCGCGGTGAAGGCATAGGCGCCGCCCAGCGCGCCCAGCACAGGCTGCCGCGTGACGGTGAACTGCGCCCCCAGCAGGAAGGCGGCAATGCCCGCGGTGGTAAACACGGTGAGCGCGCACATCGGCATGAACGGGCCGATGGCTGGCAGCGGTACGGCCGCCTGCGGCGCGGCAAAGGCCAGGATCAGCAGGATCGACAACGCGATTGCCCCGGCGCACACGGCCTGCTGGCGTGTGGCCCGCTGGATCAGAAAGCTTTCCATCTCCCACCCCCGGGAAAGATTGCATTTGCCCGGTCTGTGAGCTTGGCCCCGCCTTGGTGCGGCGGTGGTCTCGGTGCCGGGTCGATTGTCTGTGCGCCTTCATCATAGGCATGGCAGGAACGTCAGCAAAGGCCGATCGTGCGGTGTTCAACCGGGCGGCGGCCCCGTCACGCATGGCGGTGTGACGCGGCTGTGCGAGCGCTAAGTCTGGCGGCGTACGCTGCGGACAACGCCTGGCCAACCTGACGGGCGCGGGAACGACTGCGGCGCCTGCCGGACAAACGGCATTCCCCCGTTGATTGGCCCATCGAGCCTTGACCATTGGCCGAACCACCGTGCCCGCGCCCCGGGCGCTTGCCTGTATTGATATGGAAACCCTCAATCACACCCTGTTTCTGTGGCTCAACGCGCCAGCCCAGCCGCCTGCCGGCATGGTCTGGCTGGCGACGTTCTTTGCCGAATATGCGATCTGGCTGGTGCCGGCCACGCTGGTGGCTGCTTGGCTGTGGGGCGAGCCGCCGACGCGCCGGCACGCACTGCAGGCCGGCGTGACCGCCGTTGCGGCGCTGCTGGTCAGCGCCGGCTTTGGCCTGGCGTGGGACCATCCGCGCCCGTTCGTGATCGGCCTCGGGCACACGCTGATCGAGCACGCGCCCGATTCATCCTTCCCGAGCGACCACCTGACGCTGCTGTGGTCGGTCGCCTTCAGCCTGCTGCTGCATCCGCGCCTGCGCCGCGCGGGCGCGGTGCTCGCCCTGCTGGGGGTGCCGATGGCGTGGGCGCGCATCTATGTAGGCGTGCACTATCCGTTCGACATGGTGGGCGCGGCGGCGGTGTCGGCGGCCTGCGCGTGGCTGTGCAACCGGCCGCTGGCGCAGGCGGCGGCCGAGCCGCTGCACCGGCTTGCGTTGGCGGTGCACGCGCTGGTGCTGGCGCCGTTCGTGCGGCGCGGCTGGGTCAACAAGTAGGCGACCGGCCCGCTCACAGCGCGCCGGCGCCGGCCTGCGCCACCTGCGCATCCTGCGTCGACTGCATCCCCGACACGCCGATGGCGCCGATGACCGCGCCGTCGCGTACCAGCGGCAGGCCGCCATCGAGCGGCGTCAGGTTGGTCATGCCGAGCAAGCGCAGATGCAGCCCGCCCTGCGACAGCGCGTCTTCGAACACCTTGCTCGGACGGCGGAAGCGCACCGCCGTCTCCGCCTTCTGCCGCGCGACCTCGATGCTGCCGAGCTGGGCCTGGTCCATGCGCTGCTGCAGCACCAGATGGCCGGCAGCATCGACTACCGCAATCACCATCGGCCAGCCCTGGCGTTCGGCTTCCCGGCGGGCGGCGTCGGCGATGCGGCCGGCGTCGGCCAGGGTGATGGAGGCGCCGTAACGCAGCGGATGAAGGGGCGCAGAGGCAGTGAGTGTCCTGGCGGTCATGATGGGCTCCTTGAATGTGATGGCTAGAATGTACGGGCGCCCGTGTGCCCCGCCTAGCTGCGGGGGCCGACAGACACTCTCCCGCTTGCCGACAGAATCCGATGCCCTCGCTCGATGACTACGCCGTGCTGCTGGCCGTGGTGGACCACGGCAGCCTGACCGCCGCCGCGCGTGCGCTAGGGCGCTCGCTGCAGGCGGTCAGCCGTGCGCTGGCGAGCCTGGAGCGCGAGGTAAACGTGCAATTGATCGCGCGGACCACGCGCCAGGCGCACCCGACCGAAGCGGGCCTGGCCTTTGCCGCCCGCGTGCGTCCTGCCGTCGAGCAGTTGCGCCGCGCCCATGACCACATCGCCGAGCAGACCGTGCACATGCGCGGCACCTTGCGCATTGCTGCGCCCACGCTGTTTGGCCCGGCCTATGTGGTGCCGCTGCTGGCGGATTTTTTGCAGACGCACACGCAGTTGCAGACCGAACTGCTGCTCTCCGACACCCGCGCCGACCTGGCCGATGGGCGCATCGACGTGGCGGTGCGGCTCGGAGCCTTGCCGGACTCGGGGCTGCGGATGCGCGCGCTCGGCGCGCTGCGGCGCGTGGTGGTCGGGGCCCCGCACTACTTTGCGGCGCAGGGGCGACCCGGGTGTCCTGAAGACTTGTCCGGGCACACCTGCCTGATCCGCGCCGAAGCGGGGCACGAAACCTGGACCTTTGGCGAGGCGCGGCGCGTGACGGTGCGCGGCCGCTTTCGCTCGCCCAGCGCGGAGGCCTGCAACCGGGCTGCGGTCAACGGCCTCGGTATTGCACGGGCGCCGCTGTGGCAGGTGCGGCCGTGGGTTGAATCCGGCGCGCTGGAGATTGTGCTGGCCGAACATGAGCCGCCGCCGGTGCCGTTGCAGCTCGTGTGGCCGGCGGGGCGCACGCCGACGCGCGTGCGGGCCTTTATCGACCACGTGGCCGCGCGGCTCGACCTATCCACGCTCTGACTGGGCCGCCGACTCTCAGGCTGACCGCCACGCCCTTGAACAACAGGAAAGCTAGCGCGGGCGCGACGAAGCAGCGATCGAGGCGCCGTAGCAGGGCGCTGAGGCTGTCGATTCGAAGTTATTCACAGCAGACAATAAAGTTATTGAATATGTGATTAGTGCTGCCCGTGCCTAGAATTGGTGCTCCCCCCTGTCAATAGGAGAACGCACCAATGAAGGCCCTTCCCTCTCAAGCAGGACGCGCTGCCGCGCTGGTGCTCGGCCTCGCGGCTGCGGGCTTTGCCCAGGCCCAGACGCCCACCACCGGCACCATCAATTTCACCGGCTCCATCAAAGACGTTCCGTGCGAGATCGACACGTCGGCGACCAGCTCGACGAGTGGCTGGAGCGCGTGGACTACGGCGCGCCGTCGTACCGCTCGATCCTGCGCTACCGCTCGCGCGAGCTGATGATCATGGCGCTGGGCATCACGGGCATCCTGTTCATGACCTGGCGCGCCTGGGTGCAGCGCCGCCGTGCCGAGCGCAGCGAGCGCGACAAGGTCCGCTTCCTGGCCGTGATGAGCCACGAGATCCGCACGCCGATGAACGCCATCCTCTCCTCGGTCGAGCTGCTGCAGCGCACGCCCATGGACGACAAGCAGCAGCGCCTGGCGCATGTGGCCACCACCGCCTCGCAGACGCTGCTGGTGCTGCTGGACGACGTGCTCGACATCTCCAAGCTGGAGGCCAAGCGCGTCGAGCTGGAGCGGCTGCCCACGCATCTCGTGCCGTGGGCCAATGAAGCGCTGGACGTGGTGCGCTGGCGCGCCGAGCGCAAGGGGCTGACGCTGTCGCTCATGACCGGCATCGACCCATCGCTGTGCCTTCGCATCGACCCGACACGCACGCGGCAGATCCTGCTGAACCTGCTCTCGAACGCCGTGAAGTTCACCGAGCAGGGCGGCGTGACGGTGCGCCTGGCCTACGCGTCCGCCGCCAAGGCAGACGGCCCGGGCACCCTCGTCATCGACGTGGCGGACACCGGCATCGGCATCGCGCCGCAGGATCAGCGCGGCATCTTCGAGGCCTTCCAACAGGCCGATTCGAGCACCACGCGACGCTTTGGCGGCACCGGGCTGGGCCTGACCATCTCACGCGAGCCGGTGCGGCTGATGCGCGGCAAGATCGAGCTGCAGAGCACGCCGGGCGTGGGCACGGTCTTCACCGTGCGCATTCCGGCCGAGGTGGCGCCGGTCGACGCGGCACAGGCGGTGGTGGCGCATCCGGCGCCCGAGCGTGCCGTGACCCTCGCGCCGGAGCCCGCCGGGGTGACCAGTACGCTTGCGCCGCAGGACATGCTGGCCGGGGCGATCCAGCCGCGCCCGCGCGTGCTGGTGGTGGACGACCACCCGACCAACCTGATGGTGCTCGAGCAGCAGCTGCACCTGCTGAACTGCGACGCCGAGCTCGCCGCCGATGGCCGGCAGGCGCTGGAGAAATCCGCCGCGCAGCCGTTCCACCTGATCCTGATGGACTGCCACCTGCCCGATATCGACGGCTACACGGTGGCCGAGCGCATCCGCGCGCGCGAGGCGGAGGCGGGTGCGCATACCCCCATCCTCGCCATCTCGGCGGCTACCGACGAGGCGCACCAGCAGCGTGTGATGGACAGCGGCATGGACGGCATGCTCACCAAGCCCATCCGCCTGGACAACCTGCGCGAGATGATCGAGCTGTGGTGCGATACCGGGAGAGCAGCCGCTGCGCCCACCCCCGCGCCGGCCGGCGAAGACCGCGACTTGTGGTCGATCTACTTCGACTCGCTCGACGACGATCTGGAAAGCCTGGCCCACGCGCTGGACGCGGGTGACCCGGCGGCGGCGCGCTATGTCGCGCACCGTATCAAGGGCGCGGCGCTGACGGTGGAGCAAGCCGTCATTGCCGGTGAGGCGCGCGCGCTGGAAACCGCGCTGGCGCAGGCCAGCACCATCCCTGCCGATGCACCCGCCGCGCTCGCCAGCCTGCGCGCACACCGCGATGCGCTGCGGACGACGGACAGCGCAGACAGCGCCGTCCACTGACCGCCGATCGCCGTGCCGTACAGCGCTTACGCGTTGTGCAGCACGCGCAGCAGCAGGTTCTCCAGCTGCTTGACCTCGGCCTGCGAGAACCCGCGCAGCAGGTGGTTCAGCACGTCGACGATCAGCGGCCGGATCTCCGGATACAGCGCGCGGCCCTGGTCGGTGAGCGTGACCACCACCGAGCGCCGGTCCGCATCGCTGGGGGCGCGCTTGACGATGTTCTTCTTCTCCAGCCGGTCGATCAGCCGCGTCATCGCGCCCGGATCGTAGTGCAGCAGGCGCGATAGCTCGGCCGGCGTGGTGGCCAGGTCTTCGGCCAGGTAGATGACCACCATCCACTGCGCAGCGGTCAAGTCCAGCGACGCCAGCGCGCCATCGATATGCGTCACCAAGGCATGCCGGACCCGGTGGACGAGCCGGCCGACGTTGGTGTCGCGATCCATGGTGTCGAGCTGATACGGGCCTTCGCTGGTGGCGGTGGCCTCGGGTGGTGTTTGTACGTCGGTATTCATGGTGGTGCTCCCCGTTCGACCGGTGATCCGGTTTTGTGCGAGCCGCCTTCGCTCCCGTAAGCGAAGTGCAAGCTTCTGACATGCAGGCTAATCGTCGCTTGCCTGGGCCGTCAAGCCGGGGGCGTTACCGAGCCGGTGCGCCAAACCGCGTGGAAAACCGCGCTAAAACGATTGCGGCAGCGCGAAGGTGGGGTGGTTCGTATCATGTCTGAATCACCCGCCGCGATTTTCGCGTTATCCCTACGCCATATTCCCGACTTCAACACCATGGACCTCCACCTTCAGAACAGGCGTGCACTTGTGACCGGTTCCACCAAGGGCATTGGCCATGCCATCGCGGTTGCGTTGGCC
>CAJXMR010000165.1 GCA_913056305.1 uncultured Ralstonia sp.
GGCCCTCGCGCAGCGCCTTGATGATGGGGATGCCGCCGGCCACCGCGGCCTCGAACGCCACCATCACGCCCTTGTCCTGGGCGGCCTTGAAGATCTCGTTGCCGTGCACGGCCAGCAGCGCCTTGTTGGCGGTGACGACGTGCTTGCCGTTGGCGATGGCGCGCAGCACCAGCTCGCGCGTCAGGTCATAGCCGCCGATCAGCTCCACCACGATGTCGATCTCGGGCGAATCCACCACGGCAAACGGGTCGCCCACCACGGGCACGGTCGCGCCGGCTTCCTGCACGATGGCGCGCGCTTTCTCGACATTGCGCACCGCAATCAGGGCGACCTCGATGCCGCGCCCGGCGCGACGCCGGATTTCTTCCTGGTTCCGTTGCAGAACCTTGAGCGTACCGCCACCGACGGTACCGAGCCCGAGCAGGCCGATCTTGATGGGATTCATGAGACGTATCGTTGAAACTGAGAGGCAAAAAACGGACAGGGCAGACACTTCGGTCTGCCCCGCAAAAACGACTGATCTGGCGGATGACCGACTCTATGCAGCCCGGATGCCAGTACCGTGACGCTGACGGTACCGCTCCAGGAAGCGCGCAATTCGACCAATGGCTTCGCGCAGGTCGTCTTCGTGTGGCAGGAAGACGATGCGGAAGTGGTCGGGCGAGTGCCAGTTGAAGCCGGTGCCCTGCACCAGCAGCACGCGCTCTTCTTCCAGCAGCTGGCGGATGAAGGTCTGGTCGTCCTCGATCGGATACACGGCCGGGTCAAGGCGCGGGAACATGTACAGCGCGGCCTTGGGCTTGACGCAGGTCACGCCCGGGATCGCCGTGATCAGCTCGTGCGCCAGGTCGCGCTGACGGCGCATGCGGCCGCCCGGCGCCACCAGATCCTTGATGCTCTGGTAGCCACCCAGCGCGGTCTGGATCGCCCACTGCCCCGGCACGTTGGCGCACAGGCGCATCGACGACAGCATGTTCAGGCCTTCGATGTAGTCCTTGGCCGGACGCTTGTCGCCGGATACGACCATCCAGCCCGCGCGGTAGCCGCACGAGCGGTAGCTCTTCGACAGGCTGTTGAAGGTGATCGTCAGCACGTCTTCCGACAGCGAGCCGAGCGCGGTGTGCTTGTTGTCGTCGAACAAGACCTTGTCGTACACCTCGTCGGCGAAGATCACCAGGCCGTGCTCGCGCGCGATGGCGATGATGCCGCGCAGCAGCTCGTCGGAATACAGCGCGCCGGTCGGGTTGTTCGGGTTGATGACGACGATGCCCTTGGTGTTGGGCGTGATCTTGGCGCGGATATCGTCCAGGTCCGGCATCCAGCCATTGGCCTCGTCGCAGATGTAATGCACCGGCGTGCCGCCCGACAGGCTGGTCACGGCGGTCCACAGCGGGTAATCCGGGGCCGGCAGCAGCAGCTCGTCACCCTCGTCGAGCAGCGCGTTGGTGGCCAGCGAAATCAGCTCGGAGGCACCGTTGCCCAGGTAGATGTCATCCAGCGTGACGTTCTTGATGCCCTGCTCTTGCGTGTAGTGCATCACCGCCTTGCGCGCCGCGAAGATGCCCTTGGAATCCGAATACGCCGCCGAATTCGGCAGGTTGCGGATCATGTCCTGCTGGATCTCTTCCGGGGCATCGAAACCGAACACGGCCAGGTTGCCGATGTTCAGCTTGATGATCTTGTGGCCCTCTTCCTCCATCTGCTTGGCCTTCTCGAGCACGGGGCCGCGAATGTCGTAGCAGACGTTGTTGAGCTTGGCGGATTTCTGGATCGTTTTCACGGGCGGCAGGTGACGTTGAGCGGGCTTGGTGTTGTGCGGATGATTTTGTAGTGCAGCAAGACGGCGGGGTGAAGCCGCTTGGCGCAACAAGCGCTGCGCTCTTCCTTACCGGGCGTCGCTTGTGGCGCGGCGGGCAAAGGAGAGAAAAAGATATAATTTAGCCCATTATGACAGACTTCGGCGCGCATTTTTGCAACGCAGCGAGGTCCGCCGGCAGCATGCGAAAGCCTTGCCTGCCGGCCCGCCATCGCGCCCGGATGCCTGTGCCGGCCGAGCCTGAAAACCCCGCGCCGCCGCTGCGGCAAACGTTGCAGCGACCGCGCCCGATGGGATTCCCGCCTTGAAGCTCCATTCGTCCGACTCGTCCAATGTCCTCAACACCGTCACCGCCTATGGCGACGGCTACATCGAAATCAACAAGGTGCGCTACGAGCACTCCGTGCTGGTCATGCCGGAAGGCACAGTCGTACGCTGGGACGTGGCCCGCTTCGAAGACCTGACCCCCGAGCACTTCGCCCGCCTGCTGGAAATGGGCGCCGAAGTGGTGGTGTTCGGCACCGGCAACCGCCTGCGCTTCCCGCACCCGCGCCTGGCCGCGCCGCTCACCGAAAAGCGCATCGGCGTAGAGGCGATGGACCTGCAGGCCGCCTGCCGCACGTACAACATCCTGATGATGGAAGGCCGCAAGGTGGCCGCCGCGTTGCTGATCGAACGCGCCTGACCGCATGCCGATCGACCGCACCGACAACACGCCGGCCCTGCCCTGGCGCAATCCCTCCCTGTGGCTGCTGGCCGCCGCCTTCCTGGCCGCCTGGCTCGGCACGCTGGGCTACCGCCACCTGATCCCGACCGACGAAGGCCGCTACGCCGAGATCGCCCGCGAGATGTTCACCTCCGGCGACTGGGTCACCATCCGCTACAACGCCCTCAAGTACTTCGAGAAGCCGCCCCTGCAGATGTGGGGCACCGCACTCGCCTACACGCTGTTCGGCATCGGCGAATGGCAGGCGCGGCTGTTCACGGCGCTCTCAGGCATCGTCGGCATCGTCTTCACGATGCTGGCGGCGGCGCGCTGGTGGGGCAAGCGGACCGCCGTGATCAGCGGGCTGGTGCTGGTGAGCGCGCCGATGTGGAACGTCGGCGCGCATTTCAATTCGCTCGACATGGGCGTGGCGGGCTGCATGACCATGGCGCTGGCCGCCCTGCTGCTGGCGCAGCACCCGGATGCCACGCGCGCGCAGCAACGCGGCTGGATGTGGGCGTGCTGGGCGTCGATGGCACTGGCGGTGCTCAGCAAGGGCCTGATCGGCGTGGTGCTGCCGGGCTTCGTGCTGGTGGTCTATACGCTGGTCGCGCGGGACTGGGCGCTGTGGAAACGCCTGTATTTGGTGAGCGGTCTGGCCATCTTCTTCGCGATCGGCGCGCCGTGGTTTGTGCTGATCTCGATGCGCAACCCGGAATTCGCGTGGTTCTTCTTCGTGCATGAGCACTTCCAGCGCTTCACGTCGACCGTGCATCACCGTGATGCGCCGATCTGGTATTTCGTGCCGCTGCTGTTGGCGGGGTTCCTGCCGTGGTTGGCGCAATTGCCGGGTGCCGCACGACTGACCTTCGCCCGCGGGCAAGCGGCCGCCAACGGCTTCCGGCCGACGCTGCTGCTGGGCCTGTGGGCGGGGCTGATCTTCGCGTTCTTCAGCATCTCGGATTCCAAGCTGCCGGGCTATATCTTCCCGATCATCCCCGCGCTGGCGATCCTGGCGGCGCTCGTGCTGGAGCAGACCAGCGAGCGCGCGTGGCGCTGGCAGCTCAAGGCGTTCCTGGCCCTCAGCCTGGTCGGCCTGGCCGCCTGCGGCTATGTGGCGACGATGGCGTCGGACACCTATCCAAACGCCGTCTTCGCGCGCTTCTCGGTGTTCCTGGCGGCGGCCTTTGTCGCAGGCGCCCTGCTCACGTGGCTGGCACTGCGCCTGGCGGGTCGGCGCTTCGAGAGTCTCGTGGCGTTCGCGTGCGCGTGGTTCCTGACGTTTACCGCCGCCACGCTCGGCCATGAGGCATTCGGGCGCTCGATGTCTGGCATCGATCTCGTGCCAGCGGTCAAACCGTGGCTCACGCCCGGTGTGCCGTTCTATGCGGTGGAGCGCCTGGACCATACAATGCCGTTTTACCTCGGCACGCCGACCGTCATGGTGCAGGAGCCGGATGAGCTGGCCTTTGGCGTCGAGCATGAGCCGGCCAAGTGGGTCCCGACCACCGATGCCTTCATCGCGCGCTGGCAGGATGGCGGCAATGCGGGCGGCCAGGCTATCGCAATGATGGGCCCGGGCACCTACGACCGGCTGGCCGCCCAGGGCGTGCCGATGACGGTCATCGCCCAGGACAACCGCCGCGTGATCGTGCGGCGCAACTAGTTGCCACCTTCGCGCACCGGCGAAAAGGGTGTGCAAGCGGAATTGTCGTAACATGCCGCCCGGCGGCAGCAGTACGGGCGAGCTGCCACGGTTGGCAAAACAACAAGACAACACATGAATCTGGTCACTTTTGGGCTGATCCTGACGGGCGTGATGCTCAATGCCTGCGCGCAGCTGCTGCTGAAGGCGGGCGTCAACAATATCGGGCGTTTCGCCTTTTCCGCCGAGAACATCATTCCGATCGGCATCAAGCTTGCAACGCAGTTGCCCATCATCGGCGGGCTGACGTGCTATGTGATTTCCGTGGTGGTGTGGATCCTCGGCCTCTCGCGCGTGGATGTGACCATTGCGTATCCGATGCTGTCGTTGGGCTACGTGGTCAACGCCTTCCTGGCGTGGTATCTGTTTGGCGAAGTGCTGACGCTGCAGCGCCTGATCGGCATCGCCATCATCCTTATCGGCGTGCTGGTGCTGGCCCGTTCGTGAACCGCGTGTGCCAGCCCCCTGCGCCCAACCCTATCTGAAGCCATGACGCAAACCAACGCCATCGCCGAACAACCGTTCCTGCCCTTCGTGCGCCCGACCATCGACGAGGCGACCATCGCCGCCGTGGCCGACGTGCTGCGCTCGGGCTGGATCACCTCCGGCCCCAAGGTGGCCGCATTCGAAGCTGCGCTGTCGGAATACTTCGGCGGCCGCATCGTGCGCACCTTCGCCAACGGCACCGCGACCATGGAGGTTGCGCTGCGCATCGCTGGCATCGGCCCGGGCGATGAGGTCATCACCACGCCAATCAGCTGGGTCGCCACCTCCAACGTGGTGCTCACGGTGGGCGCCAAGCCGGTCTTCGTCGACGTCGATCCGGTCACGCGCAACATCGACCTGGACAAGGTCGAAGCCGCCATCACGCCCCGCACCAAGGCGATCATCCCGGTCTATCTGTCCGGCCTGCCGGTCGACATGGACCGCCTGTACGACATCGCCCGCCGCCACAAGCTGCGCGTGATCGAAGACGCCGCCCAGGCGCTCGGCTCGCGCTGGGGCGACCAGCGCATCGGCCAGATCGGTGATCTGGTCAGCTTCAGCTTCCAGGCCAACAAGAACATCACCACCATCGAGGGCGGCGCGCTCGTGCTGAACACCCCCGAGGAAGCCGTGCTGGCCGAGAAGTACCGCCTGCAAGGCGTGGTGCGCACCGGCTTCGACGGCATGGAAGTCGACCTGGTGGGCGGCAAGTTCAACCTGACCGACGTGAACGCCGCGATCGGCCTGGGCCAGTTCGCGCACATCGAGGCCATCACCGCGCGCCGTGCTGCACTGGCGCGCCGCTACTTCGCCGCCATGCGCGCGGCCGACATCGAATCGTTCGGCGTCGAGCTGCCGGTGGAAGATTTCTCGCGCACCAACTGGCACATGTTCCAGATCGTGCTGCCGCTGGATCGGCTGAAGGTCGACCGCGCCGGCTTCATGGCCGGCCTGAAGGCCCTGGGCATCGGTGCGGGCGTGCATTACCCGCCCATCCACCTGTTCAAGCTCTATCGCGAACTCGGCTGGGGCCCGGGCATGTTCCCGGTCGCCGAACGCATCGGCCGCGCCATCGTCACCCTGCCGATGTTTGCCGCCATGGAAGATTCCGACGTGGATCGCGTGGTCAACGCGGTTCGCCAACTTTGCCTCCAACACCAGGCATAAAGACCTGCTTATGAAGATACCTGCTCTCTCAGTCGTCATCCCCGTCTACAACGAGGAAGAAGGGCTCGCCGCGCTGTTCGCGCGCCTGTACCCGGCCCTCGACGCTCTCGGCATGACGTATGAGGTCGTGTTCGTCAACGACGGCAGCCGGGACCGTTCTGCCGCCATGCTGGCCGAGCAGTTCCGCGCCCGCCCCGACAGCACGCGCGTCGTGCTGTTCAACGGCAACTACGGCCAGCACATGGCCATCCTGGCCGGCTTCGAGCACGCCCGCGGCGAACGCGTCATCACGCTCGACGCCGACCTGCAGAACCCGCCGGAAGAAATCGGCCGCCTGGTCGCCAAGCTGGATGAAGGCTACGACTACGTCGGCACCATCCGCCGCAACCGCCAGGACAGCTGGTTCCGCCGCACCGCGTCGCGCGCCATGAACTCGCTGCGCGAAAGCATCACGCACATCAAGATGACCGACCAGGGCTGCATGCTGCGCGCCTACAGCCGGACCATCGTCGACACCATCAACCGCTGCCGCGAAGTCAACACCTTCATCCCGGCGCTGGCCTACACCTTCAGCAAGAACCCGACCGAGATCGAGGTCGATCATGAAGAGCGCTTTGCCGGCGAGTCGAAGTATTCGCTGTACAAGCTGGTGCGCCTGAACTTCGACCTGGTGACGGGCTTCTCGGTGGTGCCGCTGCAATGGTTCTCGGCGATCGGCATGCTGCTGTCGCTGGCCTCGGCCATCCTCTTTGTCCTGCTGGTGGTGCGCCGCTTCGTGCTGGGCGCGGAAGTCCAGGGCGTGTTCACGCTGTTCGCCATCACCTTCTTCCTGATGGGCGTGCTGCTGTTCGGCATCGGCCTCTTGGGCGAGTACATCGGCCGCATCTACCAGCAGGTGCGCGAGCGTCCGCGCTATCTGGTGCAGGGCGTGCTGGAAGACACCCCGAATCTGCATGAAGCCGGCCCGGCCGACGTCGACGCCGCCCGCGCCAAGCGAGGCGTGGCATGAGTGGCGACATGCGGCGGCGCGCCGTCGTCTTCGCGTACCACAACGTCGGCGTGCGCTGCCTGCGTGTGCTGGCGGCGCGCGGCATCCAGGTCGAACTGGTGGTCACGCACGAGGACAACGCCAGCGAGAGCATCTGGTTCGGCAGCGTGCGCGCCACCGCGCAGGAACTGGGCATCCCCTTCATCACGCCGGACGATGCGCGCGGTGAAGACCTGCATGCGCGCATCGCCGCCATCGCGCCGGATTTCATCTTTTCGTTCTACTACCGGCACATGATCCCGGTGACGCTGTTGAGCCTCGCCAAGTTTGGCGCGTTCAACATGCACGGGTCGCTGCTGCCGAAGTACCGTGGCCGCGTGCCGATCAACTGGGCGGTCCTGCACGGCGAGACCGAAACCGGCGCCACCCTGCACGAAATGGTCGAAAAGCCGGATGCCGGCACCATCGTCGACCAGACCATCGTGCCGATCCTGCCGGACGACACCGCGCACGACGTGTTCGAAAAGGCCACCGTGGCGGCCGAACAGACTTTGTGGCGTGCACTGCCCGCCATGATCGCCGGGCAGATCCCGCAGCACCCGAATGTGCTCGCCAACGGCAGCTATTTCGGCGGCCGCAAGCCCGAAGACGGCCGTATCGACTGGTCCAAGCCCGCCCAGCAGGTCTACAACCTCGTGCGCGCCGTAGCGCCACCCTACCCCGGCGCCTTCACGGACGCCGGCAGCGACCGCTACGTCGTCGCGCGAGCCCGTCTGGCGCGACAAACCTTCACGAATTTGCCCCCGGGCTTGCACGTCGTGGATAATGCGATGTTCGGCGTGTGCGGCGATGGGGGAGCCATCGCCATCCACGAGCTCTGGCGCGTCGAGCCCAATGCTGCCGGCGGCACGTCCGTCGTGACCGCGCAGCAGCTCGCCAGCCAGCTCGCCCTCTCCTGATTTTTGGTTTGCCTTCATGAAAAAAGTACTGATCCTCGGCGTCAACGGCTTCATCGGCCACCACCTGTCCAAGCGCATCCTGGAGACCACCGACTGGGAGGTCTACGGCATGGACATGCAGACCGAGCGCCTGGGCGACCTGGTCAACCACCCGCGCATGCACTTCTTCGAAGGTGACATCACCATCAACAAGGAGTGGGTCGAGTATCACGTGAAGAAATGCGACGTGATCCTGCCGCTGGTGGCGATCGCCACGCCGTCGACCTACGTCAAGGACCCGCTGCGCGTGTTCGAGCTGGACTTCGAAGCCAACCTGCCGATCGTCCGCTCGGCCGCCAAGTACGGCAAGCACCTGGTATTCCCGTCGACCTCCGAGGTCTACGGCATGTGCGGCGACTCGGAGTTCGATCCGGAAGCCTCGCCGCTGATCTACGGCCCGATCAACAAGCCGCGCTGGATCTACGCGTGCTCGAAGCAGCTGATGGACCGCGTGATCTGGGGCTACGGCATGGAAGGCCTGAACTTCACGCTGTTCCGCCCGTTCAACTGGATCGGCCCGGGCCTGGACTCGATCTACACCCCGAAGGAAGGTTCGTCGCGCGTCGTGACGCAGTTCCTCGGCCACATCGTGCGCGGCGAGAACATCAAACTCGTGGACGGCGGCAGCCAGAAGCGCGCCTTCACGTATATCGATGACGGCATCGACGCGCTGGTGCGCATCATCGCCAACAAGGATGGCGTGGCCTCGGGCAAGATCTACAACATCGGCAACCCGTCGAACAACTACTCGGTGCGCGAGCTGGCCAACATGATGCTGGAGCAAGCCGCCGGCATCGACGAGTACAAGGACACCGCCAAGCAGGTCCAGCTGGTGGAAACCACGTCGGGCGCCTACTACGGCAACGGCTACCAGGACGTGCAGAACCGCGTGCCGAAGATCGCCAACACCATGGAAGAGCTCGACTGGAAGCCGACCACCGTGATGCAGGACGCCCTGGCGAAGATCTTCGAAGCGTACCGCACGCACGTGGCCGACGCCCGCAGCCTGGTCGAAGAAGGCAACGGCAAGTAAGCACGGCATCCCCGCGCAGGTCCATGGCTCTCATCGTCCTCAAGATTGACGTCGACACCCTGCGCGGCACCCGCGAAGGCGTGCCCAACCTCGCGCGCATGCTGCGCGAGCACGAGGCGGGCGCGTCCTTCCTCTTCAGCCTCGGCCCGGATCACACCGGCTGGGCGCTGCGCCGGGCGTTCCGCCCCGGCTTCCTGAAGAAGGTTTCGCGCACCTCCGTGGTCGAGCACTACGGTCTGCGCACGCTGATGTACGGCGTGCTGCTGCCCGGCCCCGACATCGGCCGCAAGGCCGCCGCCGAAATGCGCGCGATTGCCGAGGCCGGCTTCGAGACCGGCATCCACACGTGGGATCACGTGCTGTGGCAGGACAACGTCCGCTTGCGCGATGCCGCCTGGACGGCCCGCCAGATGAGCGCCTCCCACGCGCGCTTTGCCGAGGTCTTCGGCCACGCCCCGGTCACGCATGGCGCCGCTGGCTGGCAGATGAACGATCACGCCTTCCGCCAGATCGACGCCTGGGGCATGGCCTATGCTTCCGACGGCCGCGGCACGCATCCGTATATCCCGAGCGTCGACGGCCGGGCGCTCAACCACGTGCAGCTGCCGACCACGCTGCCGACGCTGGACGAACTCATCGGCGTGGATGACCTGACGACGGAGACCGTCGCCCGACATATCCTGAAGATGACCGAGTCGGACCGCGACCAGGTATTTACCTTGCACGCGGAGCTTGAAGGCCAGAAACTCGCCCCGATCTTCCGCGAGTTGCTGCGGGGCTGGCGCGCGCAAGGCCATCGGCTGGCATCGATGGGCGACTACTACGCGACGCTGGATCGCAGCACCCTGCCCGTGCAGCCCGTCACGTGGGGCGAAATTCCGGGCCGCAGTGGCAGCCTGATCATCCAGCCAGCCTGACCCCGGCCTGTTTGCCTGGGCCGGCGGCAGCACGACCCGTTGTGGCAGTCTTGCCGTCCCACGCACTTCCCCCGCGGTTTTCCGGAACACCACCATGCCCGTCTCTCTCGACCAGCCTCTTCCCGATTTCTCCGCGCCGGCCACCAGCGGCGTCACGTTCTCACCGGCGTCGCAGCATGGCAAGATCGTCGTGCTGTATTTCTATCCGAAGGACAACACGCCCGGCTGCACCACCGAGGCGATGAACTTCCGCGACCAGTACGACGCCTTCGAAGCCGCCGGCGCCGTGGTGTTCGGCCTCTCGCGTGACAGCCTGAAGTCGCACGAGAACTTCAAGGCCAAGCTGGAGATGCCGTTCGAGCTGATCTCCGACACCGACGAAGCCGTCTGCAACCTCTTCGACACCATCAAGATGAAGAAGATGTACGGCAAGGATGTGCGCGGTATCGAACGCAGCACGTTCCTGGTCGACCGCAAGGGCGTGCTGCGCCACGAATGGCGCGGCGTGAAGGTGCCGAACCACGTGGATGAGGTACTGGCGGCGGTGCGCGCGTTGTAACCGATCGCGCACGAAAGCGCCGTGCCAGCCACGCCCGGTGCCGTTTTCGTGGCGGTTTCGCGCCGCCGCAACGCGCAGCAAACCGTCACATGTGACAGATTGCAAATCATAAAAGCTTCCGATACAGTCGGAACCGATGAGTACGAAATCCGGATGCCATTCCGA
>CAJXMR010000166.1 GCA_913056305.1 uncultured Ralstonia sp.
TCCGCTGCGCCCTCATCGGCGCGTGCCGGTTCGATCCCGGCTCCGGGCACCAATCGTCCTTCGTCACGCAGCAACCCGGCCCCACAAAAGAGCGTGCGCTCAGCATGCCGAGCCACTGCCTCACGGGTTGCCCCCCATCAAGCTTAGCCGGGCAGCCGGTTTGCTATGATTGGTGAGTCGTTTCAAACCGTGACCACAGCAAAATGAATCAAGCGCTCAGTAGCTACGGCGTAACGGAGTCAATGCCAGCGCATGACCGCTATGACGAAGCCGTCGCAGACCTCCGGATCAACGGTTTCACCATACTGCCAAGCGGCCTGGATCCGGCGTTTCTTACGAGCCTGCAATCAGCGCTGGATCACGTCTATCAGGATCAGGCCACAGAACTCGGCGGCGAAGCGATCCTGCAAGCGATCAATGATGCAGACACCGTTCGCTGCGCGCTGTCTTACGACGCAAAATTTCTCAGGGTTGCCACCGCCGAGCCCCTGCTACGCCTGGCAGAACGGCTGTTTGGGACAGAATTCATCCTCACCCAGCAAAACGGGATCATTAATCGCCCCGAGAAGGACAATACGCAGGCCCGTTGGCACCGCGACCTGCCTTACCAGCACTGGACCAGCTCGAAACCCATCGCGATCAACGCCTTGCTGTGTGTGGACGATTTCACATGTGAGAACGGCGCGACGTTTGTGCTGCCTGCGACGCACCGGCATGCTCAGTTCCCGACGCCGGGATTTGTCATGCGCAACGGGCGACAACTGGAGGCCCCTGCGGGTTCGTTTCTCGTACTGGACGCCATGCTGTTTCACCGCGCTGGCATCAACAGCTCGCATGCAGTGCGCCGCGCCTTGAATCATGTGATTGGGTTGCCGTTTCTGTCTCAGCAGATCAACATCCCGGCCGCCATGCGACAGAACGGGAAGCCCACACCGGATGACCCGGCGATCCAAAAATACCTGGGCTATCGATGGAACCCGCCGGGCAGCGCCAAAGAGTGGCGGGAGTTGCGGATTCGCTAACCCCCTCGCCCTTACTGACCCGTTTGCGGGCTCGTTTCCACGTACCGGACAAGCGCGCGCGGGGAACGCGAAAACGCTTTTTGCAACACGTGCAATGGCCACATCGTGCGCTCGTTGAGCACCAGCCCCAGATAACTTGGGAACGTTGTCTTCATCGACACGTTGCGGATCCCGGACTGCTTGGTCCGTTCGAGCATGCTCAACGACAACTTCTTTGCCTCGGCGCGCCTGACGAGGAAGTTCGAGAGCGGCAATAGCAGATTTGACAGCGGGAACGTCAGCGCGGCTTCGTGGCGAATGCGCCAGCCGCTGCTCTCGAATCGAGTGCGCAGCGTCTCGGCTGTGTAGCGACGCATGTGCCCCGCGATGTCATCCTCGATTCCCCAAGCCTGCGGTGCGCCGGGCACGATGGTGATCATCACGCCGCGCTCGCTCAGGATACCCCGGGCTCGGGCGATGAAGGCACGCTCGGCGGCATCATCGAGATGCTCCATCACCATGCAGGAAATTACCAAATCGCACGCATCCCCATTTTCAGCGGCGACCCAGTCTTGATTGACCGCGCGGTACCGCCCAGCGCGAATCTCAGGAGCGAACCGCTGCTCCAGCGCCGCAACCGTGGAAGGCTCAAGATCGTAGGCGACCCCACCCCACCCCATCGACAACAGAAGCGCGGAGATATTGCCGGCCCCGGGGCCAATTTCTATGAAACGCCCTGGCGGCAGGTGCGCCAAGCGTTCACGTAGATACATAAGTTGAAGAATGGTTCCGGGAGGCAGAATCGGCACGTCGACCCCACATGTTGATGTGGGGCGAATTCTCCCACACTCTTCCCGGCTTCCCACGATGTGGAGACGTATGGCTGCTCCCGAACCGCTCCACAAACACCGAGCTTGTTGGCAATCAGCTAAGCCATCTAGCCCATCAACCGCGCATGGGAATTCCGGCACCCACGATGGATGAGGATCTCGCCGCCCCTCGGCGCCGGCACGGAATCTCAATAAAGCGATAGCTGATTTCGGATAGCGTCATGGTCAGCAGGATTGCCGCCAGCGCGATTCGAAGGGTAAACGTGCCGTTCAACTGAACATTGGGGTACACCTTTTCGAAACCGAGCCTGGCCACCGTGAACGCAAAGGGATGGACTAGATAAATGGCGAACGAACGCTCGCCCACCCACGACAGCCACTCACGAAGCGGCCCGGCTTGAATGAAATATCCTTTCTCATAGGAACAGAGCCAGATGATGAGCGCCGAGACGATGGCGATCATTCCAACAAAGAATGGCACAGGCTCATAGCGCGCGAGCCCCACCAAACAAGCCACCAACAACGCCGGGATGATGAACCTCAAACGCGACTTAGTCAGATGTGGCTCAAATATCTTATAACTCGGCGTACTGGACCACAATGCCAGCAGGACACCGAGCATAATTGCATCCGTCTTGATTGCCCCCAAGAAACTCCCCAATGGGCGCGGCAGGAATACTTGAACAAAAACAATCCCAATCAAGACAAAGGCAAATCTATTCCGAAAAATTAAAAACAAAATTGGAAAAAGCAGATAAAATTGCTCCTCCAAAGAAAGACTCCAGTAGTGGCCAAACCATCCGCATGACCCTGCCATCCAGGCACATTGCCAACTGCGGATATTTGCCACATGGACAACAGCCGCCACAATGTCCGTCATATCGTCTTTCGAATATCCACGATACATCGTGTAGAACAAAAATGGCACAACCAACCAAACCCACGCGGAAGGGGTAATGCGATACAGTCGCCGCACCCAAAATGCCGCGGTTTGCCTCCAGAAGTCATCACCCGCAGCCATCAGGAGCGATCTGGACAGGCTTTTTGTGATAACAAATCCGGAAAGGCAAAAGAACAGATCGACACCGACATAAAAGCCCTTCCCAATATGAGCCCAATGCTCGGAACCCCACGGAAAGAAGGCAATCTGCATGTGCGACACAAGCACCAGCAAAATAGCAATTGCTCGTACTGCCTGTAGCTCTTCGTTGTAGTTCTTTGGCTTCGATGCGCCCATCCATGTGCCTCGCAATTGGCTTATGCGTCTATGTTACACGAGACGATTTTTGACAGACACGCACCATGGGAGAACGCTTCCATGGGTCACGCTGGATAGTGTGAGGGGCAATGACAATAGGTGTTGCCCTGCCCCCCCACTGCATTCATGAATGGGCTGATTGGCTTGGCCACACTCCGGGTGCGCCATCCTCTAGGCGCGGAGCTAGCCCCCGTCAGCGCGTGTGTTCCGCTTTGCCTACGCTCCCTACGACGCGTGGCACGCGTGCGCCTTCGATGCGCCTTCGTATTCGTCGTGACGTCGCACCCAATCCATGCCTTTCGTTTCGTTGCGGCCCATGGGCGCGCGGTCGAGCATCTGGTAGGTCGCGAGCAAGTCTTCCAGGCCGCGCGCATACGTTGAATACGTATGGAACACGTTGCCCGCCTCGTCCTTGTAGAACGCGCTCAGGCCGGGCAACTCGTCATTCGCCTCGGCGACCGGGATGGCGGTGAAGTTGTAGAACACGTCGCCGCCCGCCAGCTCTTCCGGCGTGAACGACACGTGATAGTCATGGTTGAACGTGCTGCCGAACGATGACACCCACGGGAAGCGCCAGCCCATGCGCGCCTTGTAGGCTTCGATCTCGGCGAGCGGCGCACGCGAGACCGCGGTCAGCGTGACATCGTGATGGTTCAGATGCGCCAGCATGCCGTCGAAGTGGTCGGCGACGAACGAGCAGCCGTGGCAACCCGCGCTCCAGCCCGGGCCCAGCATGAAGTGGTACACCATCAACTGGCTGCGCGCGCCGAACAGCTCAGCGAGCGTGCGCTTGCCATCGAGCGTATCGAACACGTACTGCGTATCGACCTTCACCCACGGCAGCGCCTGGCGCTCGGCGTTGACCGCGTCGCGCAGGTGAATCGCCTCCTTTTCCCGGGCCAGCAACGCGCGGCGCTTGGCCAGCCATTCTTCCTGCGAAACAACGGGATGCTGTTGCATGATCGGCCCTCCTTGTGCGGCTACCGACGCGCCTCGATAGGAGGCGCCGGTCTTCATACTAGGCCGCAAATCGGGAATCGGAAGGCACCACCCTCACGCCGTGGTCAGGCGTCGACATGCGCACAACGAACAACACCCGCAGCGCCTTCATGACGATCTGCGGGTGTGGCCAAGCGCTATGAAAATCAGCCCACCAGCCAGCGCACCCCGGCGTTGATGGCGGCACCGCCGCCCACCAGACCAACCCACAGCACGGCCGCACACAGCAGCGGGCGCACACCGGACTTGAGCAGCATCGGCACATGCGTCTGCGTGCCGATCGCGAACATCGCACAGGCCAGCATGGCGGTATCGACAGCGTCGATGGGCGCATGCCAGGCCGCGGGGATGGCACCGGCGGAATTCAGCAGCGTCACGCCCAGCAGACCGACCGCAAACCACGGCATCGCCTTCCATGCGTGACCAGCAGCCTTACGCAGCGCGCTTTCACGCGAGCCGGCACCCGCTGCCCCGCCTTCCGCCGGCGTCGTGCAGGCCAGCACCACCAGCAACGGCGCCAGTGCCAGCACACGCACCATCTTGCTGACCACAGCCGCATTGGTCGCGTCATCGCCCAGCGGGCGCGCGGCGGCAATCACCTGCGCCACCTCATGCATGGTCGAGCCGATATACACGCCGAAGTGCGCCGGCGCCACGGCCATGCCGGCGTGCGTCACCAGCGCATACAGCCACGGATACAGGAAGATGCCGATCGTGCCAAACAGCACCACGCTGGCGATCGCCACGGCTGTCTCGCGCGGCTGCGCCTTCACGGCCGGCGCCACGGCCAGCACAGCGGCCGCACCGCACACCGCGCTACCTGCCGCCACCAGCACCGCCTGCGGCCGCGACAGCCCGAACCAGCGCGTGCCGATCCAGGTGCCTGCCAGCATCGTCGCCGCCAGCACCAGCAGCGGGATCGCGATGCCCGCCGCGCCCAGGTCGTGGATCTGCGCGAGGGTCAGGCGCGCGCCATACAGGATCACCCCGGCACGCAGCAGCGTGTGCCGCGCAAACTGGATGGCCTCCGCCGTCAGCCAGCGCTGGTGCCCCGGCACATGCCCGAGTGCCATGCCCAGCAGGATGGCGAGCGTCAGCGCGCTCAGGCCGAGGCGGCCCGCCCATTCCGTCGATCCCAACATCATTGCCGCACCGGCACAACCCACCAGGACCGCCACACTCACCAGCGTTCGCCCATCCCAGGCCGCGAACCCGCCCGCCATCACTTGTTTTTGCGCTGTCGTCATCACATCCGCCTTGCTTATTCGGTATGCGCATAACGATATGTGGAAAGTGATAATATGAGAAACGGGTAATTTTTCTATGAATAACCAGTTTTATGGATAACAAAGCCCCCCGCGTGACGTTGCGCCAATGGGCGGTCTTCTCGGCCGTGGCGCGCTGCGAGACCACCACAGCGGCCGGCGACCAGCTCGGCCTGTCGCAATCGGCGGTCAGTGCGGCGCTGGCGGAGTTGGAATCGGCGCTGGCGCAACCGCTGTTCGACCGGCACGGGCGCCGCCTGCACCTGAACGCGCTCGGGCGTCAGTTGCTGCCGCAGGCGCAGGCCCTGCTCGATCACGCCGACGCACTGGAGCACGCCACGCAGCAACTCAACGTGCGCTTGAAGCTTGCAGCCAGCAGCACCATCGGCAACTACGTGCTACCTGCCTTGCTCGCGCGCTTTCGCCAGCAGATCGCGCCCGACAGCCAACTCGACGTGCTGATCGGCAACACGCAGGACGTGGTCGATGCCGTGCAGCGCTTCGAGGTCGACATCGGCCTGATCGAAGGCACCTGCCGCGGCGAGGCGCTGGAGATCGAACCGTGGATCGACGATGAGATGGTGATCGTGGCCGCGCCCGACCATCCCCTGGCACGTGGCCCGGCCACGCACGCAGCGCTGCGCGAGGCCGCCTGGCTGATGCGTGAGCCCGGCTCCGGCACACGCGAGCTGATCGACAACCGCATCGCCGCCGTCATCGGGCCGTTGCACGTGGCGCTGGAGCTGGGGCATTCGGAGGCGATCAAGCGTACGGTCGCAGCTGGCTATGGCATCAGCTGCCTGTCGCGCCACGTGGTCGACGATGCGTTGCGCGAGGGCAAGCTGGCCGAGGTGCAAAGTGGGCTGCCGCGCATCGCCCGGCCACTGCTGATCGTGCGCCATCGCGACAAGCACGCAACGCGCGGGCTGACGCAGTTTGTCGAGGCACTGCATCGGCACGCGGGCGGCGCGTAAAGAAATTTCGCAGAAGGGCTGGCGCGATCTGAGAAACCTTGTTATAGTCTCATCTCTTCGCGGGGCGTTAGCTCAGTTGGTAGAGCAGCGGACTCTTAATCCGTAGGTCGAGTGTTCGAGTCACTCACGCCCCACCAGAACTCGCGTAGAAAGCCCAGTCCTCACCGACTGGGCTTTTTGCTTTGGACGCGCGGTTCCTGAAGGGCCTACGGCGTTACGCTTCAGCCTCAACTTCCCGCATCGATCCGCAACTGCATGCGCAGATGCATCGTCTCGCCGGGCGCCAGCGTACGCAGGCCCGTACCTTCCCAACCCCGCGCCGACAAGTTGACCGCATCGGCCACGTGCGACACCGGCTCCAGGCAGAAATACGGCTGACCGCCGGGGGCATGCAGGATGAAATGGTCGAGCGGGTCGTCTGCGGTCATTGCCATGCTGGCACCGTCCGCGCGGGTCACAACGGCCTGTTGCTGCCATCCGCTGTAGTAGACGCTCAAACTCTCTTCTGACAAGGCGCGACTGCTGCGAAAGTCTTCGCGCGCGGTGATAGTCGCACGCCCTGTCGCCACCTCCCCCGCATCGACTGGCCACATGTAGGCGGCGTCGAATTGCACGCGCATGCCGGGCGTGCGAGCGAAGTACGGATGAAACCCGCCGCCGGCCGGCATGTCGCTGTCGCCTTCGTTGCGCAGGATCATTTCCGCATCCAGACCATCGGGGGTCAGCACGAAACGCTGCGTGGCGAGGAATGGCCACGGCCAGCCATCTGCCACTGGCGCATAGCGCAGGCTGAGCGTAGCAGCGGTCTCCGATAACTGATCGAGTTGCCAGGCGCGTGCGTGGGCCACGCCGTGCATGGCATGCGCCTGCCCCGGATGCGGCGCAAGGCGGATCTCGCGGCCCGCCCACAGGAAGCGGCCATCGCGGATGCGATTGGAAAACGGCAGCAGTGGATAGCAGCCGGCCTTGGGCCAGGCAAGGCCATCAAAGCCCTCTCGCAGGCATTCGGCTGACATGGCCGCCAGCCAATCGGTAGCCACACCAGCAGCATCGATCGACGCCAGCGACGCAATCCGCCCGCCTGCCGCCGGCGCGAGGTCCATCGCCAGCGCACCCGCACGCAGCGTGTATACCGGGCCAGGCGCCAGCCAGATACCGGCACGCGTGGTGCGGCCTTCGGTTTGCGGGGCTGGGCTGGTCATGCAATCAATCTCCAACTGCAACGAGGCGTGAGCATTGAGCAGGCCGCTCGCTCACGCCTCGCACCACTTAGAACGAGTGGCGGATGCCAACCATGCCCACGAACTGGCTCGGCCCGTTCGACGGCGTGCCGTTCTGCGAGTCACCCACCGAGGCCACCGCGTTGACGACGGTGCTCACGCCACCCACCGTACGCAAGGTCTTGCCGCTCGCCTTCTGGTAGGCCTCCAGTGCATAGAACGCCGTGCGCTTGGACAGCGCGTAGGTCTGCTCCATCGAGAACTGGTGATAGTGCGCGGCGTCCGTCACGCCGTTGCGGGCCTTCTCGGCGGTGTAGCTGTAGCCGGCCGCCACGGTGATTGCCGGCGTCAGTGCATAGGTCGAGATCACGCCGAAGGTGTTGAACGTTGCCGACTGCGTGAACAGCGACGCGGCGCCCGGACGGTACTGCACGTTCGAGTAGTTCAGGCCGACCATCAGCTTGCCGAAGGTGTAGCGAGCCGCAGTGCCGATGATCTGCGCGCTGTCGGCCGTCGCGTAGCCGCTGTTGACCGGCGAGTTGTTGGCGAAGGTGCCGACCGACGTGCTGGTCGCCACGTCCTTCAGGTAGATGTAGCCGGCCGACCAGGCGAACGCCTGGTAGTCGTAGCGCAGCGCGGTGCTCACGCTGCTGCCTTTCGAGACACCGCCCGCCTGCCCGCCCAGGCCGTATTGCACGGCGGCCTGCAGGCCACCGAAGTTCGGCAGCACGTAGGTCACCGCGTTGTTGAAGCGCAGCGTAGTGTCCATCGCATCGACGTCACCGGGGTGCGCGCCGGTGGCGCCGGTCAGCACGTTGGTCGGGCCCAGCGCGGCCACGTACTGGAAGTACGGCGTGTACTGGCGGCCGAGGGTCAGCTGGCCGTAGTCCTTGTTGCTCAGGCCGACGAAGGCCTGGCGGTTGAACATGTAACCGGCTGCGCTCTGTGCGCCGGTGGCGGAGTTGAAGCCGCTCTCCAGGCGGAACAGGGCTTGCGTGCCGCCACCCAGGTCTTCGGTGCCGTAGAAGCCGAACTTGCTGGCCAGCAGATTGCCCTGGCTCATGTACACGTTCGAGTGGCCGCCCTGGTTGCTCGAGTAGGCAAAGGCGGTATCGACCACGCCATACAGCGTGACGGAGGATTGCGCCGATGCATGCATCGACACACCGGCGGATAGCAGCGCAACGCATGCGCAGAGGGGCTTGACGGTAAAGCTGGCTCGGCTGGTCTTCATTTCTCTCTCTTCTCTTTGTAGGCTCTTTGTGGGTTGTCTCCAACAACGGGTATCCGCGCGCCGGGCCGGGGGTGTTGCCACCCACCTCGACGCGCCTGGATTCTTGCGGGGCGCTACGCCTGCAGCTGCAGGGTCAACTGGCGCCAGCCGTTCACAACAATATCTTCGAGCACGCGTGCGTGCGGGGTCTGCACCTGCCGCGTCTCGCCCGCCGGCAGGAAGATGTCGACGGACGTCGGCTGCTCAGGCATACGCCCTTCACGCGTCACTGAGAGCGTCACCGTCTGCGCATCGGAGACCGCGTGGACGTTCCAGCGGCCTTGCTCGCCGTTGCGCCAGGCTTCAGATTCGCCGTCGTCCTCGATGCAACCGCCTGTGGTCTCGCCCGCGCCGCTGACCGGCACCACGAGGAAGCCACGCTGATCGGCGCGTTGGTCGAAATGCTGCTCGGCCACGTTCAGCGCCACCACCCCGCCCTCGCGGATCAGCATGACCGGCTGATCCCACGGCGCAGGCAGCGTGACGGACTGGCCGCCCTCGAACACCTCACCGCTCCAGTACGACACCCAGCGGGCGCCGGCCGGCAGATACACGGTACGCTCGGTTTGCCCTTCGTCCACGGCGGGCGCCACCAGCAGCGCGGTGCCCAGCAGCATGTCGTCGCTCTCGTCATAGCAGCGGCGGTCGGCCGGGAACTCGGCAAAGGTCGGGCGCAAGACAGGCTCATACGCCTGCGTCGATTGCCACAGCAGCTCGTACAGATACGGGATCAGGCGGTAGCGCAGCTTGATCAGCGAGGCGATCTGCGCGGTGGCCTGCGGATACATCCAGGGCTCGTTGACAGTCTTGTCGTCGTTCCACGAGTGGATCGAGAAGCGCGGCATGAACACACCGAACGCCACCCAGCGCACCAGCAGCTCCGGCGACGGCGCCGGGCCGGCAAACCCGCCGATGTCGCCCGGTAGGACATTACCGCCTCCGGTATTGCCTCTGGAGACACGGTGCGGAACACCCGCGGCCCCGGCGCCCGACTCGAGGGCGCGGCAGCGTAGGGCTCCGGAACGACCGGCGGAAACCTGTCGGCCCAGGGCCCGGCCGCCTCGAAGGCCGCGGCGGCCGCCAACCCGCGTCGTCGACCGGCGCCTGATCCCAGGTCAACGGCGGGTCTAGCTCGCGCTGGGCATAGGCATTGCCGGTGACCTTGCAAAAGTCCGCGGCCGCGTCGGGCAGATTTCTCCGAAAATCCATAGCCCGGTATAAATGGGAAAGTTATACGATTTCCACGAATTTGGATGGCATCTGGGGAATGTCGGATTAAAGAAAGGGGAAAAAAATAAAGGGATATCGGGGGAATCAGGGGACCGAATACTGAAAACACGGAACAAATGGTTCATCGCCGAACTCGGTCTGGCGCTCAGGGCTGGTCGTCGTCGCATGGACCAACATGGCCTCGATCGAGGCTAAGGTCGATGAAGTCGCCCTTGTCGAGCCTGAGCCACTTTTTGAAGCCGGACCAGTCGAACCACAGCTAATTCCATTCCCAAGGGCTGGGGCTATTTAGCCTTGAAAACGGACCAGCCGAACCGGCGCACCGCTTGATACATCAGTACGCGTTTCAACCACGGCACTTTCGCGGCAATGAGGCCAGCCCGGAACACCTTATCCGCGAACAGCTGATCCCGCCTCGAGGGCGCGGACCGATACGGCTTCTTCCACCATGCCTCGTAGAGATAATCGTGCAC
>CAJXMR010000167.1 GCA_913056305.1 uncultured Ralstonia sp.
GCCAAGAACCTGATCGGCAAGGTCGACGTGATCTACACGAACACCGACAACAACGTGGTGTCGGCGTACGAGTCGCTGGTGAAGGTGGCCAACGAAGCGAAGATCCCGCTGGTGGCTGGCGACACCGACAGCGTCAAGCGTGGCGCCATCGCCGCGCTGGGCATCAACTACTACAAGCTGGGCCGCCAGACCGGCGCCGTGGTCGCGCGCATCCTGAAGGGCGAGAAGCCGGGCGCCATCGCCTCGGCCGGCAGCACCGAGCTGGAGCTGTTCGTGAACCCGGGCGCGGCTGCCAAGCAAGGCGCCACCCTGTCGGCGGACCTGCTGAAGGACGCCAAGGAAACCGTCAAGTAAGTCGCAAGGCGCCAGGCTGGCTGCCGCCCAACGGAGCCGGCCCGGCGCGGATCTTGGCAGCCCGAGCCCACGCGCGGCTATCCGCCGCATCATGGCCGGGCGCTCGCGCTCTACCCACAAGCGTCCCCATCCATTGCATTCCGGCGTCGCGCCCAACCGCTGCGCCCACCTCTGTCATGTCACTGTTTTCCTTACTCGGCGCCCTGGAGATCGGCCTGATCTTCAGCCTCGTGGCGCTCGGGGTGCTGATCTCCTTCCGCATCCTCAACTTCCCTGACCTCACCGTCGACGGCAGCTTCCCCATGGGCGGCGCCGTGGCTGCCACGCTCATCGCCGGCGGACACGATCCGTTCATGGCGACCCTGTGCGGCACGCTGGCCGGCGCGGTCGCGGGCTTCATCACGGGCTGGCTGAACGTGCGCCTGAAGATCATGGATCTGCTCGCCAGTATCTTGATGATGATCGCGCTGTACTCGGTCAATCTGCGCATCATGGGTCGCCCGAACGTGCCGCTCATCTCCGAGCCGACCGTCTTCGCGATCCTGCAGCCGGACTGGATGCCCGACTACGTGTTCCGCCCGGTGCTGCTGGCCGTGGTGGTGGTCGTGGTCAAGCTGCTGGTGGACTGGTTCTTCTCCACGCAGGTCGGCTTGGCTTTGCGCGCCACCGGCGCCAACCCGCGCATGGCGCGCGCCCAGGGCGTGGCCACCGGCCGCGCCACGCTGGCCGGCATGGCGCTGTCCAACGCGCTGGTGGCACTGGCCGGCGCGCTGTACGCGCAGACGCAAGGCGGCGCGGATGTCTCCATGGGCATCGGCACCATCGTGATCGGCCTGGCCGCTGTCATCATCGGCGAGACCGTTCTGCCGGCACGCCGCCTGGTGCTGACCACGCTGGCCGTGGTGGTGGGCGCGATCCTGTATCGCTTCTTCATCGCCCTGGCGCTCAACAGCGATTTCATCGGCCTGCAGGCGCAGGACCTGAACATGGTGACCGCCGCGCTGGTGGTGATCGCCCTCGTGCTGCCCGGCATGCGCCGCAAGGTGTTCGGTGCACTCTCCCGCAGTGGTAACAACGGCGGCAACAAGGGGAACTGACATGCTGAGCGCACAAGGACTCACCCTCACCTTCAACCCGGGCACGCCCATCGAGACACGCGCGCTGCGCGGCCTGTCGCTGGAGATCCCGTCGGGCCAGTTCGTGGCCGTGATCGGCTCGAACGGCGCCGGCAAGTCGACCTTCCTGAACTCCATCAGCGGCGACCAGCTGGTCGACTCGGGCCGCATCACCATCGACGGCAACGACGTCACGCGTAAGACGGCGTGGCAACGTGCCGACCTGGTGGCGCGCGTGTTCCAGGACCCGATGGCCGGCACCTGCGAGAACCTGACCATCGAAGAGAACATGTCGCTGGCCATGTGCCGCGGCCAGCGTCGCGGCTTCAAGTTCTCGACCAACCGCAAGTGGCGCGAGATCTTCCGTGAGCAGCTGCGCCGGCTGGACCTGGGGCTGGAGAACCGGCTGACGGACCGCATCGGCCTGCTGTCAGGCGGCCAGCGTCAGGCCGTGAGCCTGCTGATGGCCTCGCTGCAACCGTCGCGCATCCTGCTGCTGGATGAGCACACCGCCGCGCTGGACCCGAAGACGGCTGCCTTCGTACTGGAGCTGACCGCCAAGATCGTCTCGGAAAGCAAGCTCACGACGATGATGGTCACGCACTCCATGCGCCAGGCGCTCGACTACGGCGATCGCACGGTGATGCTGCACCAAGGCAACGTGATCCTCGACGTGCAAGGCGAGGAGCGCAAAGGCCTCGACGTGCCGCACCTGCTGCAGAAGTTCGAGGAAACGCGCGGCGCCAAGGTGGACGACGACGCGCTGCTGCTGGGCTGATGCCAACGTCGCGTTCCAACGCACCATGAAGAACGGGCACCTTCGGGTGCCCGTTTTTTTTACACCGACGGAGTCGCCTCCCCGTGCGAAATCGCCTGCCTACAATGCACAGTCAACCATGATGTCTCTCGCATTCTCGAACACCCTGCCATGACCCGCGCGCACCGTCCGGCCATCAGCATCGCGCCCGCTGATAACGAGCAGGACGCGTCAAGGCTGTCGAAAGGACAGAAATCATTCAATGCGCTGATCAAGCAGATCGAGAATCGGCGCAAGCGGCTTGCCGACTGGGAAGCCGCCACGACGCAGTTTCAGACGCGCTATGCCTGTGAGTTCCTGCAGCTTGAGCGGGCCAGCACCGACTTGAAAATCCAGATGGTGCGCCGCCTCGATCAAGCCTACGAACACGAGGGACTCACCAAGGCAGAGCGTCGCAAAATATCCGCTCACATCGTCGATCTGGTCAGTGATTTGATTGACGAGGACACCAGCCTGAAGGCCATCTACAACAAGTACAGCGGAACGAATTTCGATCGCGAAGCCGCGCTTCAAGCCGCGGAGATGAAATCGATGCTGGAGGCGGCGCTCGGTGTCGACCTGGGTGATGACGCGGATCTGCATTCGCGGGAAGCGCTGCTGCAACGCGCCCGAGCGCACATCGAGCAACAGGCCGCCAAGAAAGCCGCAGTCGCAAGCAAGCGCGAGGCACGCCGGGCGGCTCGGGACAAATCAGCCAAGCAGCTTGCGGCAGAAGCGCGCGAGCAGGAGGAACAGGCGCAAATCAGCCTGTCCATCCGCGAGGTCTATCGCAAGCTCGCCAGCGCGTTGCACCCCGACCGGGAAACCGATCCGCAGGAACGGGATCGGAAGACCCGGCTCATGCAGCGCGTCAACGAGGCCTATGACAAGAACAACCTGTTGCAACTGCTGGAGTTGCAGCTTGAACTCGACCATATCGACCAGCGCTCAATCAACCACATCAGCGAAGCTCGGCTGACGCACTACAACCAGATTCTGAAGGACCAGGTGCGCGAGCTCGATCGACAAATCCATCGTGTCGAGATGACGTTTCGGCATACCTACGGGTACCAGCGAGCCGGGGCGCTGTCTCCGGATGCGGTCTTGCGACACCTCGCCACCAACATCGACGCGCTCCACCGACAGATTCGCAACATCGAGCAGGACCTTGCCGCATTTGACGACATCAAGCATCTGAGACGCATGCTGAAATCCAGCGCGCTGGTGAGGGCAGAGTCAGCCTGATTGTCGGCCGCTCCAACTCAACGAAAGCAGGCACCTTCGGGTGCCCGCTTTTTTTTTGCCTGCCAATGCCGATGCCATCCCGCTATTGCGCTGTGTATTGCGCACGCGCCCGAGCCATACTGGGCCGAACGAGCAGCACCAAGACCAGAACCAGCGCCAATGCCAGCATGACCGTGCCCATCGCGAACGCCGATGCGATCCGGTGGGCCAGCAACGCCCGCGCATCGAGTGCATGGCCTCCGGCCGCAGCAAACACGACCACCAGAACACCCAGCCCCAGCGAGCCGCCCAACTGGTGCGCCACATTGACCACGCCCGCAGCCGCACCAGCATCCTCGGCAGCCACACCAGCGATGCCCGCCACCGTCAACGGGCTGAGCGAGGCACCCTGGCCAAGCCCGATCAGCACCATCGGCAGCGCAATGCCGCTCAGGTAAGGCGTGCCGGCCCCCACGTTGCTGAGCCACGCCAGGCCGATCAACGCGAGCGTAAGACCGGTCGCCAGCAGGCGGCCGTTGCCGACGCGGCGTGTCAGCCGGGGCACCGCCAGGGCCGCCGCGAAGTTCGCCAGTGTCGCCGGCAGGAACGCCACGCCGGCTGCGAACGGGCTGTAGCCGAGCACCCCTTGCAGGAACTGCGTGGCGAAGAACCAGAAGCCCACCATGGCCCCCAGGAAGAGCACACGTGCGGCGTAAGCCCCTGCCCGTTCCCGGCTGGCAAACAGGCGCAGCGGCATGATGGGCTGCCGTGCATGCGCCTCGTTCAGAACAAAGCCCGCCAGCAGCAGCACGCCGATCGCCACTGTGGCCATCGTGACGGCATCCGCCCAACCCGTGCTTGCAGAGCGGACGATCCCGTAGATCAATGCGCTCATGCCCAGCGTCGAACTCAGCGCGCCCACGACATCGAACTGCCCCGCATGGCGCGGCGTTTCATCAAGAGTGCGGCGGGCACCCAGCAGCAAGGCCAGCCCGATCGGCAGGTTGATGAAGAAGCCGACGCGCCATGACAGCCAGCCGGCCAGTACGCCGCCTAGCACCAGCCCGATGCTGGAGCCAATGCCGGCCACGGCGCCGTAGTAGCCCACCGCCCGCGTGCGCTGCGGCCCTTCGGGAAAATGCGTGGTCAAGAGCGCCAGCGTTGACGGTGCCAGGATCGCCGAGCCCGCGCCCTGCACCGCCCGTGCCGCCAGCAGCCACGCCGCCGACTGCGCGACACCGATTGCCAGCGACGCCGCCGAAAACACCACCAGGCCGGTCATGAACATCCGGCGCCGCCCAAGAATGTCACCCGCCCGCGCCCCCAGCAGCAGCAAACCGCCAAGCGCAAGCGTGTAGGCGTTCTGCACCCACGACAGGCCGGCGGCGGAAAACCCCAGTTCATCGCGCAGCTTTGGCAGCGCGGCAATGACGATCGAGATATCGAGCACGATCATCAGGTAGCTGCCCAGCACGATCGCAAGCACGGCGTTGCGCCGTGAATCGCCTTCACGCTGCATCAGCATGCTCCCCGCTCGGCCTGGTATTGCGCATTGCTGACGTGTTCCATGAAGTCGGCCGTCTTGCCGCCCTGCTCCTCCTGGATGGCGATGTGCGCCATGGCCGTGGTGCTGCCGGCGCCGTGCCAATGCTTCTCGCCGGGCGGGATCCAGACCACGTCGCCGGGGCCGATCCGCTCGATGGGGCCGCCGTCACGCTGCACCAGGCCGCTGCCGGCGGTGACGATCAGGGTCTGGCCCAGTGGATGGGTGTGCCAGGCAGTGCGCGCGCCGGGCTCGAAGGTCACGCTCACGCCCAGTGCACGCGCCGGCGCATTCGCCGCAAACAAGGGGTCGACACGCACGGCGCCGGTGAAGTACTCCGCCGGCCCTTGCGTGGAGGGTTGGGCGCCGCTGCGTTTGATGTCCATGCGTCAGGTTCTTTCGATTGGCATGCCGCCAATGTACGGACCGCCCCGCGCGTTGATTAGATGGCAAAATCGGCAAGAGTCTATGAACCCTCCTCATGAATGCCGGAGTCTCCCATGCCACGCGAGAACTTCAACGATCTGCAAGCCTTCGTCCTGGTGGCGCGTGAGGGCAGCTTCACGCGGGCGGCGGCACAACTGGGGGTGTCGCAATCCGCGTTGAGCCATACCATCCGCGGGCTGGAAGCGCGCTTGGGCCTGCGGCTGCTGACCCGCACCACGCGCAGTGTCTCGCCCACACAGGCTGGGGAACGCCTGCTGCAGACCCTCGGCCCGCGCTTTGACGACATCGAAGCGGAACTCGCCGCCCTGAGCGAACTGCGCGACAAGCCCGCCGGCACCCTCCGCATCACCACCGCCGAGCACGCCGCTGACACGGTGCTCTGGCCCAAGCTGGAGACCTTCCTGCCCAGCTACCCGGACATCCGGGTTGAGATTTCCGTCGACTACGGCCTGACCGACATCGCAGCCGAGCGCTTCGATGCCGGCGTGCGTCTTGGCGATCAGGTGGCCAAGGACATGATCGCCGTACGTATCGGGCCAGACTTGCGCACGGCGGTGGTCGGTGCGCCCGGCTACCTTGCGCGCCGTCCGCCGCCGCAAACGCCGCACGACCTCACCACGCACAACTGCATCAACCTGCGGCTGCCCACGCACGGCGGCCTGCTGGTCTGGGAGTTCGAAAAGGCCGGCCAGGCCTTGAACGTGCGGGTGGAAGGCCAGTTGATCTTCAACAGCAGTACGCCACGGCTGCGCGCCGCACTGGCCGGCTTTGGCCTGGCGCTACTGCCCGAGGACATGGTCCAGCCGCACGTGGAAGCCGGGCGGCTCGTCCGTGTGCTGGACGACTGGAGCCCGACGTTTCCGGGTTATCACATCTACTATCCGAGCCGCCGGCAGTCCTCACCGGCATTTGCGCTGTTGATCGATGCGTTGCGCTACCGTGGCTAGCTGGATGGGACTTGCCTGTCTTCTTGATGGCGCGTCGGTTGCGCTTCTTCGGTCTGCTGCGCGTTGATTCAGTTGATGTCGCGCCCTGCCGGGCGGTTCTTCACATGATCGATGAACGCGCGCAGCTTCGGCAGGATCTGCCGGCGGCTTGGATAGTAGAGAAACACGCCAGGCGCCACCGGTGCGAACCGCTCCAGCACCTGCACCAGCTTCCCCGTTCTCACCCCTTCGGCGACCATCGGCTCAGGTAGCTGGGCAAGGCCCATGCCTTCGACGGCCGCGCCAAGCATGGTGGGGAAATCGCTGGCGATCAGGGGGCCGGCCACGGCGATCTCAACGCTGCGGCCATTGTCGTTGAAGGTCCAGTGCGCGAGCGCGCCGCTGGACCGCCGCCACCGCACGCAGGCGTGTTGGCGCAGATCGTCCGTATGCTCAGGCCGGGGATGCCCGGCGAAGTAGGCGGGGCTGCCGACGACGACGAGACGAAAGGGCGGCGTCAGCGGTACCGCGACCATATCGGCCGCGATGAACTGGCCGAGCCGGATGCCGGCGTCGAACCCCTTCTCTGCAATATCCACCAGTTCCTCGCTGGCCGCGATCTCCACCTCGACCTCAGGGTTGGCCTGGCAGAAGGATGCGATCAGGGGCTCCAGCAGGATCGGGACAACCGCGCGCGGCACTGCCAGACGCAACAATCCGGCGGGCCGCTGGCCAAGCCCGCGCGCGACCTGACTGGCGGCGACCAGCTCCTCGAAGGCGGGCTTTGCGCGCGCAAGAAACCGTTCTCCGGCTTCGGTCAGGCCGACACTACGCGTGGTGCGTGTGAAGAGCGCTGCGCCAACACGCGTTTCCAGCACACGCACCGCTTGGCTGATGGCCGAAGGCGTCACCCCGAGTTCCGCGGCTGCCTTGCGAAAGCTGCGATGCTGGGCAACGCTCAGGAACGCTTCCACGCCATCGAGCGCGCCCTGCCTGACTGTGAAGTTCTGCTTCATGGCCCGTCAACATTGCAATGAATAGTCGCCCGCGCGAAGCGATAGTACAACTAAGCTGCAAACCAAGCGTGAGGAGCCTAGCAATGAATGATGCACTTGATGGCGTGCGCGACCACTACCGCGCGACCGGCCTGACCGAGCGGCTGAAGACGGCGCTCACAGCCCTTGGACCGGAAGACCAGCCGCTCACACCGCAGCACCTGAGCGGCCTGGACCAGTTTCACACCCGTGGGCTGGCGGCCACCGCCGAGCTTGCGCAATTGGCCGGGATCACCGCCGGCATGTCGGTGCTGGACGTCGGTTCAGGCGTGGGCGGGCCGGCCCGCTTTCTGGCCGCGACGGTTGGCTGCCGGGTCACGGGGGTCGACCTGAGCGAACCGTTTGTGGATGCCGCGCGCTATCTCACCCAGCGCACCGGGCAGAGCGAGCAGGTGTCGTTCCAAACCGCCAGCGCCCTCGAACTGCCCTTCGACGGCAGCAGCTTCGACGCCGTCTTGCTGCAGCACGTGGCCATGAACATCGCCGACCGCGCACGGCTTTACCAAGAGATCCGGCGCGTGTTGAAGCCACGCGGACGGTTCGCGACCTACGACGTCGTCGCCAACGGCAGTGAACCGCACTACCCCGTGCCCTGGGCGCAAGCGCCGACCACCAGTTTTCTCCTGACCGCCGATGCCACGCGCACAGCCATCGAGCAAGCGGGTTTCCGCACGCTGGCATGCCACGACGACACCCAAGCCGCCAAGGCCTGGGCCGCCCAACTGCGCGAGTCCGGGCCGCCACCCTCCCCCAATCTTGGCGTCCTGATGGGGCCGGGCTTCGGGCAGCTGCTTGCCAACCTAGCGCGCAATCTACTGGAAGGCCGCGTCGGCATTCTCACCGCGGTGTTCGAGGTCGCGTCCACGCACGCTTGAATGCACCTGGAGAACCGATGATGACCACCGCCACCGCTCCCAGCAGCATCCTCCCGCCGCGCCCCACCTGGCGCGGCCTGCTCTGGATCGTCCCGCTGACCGTCCTGTGGATTGCGCTGGTCGGCTGGCAGCCGATCATCGAGACCAGCGGCATGACGACCACGGCCCACCAGTTGATGGCCCACGCGCTGATCGCGCTCGGGCTGTGGCTCGGCCTCGAACGCACCGACCTGACGCCGCGCCAACGCCGCGCGACCTGGCTGGCGGTCATGGCCACCGACACACTTTGGTTCGCGCTCGCCTGGAGCGCGGCGATCAACGGCGTCTTTCGCGCGGATGCGTCACCGCTGCCGTCGCTGCCGTTGGCGATCTTCCTGCCGGTGATCATCGGCGCACCGTTGTTACTGCTCTCGAAGCGGGTGGGGCAAGTGCTCGATGCGATGCCGGCTAGCTGGCTCATCGCGCTCCAGGTCTACCGCATCTTCGGCGGCTGGGCGCTCGCTGCCTGGCTGAATGGCGCGCTGCCCGGCGTGTTCGCGTTGCCGGCGGGCATCGGCGATGTGCTGACCGGTGTGTTTGCGGTGTCGGCCGCCACCGCCGTGGCAAGCGGCACCCCCCAGGGGCGCAAGACCGCGATCGCCTGGAACCTCCTCGGCCTCACCGACTTTGCCGTCGCAATCACCCTGGGGATGATCACTTCGCCCGGACAGTTCCAGTTGATCGTGCCGGATGTGCCGAGCATTGGCGCCGGCGTGTATCCGGATGTGCTGACGCCGGCGTTCGTGGTGCCAAGCTCGATCCTGCTGCACGCGCTGTCGCTGCGCCAGTTGATGCGGCGACGCGCCGGCTGACGCATCGAGCCGATCCTCGTCACGCCCCTCCAGCGCGCAGTGAAAGACGGGCACCTTCGGGTGCCCGTTGGCTTTGGTGCGGGAGTCCGACCACATATCGACGGCCATCCGGGTTGCTGCAAGACAACATCCGCGTGACTCCGGCCCGCGACTTCTCGCCTTCACCCAATGGCCGCGCACCGTTTTCGGGACTGTGCAGCGCACCAATCTCAGGCACGCCAACCGCGCTTTCCGACTGCCTCAATTGGCTCCATCCGATCATCCCCACCGTTGCGACATCAGCACCCGCGGCCGCCTACACTCAACCGATGCCGCCGGATGCCAGAAATGCCCGCCATGCTTGCCTGGGCAAGCCATCAGGGCTTTTCCCTATTGTGGTGCCGGAGGGGCTAAGGCCCGCTTGCGGTGCCGGCTGCGTCACGCAAAATGGCTCCATCAAATAACCAGGATTGGGTCCACTTGATAAAACCATGAGCCGCTATATTCCGTTCACAGTCCGACACAACGTTGACACCTTGAGACGTTGAGCGTGTTGGCCGGAGCAGCAAGCGCAGGGAGACAAGCATGAAGACCGACGACGTTATCGTCAGCTTTCGCGGTGTACGCAAGACCTATGACGGCGAGACCCTCGTCGTCAAGCATCTGGACCTGGACATCTACCAGGGCGAGTTCCTCACCTTGCTCGGGCCGTCCGGCTCCGGCAAGACCACCTGCCTGATGATGCTGGCCGGGTTCGAGTTCCCGACCGGCGGCGAGATCCGCCTGGAAGGCACGCTGCTGAACACCGTGCCGCCGCACAAGCGCAACATCGGCATGGTGTTCCAGAACTACGCGCTGTTCCCACACCTGACAGTGGCGCAGAACGTCGAGTACCCGCTGACGGTGCGCAAGATCCCCGCCAGCGAGCGTGCCGACCGCGTGCACAAGGCGCTACAGATGGTGCGCATGGAAAGCTTTGCCAAGCGCTATCCGGCGCAGCTCTCGGGCGGCCAGCAGCAGCGCATTGCGCTGGCCCGCGCGCTGGTGTTCGAGCCCAAGCTGGTGCTGATGGATGAGCCGCTCGGCGCGCTCGACAAGCAGCTGCGCGAGCACATGCAATACGAGCTGAAGTCGCTGCATGAAAAGCTCGGCGTGACCTTCGTCTACGTGACGCACGACCAGGGCGAGGCGCTCACCATGTCCGACCGCGTGGCGGTGTTCGACAAGGGCATCGTGCAGCAGCTCGACACCGTGGACAGCCTGTACGAATCCCCCTGCAACGAGTTCGTCGCCAACTTCATCGGCGACAGCAACACGCTGCGCGGCACCGTCACCCG
>CAJXMR010000168.1 GCA_913056305.1 uncultured Ralstonia sp.
CCGGCAGCGCAAAGCGCGCCAGCCCCGACGAGATATTGACGATGCGCCCGCCGTCGGCCATGAGCGGCAGCAGCGTCTGCGTGAGGAAGAACACACCCTTGAAGTGCACGTTCATCAGCTCGTCGAACTGGGCTTCGGTGGTTTCCGCCACGGTGCCATGGATGCCGATGCCGGCGTTGTTGACGAGGTAGTCAAAGCGCTCGGCTTTCCATTGCGCCAGCACGCCGCGCACAGCGTCGGCAAAGGCCGCAAAGGTGCCGATCTTGCCGGTATCGAGTTGCAGCGCGGCGGCGCGGCGGCCCTGGGCGGTCAACTCGGCGACCAGCGCGTCGGCCTCGGCGCGGTTGCTGCGGTACGTGAAGATCACGTCGGTGCCGTTCTTGGCCAGTTTCTGGACCATGTTCTTGCCGAGGCCGCGGCTGCCGCCGGTCACGATGGCGATGGGGGTGTGGGATTGGGGCATCTTGCTCTCCAGTGGGTTAAGGGTGTCGAACACCGTGAGAGCATGGTATTGGGCGATAGACGCAGAATAAATCTCGACTATCCTATCGCTGTGTTTGCTCACAGATAACAATCGACCGCCCACCGCCATGTCCACCAACCGACTCGAAGCCATGCAGATCTTTGTGCGCGTGGCAGAACTCGCCAGCTTCACGCGCGCGGCCGAGAGCCTGAGCATCCCCAAGCCCGCGGCCTCGGTGGCGGTGCAGCAGTTGGAAACGATGCTCGGCACGCGCCTGCTGCACCGGACCACGCGCAAGGTCCAGCTCACGCAGGACGGCCAGACTTTCTACGAGCGCTGCCAGGACTTGCTGGCCGACATGGATGAGCTGCAGACGATGTTTCGCCACAGCCCGCAGGCGCTGCGTGGGCGGCTGCGGGTGGATATGCCGGTGGGCGTAGCGCGGCGCATCGTCATCCCCGCCCTGCCCGGTTTTCTCGATGCGCATCCCGAGCTGGAGATCGAGCTTTCCAGCACCGACCGCCGTGTCGACCCCGTGCGCGAAGGCTTTGATTGCGTGCTGCGCATCGGCACGCTCACCGACAGCAGCTTGATCGCCCGCCCGCTCGGGCAGTTGCCGCAGATGAACTGTGCGAGCCCTGGCTATATCGCGCGCTATGGCATGCCGCAATCGCTGGAGGATTTGGATCACCATCGCATCGTTCACTACGTGCAGACGCTGGGGACGAAATCGCCGGGGTGGGAATACGTGGAGGATGGCCGGCCCGCCTTCCGCCCGATGCGCGGCGCGGTGACGGTCAGTTCGGCGGAAAGCTACGAGGCTGCGTGCCGCGCGGGGCTGGGGATGATCCAGGCGCCCGTGTATGCGGGGCTGTCGGCGCTGATCGCAGATGGCACGCTGGTGGAGGTGCTGCCCGACAACCGGCCGCCGCCGATGCCGGTGTCGCTGGTGTATCCGAACCGGCGGAATCTGCCGGTGCGGGTGCAGGTGTTTATGAATTGGGTGGGGGAGCTACTGGCGCCATATTTGGAGGCGTTGCCTTCGAGTCCGTAGTGTGGGTCACTGCTGATCTGCTTAAAGGCAAGCAACCCGACGGCCAAGTTTGGCCATAAGGGTTCATTGATGTTTCCGCCCGCGCATTCGGACGCGTTGAAAGCAGAGCAGCAGTAAAGTAGCGCCTCGCTCTGCCTCCAAAAACAAATTCCTCGATGCGAACCCTCAACCGCCTGTCCTGGGTATTCCTGTCCGTTGTGTTTGTATTAGCTGCCCTCTTCTTTGGCCTTGCTGCCTATAGCGAGTATGAAGAGACGCCGTGTGGCATGTACCGAGTCGCAAAATACCGGCTCCTCGGCAAATTGACCCCTGACGAAGCCGCCGCCTTGCAATACGCGAAGAGCATCGCGGAACCTGAGTGCCCAGACATTTTTCGTTTCCGGTATAAGGGGCGCGATTTTGAGTTGACTGCTTCAGACATTGTGTTCATGGGTGAGCCGCGACCTCCGAGGTAGGCGGTACGGGCAAATGTCTAGCGACAGGTGAATCGCCACGGCCGATGAAGATGGGCACGACTCCCTCGCGATTCCCCTATGATGCTTAGAGATGACGCCTTGCCGGCCTGCGCACGGTGCATGGCAATTGCAAATTGCTCGACAGGGAGGAATGTCCATGTTTCGTCAACTCGTGATTGGCGCGCTAGGCGCCATGGCTGCCTTGTTCTCGACGACGGCATTCGCGCAAGGGACTGCGGCGGACGCTAAGGCCATGCTTGAAAAGACGGTTGCGGCCATCAAAGCCGATAAGGCCAAGACGCTCGACCAGATCAACAAGGGCGAAAACGGCTTCCTTGTCGGCAACCTCTATCCGTTCTGCTTCAACCTCAGCGACGGACGCCTCGTCGCGAACGGCAATCCCAACGTTAAGGGGTTGCTCGGCAAGGATGTGAGGACATTTAAGGACCCGACAGGCGACGTGTATGGCCCAAGGCTCTATGACGCGGCAAAAGAGGGCCAGATCAATGAGATTAGCTACATGTCTCCCAAGCCCGGCGCTGACAAGACGTGGGTGCCGAAGGCGAGCTTCACTACCGGGGTCGCAGGCCTGGGATGCGGTGTCGGTTACTACAAGTAGTCCAACCCAACCAACCGTCATATGGGCGCCGAACTGCCGAACTCCGACGCTCGTCGCTGCTGAAAGCGCAAAAACGGCAGGTTTTGGCGTGCCCAGTTCTGTACCGAAGTAGCGCCCCCGGCAGAATTCGAACCTGCATCAGGGCGCTTCCCGCGAGAGCCTCCACGGCGGAATCGGAGCGAAGCTTTCGACGATCCAGTCGACAAAAGCCCGTGTCTTGGCGGGCAAGAGCTGGTTGGACGGCACGACCGCATAAACGGCCCCCGCGTCCTGCGTGGTCCAGGCGCTTAGCACTGGCAGGAGCTGGCCGCTCGCCAGTTCCCGGCCGACCAGCCAGTCGGCGCACATCATGATGCCCGCGTCGCGCACAGCGGCCTGAACGAGCGCCTTGGTATCGTCGCACACCAGCGGGCCGGTGATCCGCACAGTCACGCTGCGACCTTCGGACGGATGGACGAAGTGCCAATTGGGGTGGCTGGCGAAGCCGGTGAAGCCGAGGCAGGCGTGGTGGGCGAGATCGGTTGGTTCCTGCGGCACGCCATGTCGGTCGAGATAGGCGGGTGAGGCGCAGAGCATCCGACGATGACCGGCGATACGCCGAGCGACGAGACTCGAGTCCGGCAACGCGCCGATGCGCACGGCCGCGTCGAAGCCCCCGGCGACCAGATCGACAAAGGTGTTGGCAAGGTTCGCTTCGATCCGGACCTCGGGATAGCGGGCCAGGAATGCCGGCAAGATCGGGGCAATCCACATCCGCGCGAAACTCGCCGGCAAGGCCAGACGCAGGGTGCCACGCGGACCGCTGAGGGCTTCTGATGAAGCCATGGCCTCGGCTTCGGACAAGGCGCCGAGACCGGCTCGGACCCGGGCAAGGAACGCAGTCCCCGCTTCGGTCAGGGTGAGCCGGCGTGTCGTCCGTTCCAGGAGGCGCACACCAAGCCGCCGTTCCAGCGACGTGACACGGCGCGACAGGATGGTGGCGTCGCGCTCAAGGATGAGCGCTGCTTTGGCGAAAGAGCCTTGCTCCGCGACCACCGCGAAGGCGACCGCCTCCTCCACCTGTGAACCGTTCAACCATTGCTGTGCTGAGTGCATGAATATCCTGCGGTAAAGCCAGATTATCTATAAAAATGGCAGGTCTACTATGGATGTCAAGGCAAACAAGCCGACCTGTCCATCCCAAAGGAGATTGCCATGCATGCCATCGAACTGACCGCCGCCTCGCTCGACGCCCTGAAACCCACCACCCTGCCCGATCCCGTCGCAGGACCGGGTGAAGTGCTGGTGCGGCTGCGCGCCGCCAGCCTGAATTTTCTCGATCTCGCCGTGGCGGGCGGTCATTTTCCAGTCCCCAAGTTTCCGCTTGTTCCGGTCGCCGACGGGGCCGGTGAAGTCGCTGCCGTAGGCCAGGACGTGACGGGCGTGAAGGTTGGCGACCGCGTCGTCCCGCATTTCATGCCTGGATGGCGCGGTGGGCGGATCTCGCCGGTCAATGTCTCGCAGATGCGCGGCGTGTCCCTCCCGGGGTCGCTGGCGGAATATGCCGTCGTCGATGAACGCGGCCTGGTGCGCCTGCCCGATCACCTCAGCTTTGCCGAGGCGGCGACCCTGCCCATCGCCGGCACCACCGCGTGGCGAGCGCTGCGCGCGGCGAACATCCGGCCAGGATCGGTGGTCGTCCTGCTTGGCACGGGCGGCGTCAGCCTGTTCGCCCTGCAACTCGCCAAGGCCTTTGGCGCCACGGTGATCGTGACCTCATCATCCGACGAAAAGCTGGAGCGCGTGCGCAAGCTGGGCGCCGACCTGACCGTCAACTATCGGGCGACCCCTGACTGGGAGATCGAGATCCTGAAGCTCACCGAAGGGCGCGGTGCCGATCTCGTGATCGAGACGGTGGGAGGCGACAGCTTCGCGCGTTCGCTGAAAGCGACGGCCCATGGTGGCGTGGTCTTCACGATTGGTTTCGTGGCCGGCACAAGCGCTGCGATCGACCTGATGCCGATCATCGCCAAGGGCGTCACCGTCCAGGGCAACAACACTGGGCCGGTGGAAGACCTCGCCGACGTCGCCCGTGCTGTCGCGGCCCATCGCATCACCCCGATCATCGACAAGGCGTTTGGTATCAACGAAGCCGCGGCAGCCTATGCCCGTCTGGGCGGTGGGCAGTCCTTTGGCAAGGTCGCGATCCTGCATTGAGCCCAGTCCGAGGTTGGTGCTGGCAGTACGCCGACTCTCAGATCCAGCACGTTTTGGGAACGCTTTGATCGCGAAACGTGCTGCTCCACCCTCCGGCCACCTGCAGAGCGACTGGTAGCCCTTCCTGATTGACGAGGTCAACATGCCTGACTTGTTACCAGTAACCGCACCTGCGTCCCAAGACTGCCAAGTCGTCGAGTTGCGTCAGTACACGACGCACCCAAACCAGCGCGATGTGCTGATCGAGCTGTTCGACCGTGAGTTGGTCGAAAGCCAGGAGGCCGTCGGCATGCGTGTGATGGGCCAGTTCCGCGACCTGGACGATGCCGACCGCTTTGTCTGGCTGCGCGGTTTTGCCGACATGGCCAGCCGCGCACAAGGCCTGCAAGCCTTCTACAGCGGACCGGTCTGGGCCGCGCACAGCAACGCGGCCAATCCAACGATGCTCGACTGGGACAACGTGTTGCTGCTCAAGCCCGCATGGCCTGGCGCGGCCGTGGCATCGAAGCCAGACGATCGTGCCGCTGCGGGCTCGGCGGAGCTGCCGCCGGGCATTCTCGGCGCGACCGTGTTCAGTCTTCGCGAGGCCGCGGGCGAGACGCTGCTACTGCTGTGCCGTGACGCGATGACGCACACGCTGCGCGCCGGCGGCGCCAAGGTGCTGGGCTGGTATGTCACCGAGCCGAGCGCCAACAACTTCGCGCGCCTGCCGGTGCGTGAGGGCGAGCAGGTGCTCGTTGGCTTGGCGATGTTCAGCGACACTGCCGCGCTCGACGCCTTCGCACACGGCGAGGCCTGGCAGCGTGACGTGGCACCCTTGCTCGAACCGTGGCTCGTGGGCCGGCCGCAGGCACTTCGGCTCGCTCCGACGGCTCGATCGGCCATCCATGCTTGAAGGCGGCCCCACGACCATCCGCACGCCACTGAAGCACTCGCGCTTCGTCGTGCGGCTTCATTCCGTTTGAAAAGCCGCCAAACCTATAAAATACGGGTCGGCCACGATTTCCGTGGTGATTGCACCCTGGCACCCATGTTACGTTTAAGTGAAGTCAAACTCCCTCTGGACCACGCCGAAAGCGATCTTGAAGCCGCGGTTCGCGCGCGCCTCGCGGATCTCGGCGTAGCGGCAGATGGGCTTGTCCATTTCACCGTATTCCGCCGCGCGCATGATGCTCGCAAGCGCTCGGATATCAAGCTGACCTATATCGTCGACGTCGAAGTCAAGGACGAAGCGGCCGTGCACAAGCGGCTCGCTGGCAAGCCGCATTGCGGGGTGACGCCCGACATGACATACCGCTTTGTCGCGAAGGCGCCCGAGCACACGACGCGCCCGCGTCCGGTGGTGATCGGCATGGGGCCGTGCGGCCTGTTCGCAGGACTGATCCTCGCGCAGATGGGGTTCCGCCCCATCATCCTTGAACGTGGCAAAGCCGTGCGCGAGCGCACCAAGGACACCTTTGGCCTGTGGCGCAAGTCGGTGCTCAACCCTGAATCCAACGTGCAGTTCGGCGAAGGCGGGGCCGGGACGTTTTCCGACGGCAAGCTGTATAGCCAGATCAAGGACCCGCACCACTATGGCCGCAAGGTGCTCGAGGAATTCGTTAAAGCGGGCGCACCGGAAGACATCTTGTATCTGAGCCGGCCGCACATCGGCACGTTCCGCCTCGTCAGCATGGTGGAAAAAATGCGCGCCACCATCCACGAACTGGGCGGCGAAGTGCGCTTCGAAACCCGGGTTGACGATATCGAAATCGATCAGGGCAAGGTGCGTGCGCTCAAGCTCTCGAACGGTGAAACGCTGCGGTGCGACCACGTCGTGCTGGCCGTTGGCCACAGCGCTCGCGACACGTTCCAGATGCTGCACGATCGCGGTGTTTATATCGAAGCCAAGCCGTTTTCACTGGGCTTTCGCATCGAACATCCGCAGGGGTTGATCGATCGTGCCCGCTTCGGCAAGTTTGCGGGCCACAAGGAACTCGGCGCGGCCGACTACAAGGTGGTCCATCACTGCAGCAATGGGCGGGCCGTCTACAGCTTCTGCATGTGCCCGGGCGGCACGGTGGTCGCGGCAACTTCCGAACCCGGCCGCGTGGTCACCAACGGCATGAGCCAGTATTCCCGAGCCGAGCGCAACGCGAATGCGGGCATCGTTGTCGGCATCACGCCGGACGACTATCCGGGTGGCCCGTTGGCGGGCATCGCGTTCCAGCGCAAGTGGGAAGAGCGGGCATTCGAACTTGGCGGCGGCAATTACCAGGCGCCGGGTCAACTGGTTGGTGATTTCATCGCCGGCCGGCCGTCGACGTCGCTTGGCGCCGTGGTGCCGTCGTACAAGCCGGGCGTGCACCCGACCGATCTCAGCACCGCACTCCCTGACTACGTGATCGAAGCCATCCGTGAAGCCCTCCCCCAGATCGATAAGAAGATCGCAGGCTTCGCGATGCACGATGCCGTGCTCACCGGTGTGGAGACGCGCACCTCGTCACCGATCCGGGTTCGACGCAAAGACGATTACCAAAGCATGAACGTCGAAGGCCTGTATCCGGCCGGCGAAGGCGCGGGGTATGCCGGCGGTATCTATTCGGCGGCCATCGACGGCATCGAAGTCGCGCAAGCAGTGGCACTCAATCTGACATCGACGCACGTGTCCTGATGTGCGGGATTAAGGGTGGCTGGCGAGAGGCGTCAGCGCATCCTTTACCGCACCTATCTGCGCAATCCTATCTGCAAAGCACCAAAGAAAAACGCGCCGAGGTCACCCTCGGCGCGTTTTTCATTTTGCTGCTGAGCAGACTGCTTACGCCATCCACTTGCGCGCATTGCGGAACATCCGCATCCACGGGCTGCTGCCGTCGCCAGCGGCTTCCCATTCCTTCGGATGCCAGCTCATCTGCACCGCACGGAATACGCGCTCCGGATGCGGCATCAGCGCGGTGAAGCGGCCGTCGTGCGTCGTCACAGAGGCGATGCCCTGCGGCGAGCCGTTCGGGTTCAGCGGATAGGCTTGCGTGACCTGGCCACGGTTGTCGACGAAGCGCAGGCCCACGGCCACCTTGCTGATGTCGCCCTGCTGCGAGAAGTCCGCATAGCCCTCGCCGTGCGCGACGACGATGGGGATGCGGCTGCCTTCCATGCCCGCGTAGAAGATCGACGGCGATGCCTCCACCTGCACCGTCACCAGGCGGCCTTCGTACTGCTCCGACTGGTTGCGCGTGAACTTCGGCCATGCGCCGGCGCCCGGGATGATGGTGGCCAGGCTCGCCATCATCTGGCAGCCGTTGCACACGCCCAGCGCGATCGAATCCGTGCGGTTGAAGAAGGCCGCGAACTGCTCGGCCAGCATGCTGTTGAAGAGGATCGTCTTCGCCCAGCCCTCGCCCGCGCCCAGCACGTCGCCGTAGCTGAAGCCGCCGCAGGCCACGAAGCCCTTGAAGTCGGCCAGGTTCGTGCGGCCGGCCAGCAGGTCGCTCATGTGCACGTCGTAGGTGTCGAAGCCGGCCTTGTCCATCGCGTAGGCCATTTCCACCTGCGAGTTGACGCCCTGCTCGCGCAGGATCGCCATGCGCGGGCGGGCGCCCGTCGCGATGAACGGCGCGGCCACGTCCTCGGCAATGTTGAAGGTGAGTTTGGGCGAGATGCCCGGGTCTTCGGCATCGAGCAGGAGGTCGTATTCGCTCTGCGTGCACTCGGGGTTGTCGCGCAGGCTGGCGATGCGCCAGGAGACGTCGGTCCAGGTGCGTTGCAGCTCGATGCGCGAGGCACTGAAGACCTTCTTGGCGTCGCGCCAGATTTCGATGTGGCCGTTGGCATTCGGCGCGCCGATCACGTGGCTGCAGCCGGACAGGCCGTGCTCGCGCAGCACCGCGAAGACGGCGTCGCGCTGCGCCAGCGGCACCTGGATCACGGCGCCGAGTTCTTCGTTGAACAGCGCCCGCAGCGTCAGGTCGGCGCGGCGGCCGGAGACCTGCTGCGCCCAGTTCTTGGCGTCGCCGTAGTCGGATTCGTGCGTACCGTCGAGCGTGAGCATGTCGACGTTGAGCGACACGCCGGTGTGGCCGGCGAAGGCCATTTCGCAGACAGTGGCCCACAGGCCGCCGTCGGAGCGGTCGTGGTAGGCCAGCAGCGCGCCGCTGGCGTTCAGTTGCTGGATGGCGGCGAAGAAGCGCTGCAAGTCTGCGGCGTCGTCGACGTCCGGCACGCTGTTGCCGATCTGCTGCGTGACCTGCGCCAGGATGCTGCCGCCCATGCGGTGCTTGCCGCGGCCCAGGTCGATCAGGATCAGGGTGGTGTCGGCGGGCGCGCTGGTGGATTCAACGGCCTTGAGCTGCGGGGTCAACGTGCCGCGCACGTCCGTCACCGGCGCGAAGGCCGAGACGATCAGCGACACCGGCGCCACCACTTCCTTGGCCTGGCCCGCGTCTTCCCACTTGGTGCGCATCGACAACGAGTCCTTGCCCACCGGGATGCTGATGCCCAGCGCCGGGCACAGCTCCATGCCCACTGCCTTGACGGTGTCGTACAGGCGGGCGTCTTCGCCGTCCACGCCGCAGGCGGCCATCCAGTTGGCCGACAGCTTCAGTTGCGTGAGCGAGGCGATCGGTGCCGCCGCGATGTTGGTGATGGCCTCGCCAACGGCCATGCGGCCCGAGGCCGGAGCGTTGATGACGGCCAGCGGGGTGCGCTCGCCCATGGTCATCGCCTCGCCCGTGTAGCCCTTGAAGTCGAGCGTGGTGACAGCCACGTCGGCCACCGGCACTTGCCACGGGCCGACCATCTGGTCGCGCGTGTTCAGGCCGCCGACGGTGCGATCGCCGATGGTGATGAGGAACGACTTGCTGGCGACGGTCGGGTGGCGCAGCACGTCGCGCGCAACCGTCTCCAGGTCCAGACCGGTGACGTCCACTTCAGGCAGTTCCTGCGCGACGCGGCGCACGTCGCGATGCATGCGCGGCGGCTTGCCCAGCAGCACGTCCATCGGCATGTTGACCGGGAAGTGCTCGGCGGCCTCGGCAGCGGCATCGCTGTCGACCACTTGCAGTTGCTGCTCGTCCGTGGCGAAACCGACCACCGAGAACGGTGCGCGTTCGCGCTGGCACATGGCCTGGAAGCGCGGGAAATCGCCCGGGGCGATGGCCAGCGTGTAGCGTTCCTGCGATTCGTTGCACCAGATTTCAGCCGGGCTCAGGCCGGACTCTTCCAGGTGCACCTGGCGCAGGTCGAAGCGCGCGCCCTTGTCGGCGCCGTCGACGATTTCCGGGAAGGCGTTGGAGATGCCGCCCGCGCCCACGTCGTGGATCGACAGGATCGGGTTGTCCGCGCCCAGCGCCCAGCACGCGTTGATGACTTCCTGCGCGCGGCGCTGCATTTCGGGGTTGCCGCGCTGGACGGAATCGAAGTCCAGGTCGGCCGTGTTGGTGCCGGTCGCCATCGAGCTGGCGGCGCCGCCGCCCATGCCGATGCGCATGCCGGGGCCGCCCAGTTGGATCAGCAGCGTGCCGGCCGGCAGGCCATGCTTGTGCGTATGGCCGTCATCGATGCTGCCGATGCCGCCGGCAATCATGATCGGCTTGTGATAGCCGCGCACGGTGCCGGCCACGTTCTGCTCGTAGACGCGGAAATAGCCGCCCAGGTTGGGCCGGCCGAATTCGTTGTTGAACGCGGCGCCGCCGATCGGGCCTTCGATCATGATCTGCAGCGGCGAGGCGATGCGGTCCG
>CAJXMR010000169.1 GCA_913056305.1 uncultured Ralstonia sp.
GTGTGCCGCGAGGCCAGCAAGCGCGTGATGAAGATGCGCCACTTCGACGTGCAGCTCATCGGCGGCATGGTCCTGCACAACGGCAAGATCGCCGAAATGCGCACGGGTGAGGGCAAGACGCTGACGGCCACGCTGGCGGTGTACCTGAACGCGATTGCCGGCCAGGGCGTGCACGTCATCACCGTGAACGACTATCTCGCGCAGCGCGATGCGGAGTGGATGGGCCAGCTTTACAACTGGCTGGGTCTGTCGGTGGGGGTCAACCTGACCACCATGGACCACGACCAGAAGCAGGCCGCCTACGCGTCGGACATCACCTACGGCACCAACAACGAGTTCGGCTTCGACTACCTGCGCGACAACATGGTCTACGACGCGGGCCAGCGCGTGCAGCGCCCGCTGAACTACGCCATCGTCGACGAGGTGGACTCGATCCTGATCGACGAAGCGCGCACCCCGCTGATCATCTCCGGCCAGGCCGAAGACCACACCGACATGTACCGCCGCATGAACGGCATCCCGGCGCAGCTCACGCGCCAGATCGGTGAAGAGAAGGCCGACGGCACGGGCGTCGAGAAGCCGGGCGACTACTACGTCGACGAGAAGTCGCACCAAGTCTACCTGACCGAATCGGGCCACGAGAAGGCCGAACAAATCCTGCTGCAGGCCGGCCTGATCGGCGAGGGCGAATCGCTCTACGCGCCGCAGAACATCACGCTGATGCACCACCTGTACGCCGCCCTGCGCGCGCACAGCCTGTTCTTCCGCGATCAGCACTACGTGGTGCAGAACGGCGAGGTGGTGATCGTTGACGAATTCACCGGCCGCCTGATGTCGGGCCGCCGCTGGTCCGACGGTCTGCACCAGGCCGTGGAAGCCAAGGAAGGCGTGCAGATCCAGCAGGAAAACCAGACGCTGGCGACCATCACGTTCCAGAACTACTTCCGCATGTATAACAAGCTGTCGGGCATGACCGGCACGGCCGATACGGAAGCGTACGAATTCCAGGAGATCTACGGCCTGGAGACGGTGGTGATCCCGACCAACCGGGCGCCCCAGCGCAACGACCTGCAGGACCAGATCTACAAGACCGCGAAGGAGCGCTACGACGCCGTCATCCGCGACATCCGCGACTGCTTCGACCGTGGCCAGCCGGTGCTGGTGGGCACGACGTCCATCGAGAACTCCGAGCTGCTGTCGAACCTGCTGAACCAGGCCAAGCTGCCGCACCAGGTGCTCAACGCCAAGCAGCACGCCCGCGAAGCCGAGATCGTCGCGCAGGCCGGTCGGCCCAAGATGATCACCATCGCCACCAACATGGCGGGCCGCGGTACCGACATCGTGCTGGGCGGCAACGTGGAGAAGCAATCCGGCTTCGTGATGGCCGATGAGTCCCTCTCCGACGAAGAGAAGGCATCGCGCGTGAAGACGCTGCAGGACGAATGGCAATCGCTGCACGAGCAGGTCAAGGCCGCCGGCGGTCTGCACATCGTCGGCACCGAGCGTCATGAATCGCGCCGGATCGACAACCAGCTGCGCGGTCGTGCCGGCCGTCAGGGCGACCCGGGCTCGTCGCGCTTCTACCTGTCGCTGGATGACCAACTGCTGCGCATCTTCGCGGGCGACCGCGTGCGCGCCATCATGGACCGCCTGAAGATGCCCGAAGGCGAGCCGATCGAGGCCGGCATCGTGACGCGTTCGATCGAATCCGCCCAGCGCAAGGTCGAGGGCCGAAACTTCGACATCCGCAAGCAGCTGCTGCAGTACGACGACGTCGCCAACGACCAGCGCCGCGAGATCTACAAGCTGCGCAACGAGATCCTCGAAGCGGGCGATGTGGGCGATCTGGTCAAGAACCTGCGCGAATCCGTGTTCGTCGAGCTGTTCCGCACCTACGTGCCGGCCGAGACCATGGAAGAGCAGTGGGACGTCGCCGGCCTGGAGAAGGCGCTGCGCGACGACTGGGGCGTCGATCAGCCGCTGGTCAAGACGCTGGAGGCCGCACAGTCGATCGAGGACGAAGACCTGCTCAACATGGTGCAGGAAGCCGCCGAAGCGGTGTACGAAGGCAAGGTGGCGCAGGTCGGCCGCGAGTCGTTTGCCGGCTTCGAACGCTCGGTGATGCTGCAAAGCCTCGATACGCACTGGCGCGAGCACCTGGCTGCGCTGGACATGCTGCGCCAGGGCATCCACCTGCGCGGCTATGCGCAGAAGGACCCGAAGCAGGAATACAAGCGCGAGTCGTTCGAACTGTTCGGCCGTCTGCTCGATACCATCCGCAACGAAGTCACGCGCATCGTGTTCACGGTGCGCATCCAGTCGCAGGAGCAGCTGGAAGAGGCATCCGAGCAGATCGAAGAGGATCTCTCGGCGTTGACCAACGTGCAGTACAAGCACGATGAGTTCGAGGACCTGGTCGAAGTGGCCGCGGGCGATGCCGAGGTGCATGGCGCCACGCCGGCGATGCCGGCGCACCGCTCGGCGGCAGCTTCTGCTGCCGCAGCGCTGGCGGGCGAGGTGCCCAAGGTCGGCCGCAACGATCCGTGCCCGTGCGGTTCTGGCAAGAAGTACAAGCAGTGCCACGGCAAGCTGGCCTGACGCTGCTGATGCGCGCCGCCTGCGCGGCGCGTTTCGTTTTCTGTTGATTCACGATGCCCGCATTGCGGGCATCCTCATTTGAAAGGTGTGCTCCATGGCTGTGAATCTCGTCGCCCCCGCTGCTGCCTCCCTGTTGCCGATCGACGGCGTGGACCTCGGCTGGGCCGAAGCCGGTGTGCGCAAGGCCAATCGCAAGGACGTGCTGCTGGTGCGTATCGCCGAGGGTTCGAGCGTGGCCGGCGTGTTCACACAGAACCGCTTCTGCGCGGCGCCGGTGCAGGTCTGCCGCGAGCATCTGGCGAGTGGCCTGGGCGCCCGCGCCATCGTCGTGAACACCGGCAATGCGAACGCTGGTACCGGCGCACCGGGCCTCGCCCATGCGCGCCAGACCTGCGACGCGGTGGCCAAGCTGCTGGGCGTGTCGGCGCAGCAGGTGCTGCCGTTCTCGACGGGCGTGATCCTGGAGCCGCTGCCGGTCGACCGCGTCATCGCCGGGCTGCCCGCCGCACAGGCCAACGCCAAGCCCGACAACTGGCTGGCCGCTGCCGAAGCCATCATGACCACCGACACCGTGCCCAAGGCCGCATCGGCCACCTGCACGCTGTCGGGCAAGACCGTGCGCATGTCGGGCATCAGCAAGGGCGCCGGCATGATCCGCCCGAACATGGCGACCATGCTCGGTTTCATCGCCACCGACGCCAACGTGGACGAGGCCGTGCTGCAAGGCCTGGTGCGCTACGCGGCCGATCACTCGTTCAACAGCGTGACGGTCGACGGCGATACCTCGACCAACGACTCCTTCGTCATCATCGCCACGGGCCGTGCCGGCACGCCGCGCATCGACTCGACCTCGCATCCGGACTACGCCGCGCTGCGCGATGCGCTGACCGGCCTCGCACAAGCGCTGGCGCAGAAGATCGTGCGCGACGGCGAGGGTGCCACCAAGTTCATGGCCATCCAGGTCGAAGGTGGCCGCAACGTGGAAGAGTGCCGCCAGATCGCCTACGCGGTCGCGCACTCGCCGCTGGTCAAGACCGCGTTCTATGCCTCGGACCCCAACCTGGGCCGCATCCTGGCCGCCGTCGGCTATGCCGGCGTGACCGACCTCGACGTGAACGGCGTCAACCTGTGGCTCGACGACGTTTGGGTCGCTCGCGACGGTGGCCGCAACCCCGACTACCGCGAGGAAGATGGCCAGCGCGTGATGAAGCAGACCGAGATCACCGTGCGCATCGCGCTCGGCCGCGGCGATGCCACCGCTACCGTGTGGACGTGCGACTTCTCGCACGACTACGTGTCGATCAACGCGGACTACCGCTCGTAAGCCGGAGCCTGCTGCCATGTCGTCCGATCTGTCCGCACGGCTCGACCGCTTTCTCGGGCGGCTCGAGCAGTGGCTGCCCCCCGAGCTGACCGAAGCCGGCTGGAAGGAGGCGGTCGCCTTCCGCTGGCGCAAGCGCCAGAGCCTGTTCGGCAACATCGGCTACCTGTCGCCGATCCGTCAGCTGCCGCCGATCCATCTGTCCGACCTGCACAACATCGAGCGCCAGAAGGACGCCATCGTCGCCAACACGCGCCAGTTCGTGCGCCAGCTGCCGGCCAACAACGTGCTGCTGACCGGCGCGCGTGGCACCGGCAAGTCGTCGCTCATCAAGGCGTGCCTGAACGCATTCGTGGGCGAAGGCCTGCGCCTGGTGGAGGTCGACAAGGATGACCTGGCTGACCTCGGTGACATCGTCGAGCAGCTCGCCGCGCGCCCCGAGCGCTTCGCGATCTTCTGCGACGACCTGTCGTTCGAGGAGGGCGAATCCGGCTACAAGGCGCTGAAGTCGGCGCTGGACGGCTCGGTGGCGGCGCAGTCGGACAACGTGCTGATCTACGCCACCTCCAACCGGCGCCACCTGCTGCCGGAGTACATGAAGGACAACGAGACTTACCAGCACATGCCGGACGGCGAGATCCATCCGGGCGAGGTGGTGGAGGAGAAGATTTCGCTGTCGGAGCGCTTCGGGCTGTGGCTGTCGTTCTACCCGCCCAAGCAGGACGAGTACCTGACCATCGTCGCACACTGGCTCAAGCATTTCGGCTGCAGCGACGAGGACATCGCCGCCGCCCGGGGCGATGCGCTGGTGTGGGCGCTGGAACGCGGCTCGCGTTCGGGCCGGGTGGCGTGGCAGTTCGCGCGCGACTGGGGCGGCAAGCATGGGCGGCAGCATGTCGGCTGAGACGCTGATGCAGGTGCCGGCCACGCACACGCCGGACGGCCGCAAGATCACTGAGGTGGCCGTCGGCGTGCTGGTGCAGCCGGATGGCCAGTTCCTGTTGGCGCAGCGCCCCGAGGGCAAACCGTACGCGGGCTACTGGGAATTCCCCGGCGGCAAGCTGGAGGCGGGGGAGTCGGTGGAAGCCGCGCTCACGCGCGAGCTGAAGGAAGAGCTGGATATCACGCTGCGCACCTGTGTGCCGTGGCACACCATCGAGCACGACTACCCGCACGCCTACGTGCGGCTGCACTTCTGCAAGGTGACGGCGTGGGAAGGCACGCTGCGCGCGCTGGAAGAGCAGGACTTCGCTTGGCAGACACTGCCGATCACCGTCGATCCGGTCTTGCCGGCGACGCTGCCGGTGTTCGAATGGATGCGCGCGGAGAGCGCCGCCGCGCCGGCCCAGTCCAACTGACTGACTCGGCGACCCGACCCGTACTACTGCGCCTGCAGGAAGGCGGCCACCGCCTTCGCCTGTTCGTCCGTCAGCGTGTGGGCGACAGCGCTCATCACCGGGGCGTTGGCACGGGTGCCGTTCTTGAACACGCCGATCTGCCGCAAGAGATACGCCGCATGCTGCCCCGCCAGGCGCGGGAAGGTGTCGTTGCCCTCGGCGTGGGCGCCGTGGCAGGACGCACAGGCCGGCACACCCTCGGCCGCTAGGCCGTGCTCGAAGATCTCCTTGCCGCGCGCCATCAGCGCCGGATCGCCAGCGGGGCCGGCTGGCGCGCTCTGGCGCGCGTAGTACTCGGCTAGCGAGCCGATGGTCGCGTCATCGAGCTGCGAGGCGATCCCCCACATGAAGGCCTGCGCGTCGGTCTCGCCGCGGCCACGGTTGCGGAATCCCTTGAGCTGCGCTTCCAGGTAGTGCGGCACCTGCGCATCCAGGCGCGGGAACATGGGCGATTCGCTCTTGCCGTGCACGCCGTGGCAGGACGAACACAATTGCGCCGCCAGCTTTTCGCCGTCTTGCGCGCCAGCGGTGGTGGTGGACCATCCGGCTGCCGCCATCGCCATCAGCGCGGCCACGCATGCCCACCTGGGCTTGTGGAGTCTGTTCATCGCGGGCTTCCTCTCCCCTGATCGGGCTAGAACATGAACCAGCCGAGCAGATAGATCGTGTTGTTGTCGAGTGCGTTGCGGCCGTTGCCGTCGTAATTGCTGCGCGCGCCGTTGAACTTGAGATACCACGTGTACTGCAGCGCCAGCTTGACCTGCGGATGCGGCAGGTAGTCGAGTTCGAGGATCACGCCCTGTGTGTCCGGGCGGCCGTTGGCACTGCCGGTGACAGGCGCCGGCGCATAGAGGCCCGGGTCGGCGCTGCCGGTAGTCGAGAAGTAGGCCAGGGTGGCGCCGTACTTGCGCTGGTAGTAGTACGACGCCTTGGCCTTGAAGGTGTCGAGGTGGTCGGTTGCGTTGGCGGGTGTCGGGCCAGCGCCGATGCCGCCGCTCGGGAAGCTGGCGCGCCAGTCCTGCTGCTCGTGGATCCACGCGACCTGTGCCGTGAAGGCGTGCGTCATGGTCAGGTACTGGTATTGGCCATCGAGCGCGACGTCGCGGAAGCGATCCGTCGGGGTGCCGGAGATGGTGTTGTCGGGGTACCGATTGGCCAGCAGCCCAAAGGTGCCGAACATGATCGAATGCGCGCCCCATTCCTGGTTGTAGGCGACGCGCCAATACGGGTTGGCGCCGCTCAGGCGCGCCACGCCGCCGGGGGTGGCGGTGTCCTGCCCGGCGCGAAACACGGAGAACAGCTGGTCGGCGGTCCGGTACGCGCCGAATTCGGCGTAGATGCGGCGTTGCCAGAACACATAGGCGCTGGCACCGACCGCCTGCTGCGCAAGGCCACCGTCGATGAGCGTCCCGGCCAGCGGCGGCACGCCGATGTTGGGCGCGGCATACGGGTAGCCGAAGGCCGGACTGGTATTCCACACGTCGGACACCGTTGGGTTGTTGTTGACCGTGACGCCGTAGATGAAGTCGATGTCTTCCCGCGTCAGGTGCCAGGCAGCGCGGATGTCGGTGTTGTCCAGCGCGCTGTGGTGGCCAATGCCGTCGTAGGTCCACTGCGCGAAAGCACCGACCGGGCCATAGATGCGGCCGGCGTAGAAGAGGCTCGCCTGCTGCAGGACGGTGTCACCGTTGCGGACGAAGTCGAAATCCTGCTGGTCGATGGTGCGCGTGTTGGTGCGCGAGATTTGCACCATCCCTGACAGCGGGATGGTGTCGTTGTTCTTCAGTGTGTAGCCGGTCATCTTGAAGAACCGGCCGAACGGGGTGAGTTCGGGAAAGCTGACGTGGCACGCCATGCAGGCCATGCCCGTCTGGCGGGCAAAGGCCGGTACGGCACCTGCTTCACCGGATGCTGCCAAGAGGCCGCCCAATAGCAGCCAGACGAGCGCGCTGAGCGCAGCCATGATCCGTCGCATGGTGTTCCTCCCTGTTCTTCTCGGTTTCACCAGCACGCATCACCATGGAAGGCGCTGCGGGCGAACGTGTCAACGTGAGGGACGGGGCAGGCTGATATGGATCAAGGTTTGCCGGACAACGCAGGCCATGCGTTCGGCCGCCGCATCAGGGCAGGAGGGGGGGCGAGCGCCGCGCATGGTGCGGCGCACCGTTGCAGGGGCGCTTCAGTTGAGTTTGCTGCTCGCGCCGCCGGACTCGCCGCCCGGAGCACCCGTCGGCAGGTCGTCGTCTTCCACCACGGGGATGGTGTATTGCTCGGCAGCCCACGCGCCCAGGTCGATCTGCTTGCAGCGCTCGGAGCAGAACGGGCGGTAGCGGCTCTCCGCCACCCAAGGCACCGGTTTGCCGCAAGTCGGGCATTTGACGGTCTTCGCAGTCATAGCGGGCTCAGAAGTTACAGAGCTTGAGCTGGAAGGGGATGTCCGCATCCACCGGCTTGGGGCGCTGGTCACCGTCCTGCTGCGTAAAGCGGACCCACAGCATGTACTTGTTGGCGCTGATTTCCGGGATGAACGGCAGCCCACCATCGTCCAGCCGCACCTGCATGAGCTGGTAGATGCGTCCAGACAGCATCTGCTGATAGCTGCCCGAGGTGGCGATCACCTTGCCGCTCTGGCCGGATTCGCGCAGCAGGCGCAGCACCATCAACGTGGCGTCGCGCAGGGGCACCAGCGGCTGCGCCCATTTGATGATGTCGGCGCGGCGGCGCTCTGCCGGATAGTGCTGCCAGGCGAAGTACGCCGGCAGGTCGAATTCACACGTCCCGCCCGGGATGATGGCGCGGCTGCGGATGCTGGTCAGCCACTCGTTGTCGGCGATCAGCTGGCCGGCCTTGCCATGCGTGGCGGTGAGGTTGCCCGAAGCCGTTTCCAGCTCGCTGATGACGGCGTCGAGCGCGTCCTGGTCGATCTGCGGGTTGGCGCGCAGCGCAGAGAGCGTCTGGCGCTGGCGGTCCAGCTCCTTGAGCAGGTCGGATTTGAGGTCGGCGCGGCCGGCCACGTCAACGATCTCGAACAGCGTGGTCAGCGCGACGTGGTGTTGCAGCGGGTGTTCCTGCGCGAGAAAGAAATCCAGACGCTCGAACAGATCTTCGAGACGCAGCAGCGTTCGAATGCGTTCGTTGAAGGGATATTCGTACAGGATCAAAACGGGGCGCCCGGGTTGGCCAGTGAAGCGGAATTGACTTCGACCTGCCCGCATTCTATGCGAGACCCTCGCGCATCACAATGCAAAGGGCTGTGACGTCCGCTTTCCGCTGCTTTCAAGTCGCCCGGTAGGCTTGGTCCAGACGGGCGATCTGCGGTGCAAGGTCGGCCAGCGTGCCGCCGTTGTCGATGACGTCGTCGGCCGCAGCCAGGCGCGCTTCGCGCGTCGCCTGGCGGGCGATGATGGCTTCCACCTGCGCGCGCGGCAGGCCGTTGCGGGCCATGACGCGGTCGATCTGCGTCTGCACCGGGCAATCGACCACCAGGATGCGGTCGACCAGCGCGCGCCAGCTTTGGTGGCCGGTCAGCGACTCCACCAACAGGGGGACCACGTAGACGAGGTAGGCGCACGCGCCCGACGCCTGCGCCGCGGCGCCGCGCGCCAGGCCGATCTCGCGGATGAGCGGGTGCGTGATCTGCTCCAGCCGCGTTTTGGCGGTGGCGTCGGAGAAGGCGAGGGCGCGCATGGCGTCACGGTCCATGGCGCCGTCGGCGCGCAAGATGCCCGGGCCGAAGGCTTCGACCAGCTTGGGAATGGCAGCCCCGCCCGGCGCGGTGATCTCGTGGGCGATGGCATCGGTGTCGACGATGGCCGCGCCAAGCTCGGCAAAGCGGTCGGCGACATAACTCTTGCCGCTGCCGATGCCGCCGGTCAGGCCGATCACGCGCATGGGCGCCGCCGGGTTACTGCGCCACCAGGGGCGCGAGCCCCGTCATGGCGACCAGTTGTGGACCCGCCAGCAGGGCGATCACGCCCGCGCCGGCAATGAATGGCCCGAACGAGAATGGCGATTCGCTCTTGGCGCCGCGCGCGATGCGCACGAGCCCGAACACCAGCCCCACCAACGACGACAGCAGCACCAGCATCGGCAGCGCCTGCCAGCCGAACCAGGCGCCGAGCGCGGCCATCAGCTTGAAGTCGCCGTAGCCCATGCCCTCGCGGTCGCGCAGCAGCTTGTAGGCCCAGTAGATCGTCCACAGGAACAGGTAGCCGGCCATCGCGCCGATCACCGCGTCGGGCAGCCGCGCGAACATGCCGAACAGGTTCACCAGTAGCCCCAGCCACAGCAGCGGCTGGGTGATGGCGTCGGGCAGCAGTTGCGTATCTGCGTCGATCATCGTGCCCGCAATCAGGAACCACAGCAGCACGGCCGAGGCCACGGCCACCCAGGTCGGGCCGAAGTGCCACAGGCAGGCCGCGGTCAGCGCGCCGGTGACCAGCTCAACGGCCGGGTAGCGCCAGGAGATCGGCGTCTTGCAGGCGCTGCAGCGCCCGCGCAGTGCCAGCCAGCTCAGCACGGGGATGTTCTCCCACGCCCGGATCTGGTGCCCGCACGACGGGCACGCCGAGCGCGGCACGAGCAGGTTGTACGTGTCCGGATGCGGCAGCGGCTCTTCGCGCAGCTCGGCGATGTAATTGGCCTCCTCGCGCTCGATCATGCGCGGCAGGCGATGGATCACCACGTTGAGGAAGCTGCCGACCAGCAGGCCGACCAGCCCCCCTATGCAGATCACGAACCACGCCGGCAGTTGCGCCAGCGCGGCAATCACGAACACGTCCGGCATCGCGTCAGACCACCGTACCGAGCTTGAAGATCGGCAGGTACATGGCAACCACCAGACCACCGATCATCACGCCGAGGAAGACGATGATGACCGGCTCCATCAGCGTGGAGATGTTGGCCACCGCTTCGTCCACCTCGCGCTCGTAGAACTCGGCCACCTTGAGCAGCATGTTGTCGAGCGCGCCGGACTCCTCGCCGATCTGCGTCATCTGCAGCACCATGTTGTCGAACACGTGGGTGGCCTGCATGGCGTTGGTCAGGCTGGTACCGATGCGCACCGCCTGCTGGATCTCCAGCGTGGCGTCGTGATAGATCCAGTTGCCGGCGGCGCCCGCCACCGATTCCATCGACTCCACCAGCGGCGTACCGGC
>CAJXMR010000170.1 GCA_913056305.1 uncultured Ralstonia sp.
CTTTTCTTTGGCAAGACAAAGAAAAGTAGGTCGGCCCCGGCAGGGGGCGAAAGGGAAGCAGACCACCAAGGCCCACTCAAAGCAGAAGCGCAAAAATGAAATGGACCGACAAAGCCGGTCCAAAGCAAAGATCAAGCGCCGAGCAGCTCGGCCACAGCACAACCAACGACAACGGTAGCGCCACGAAGATCGTTCAGTCGTAGATTCTCGTCAGTGTTATGCCCACGCGCTTCCATCAGCGTGCGCGGCCCCGCACCGTACAGAACCGTCGGCACGCCCTTGGCCGTGTAATGCCGCGCATCGGTGTACAGCGGCACGCCGTGCACCGGCACATCCCCACCAAACACCGCCAGCGCATTGCGCCGCAAAGCCCCAATCAGCGTCTGTACACCGGGCAGCTCCGCCAGCGGCTCAGCCAATAAGATCCGCTCAACCGAAACCTGAATCCCCGGCCGCTCAGCCGCAGCCCGCTCGATCACCGCGCGCAGCTCACCTTCCGCATCGCGCCCTGCTTCTTCGGGAATCATCCGCCGGTCAATGCGGAACGTCACGAGATCCGGCACGACGTTGGTGTTGATGCCGCCCTGGATCAAGCCGACATTCAACGTCGCATGATCAATCCCGGTCACGGCCGAGCGCCGCGTCGCCAGCTCCGCGCGATACGCATACACCGCCTGCAGGATATGCGTCGCTGCTTCGATGGCATCGATGCCGGTATGCGGCATGGCGGCATGCGCCTGCTTGCCGCGCACCGTCACCTGCACGTGCAGGCAGCCGTTGTGCGCGGAGGTGATGCCATACGCAAACCCCGCCGAGATCGCGTAGTCCGGCTTGCTCAGGCCTTGATCCAGCAGCCACTTCGGTCCGATGTCGCCGCCGGTCTCTTCGTCATACGTGAAGTGCAGCTCGACCGTGCCGTTGAGCTTGGCACCGCGCTTCTCGGCGTCGATCAACGCCAGCAGCGCCCACGTGTAGGTCGCGAAATCCGACTTGGAGACGGCCACGCCGCGCCCGAACATGGTGGGGCCGTGTTCAGTCTCGACGATCTCGCCGCCGTACGGGTCGTGCGTCCAGCCCAGGCCGGGCGGGACCACGTCGCCGTGCGCGTTCATGGCGACCGTGGGGCCACTTGACTGGCCGCCGCTGCCGAATGTGTGCCGCACGATCAGGTTGGTGGCGCTGACCATGCCGACCGCGCGCACCTGCGCCTCCGGCACGGCGTGCGCCTCGACCGTCAAGCCCAACGCTTCCAGCAGCGCTTTCGCGCGTGCCGCGTGCGGGGCGCAGTCGCCGGACGGGTTGTCCGACGGCACCTTCACCAGCTCGCGCAGGAATTCGATCTGCTGTGCATGCGCGGCCTCGACAAAGGCACGGATGTCCGCGTCGATGCCGGGGGAGGTGAGTTGAGCCTGGGTCATGTCGATGGTCTCCTTGTTGTTGAGAGCGTGAACGCTGCAAGCGAATCGAAACGGCGCTCCAATGCATCAGCGCCGCCGCAGACAGTACGTGGCGTACTGCGGGGCGGCGCTGGGCCGTCAGAATCGCTTCTCAGCGGTCTACTTTGCGGCTTGCATCGCCGCTTCGGTCAACCACACCGATTCGGGCAAGTCCTGCTCGTCGCAGTTATGGCCTTCGCCGCCGCGGTCGACGACGAGGAAGTCGCTCACCTCGCCCAGCGCCAGCAGCGGGTGGTGCCACACGCCGCGCGCGTAGTTCACACCCTGCCAGCCGCGCGACACGAAGGCGCGCAGCTTGCTCGGGTCCAGCTCACCGGCCGGCGCCACGACCACCAGGTACGGCTTGTCGTTCTGCGGGATGAAGGCCTGGCTGCCACGCGGGTGGCGCTCCAGCATCTTCACCTCGAACGGCAGCGTGCGCGGCTGGCCACGGAACAGGTTGATGAGCGCCCGGCCGCCCTCGCCCACGTCCACATTGGCGAGGTCATGGAAGCGCGTGGTCGTGCCCTGGTTGATGGGGAATTGCTTAGCCCCCTCCAGTTCGATCACGTCGCCGAACGGCGCGAAGGCTTCGCGCGTGAGCGGCTCGATGGTCAGTGCCACGCCGTGAGTGGCAACTGCGGCGGCGTCTTGGCTCATTCGAGAACTCCCCACAGACGCAGGCGCGACACGCCGCCGTCCGGGAACATGTTGAAACGCACGTGGGTGACGGGGCCCAGGTCGGCGATCTCGGCTTCGTAGTAATGCTGGAGGTCCATCTGCAGCTTCTGCTCGGGCAGCAGCGTTTGCCAGAACATCGCTTGCGTCTTCAGCGAGCTGTCGGTGCCGCCCACCACGCGCGCGGCCTGGATGGAGACGCGATCCGCGAAGTTGCCCTTGAAGTGCGCGGTGTCGACTTCGATCTTGCGGATGCGGCCCGGCTGCGCCAGTGCGATCACGCACCAGTCGTTGCCCGGCTCGCGGCGGCGGCGCGTTTCCCAGCCGTCACCCATGTTCACGCCGCGGCCCGGCATCAGCATGTTGGAAGCCGGCCCGAAGTGCTGGTTGTTGGCTTCGACGATGTAGGCGCCGTTTTCCATGGCGGCCAGGTCGAACAGCTTGGTGCGGTCAGCGCCCTTCCAGTCGACTTGCGGCTGGCCGTACACGCGCAGGCGTGCGATGCCGCCGTCCGGGAAGATGTTCACGCGCAGGTGCGTGAAGGCTTGCGTGCTGCTCACGTCCACGTAGGCGTGGCTGTTGCCCTGCAGGGTGGTCGACGGAACGATTTCCGTCCACTGCGTGGCGTCGGTCGGCTCGCCGTCCGGCAGGTAGGCGGCTTCGATGGACGCGGCCGGCGGGAAGTTGCCGGTGAAGTGGCTGGTGTCGATGTCCACGCCCTTCACGACGCCCGGGCGGGCCAGCTTGACGATGCAGTGGTCGTAGCCGCCGTTGCGGCGACGGCGCGTTTCCCAGCCGTCCATCCACTTGCCGTTGTTGTCGTACTTGCCAGGGATGAAGACGGCCGGCTCGGGGTTGAGCATGCGGTCCTTCGGCGCGAAGAATTCGTCGGTCGCGAACGTGGCTTCGGCGCCCAGGCGCGGGTCGGCCAGGTTGATGTAGCGGCGCGTGAATTCGGGGGCGTTCGGATCGAGCGTGGGCATCGCCATGGGAAAACTCCTTGGTGTTTGTCTCGTGGATGTTATAGGGCGGGAAACGTTGAACGGGAGGTGCAACGAACCGGCCGGAGGTGCAGCGTGTGGAGGCGAATGCGCAAGGCATTGCGGGACTGCATGCGGACCATCCTAGCACGTGAATTCAGGAATTGCATACAAAAATTGTATCGCCTATGATGCTGTCACTCGTTCGACAATCCGTGCTGACAATCTAGGGCGGCGCGACGAGCGTGACAGAGCATTTCCGACAATCGCGGTAGACGAAAACGGAGGCTCGCGACACCTGCAAATCCAAAGGAGGATTCACCATGCAACGCTTCACGCGCCCGTTGTTCGGGCAAGTTTTGATCGCCCTTGCGCTGGGCATCGCGCTGGGCATCTGGGCGCCCGACTTCGCGCAGCATCTACAGCCGCTCGGCGACGGCTTTCTCAAGCTGATCAAGATGCTGATTGCGCCGATCGTCTTCTCGGTGGTGGTGGTCGGCATCTGCGGTGCCGGCGAGCTGAAGAAGGTCGGGCGTGTGGGCGGCAAGGCCGTCATCTACTTCGAGGTGGTCACCACCATCGCCCTGGCGCTGGGCCTGGGCCTGGCCTATGCCTTCGGCCCCGGCCACGGCATGAACGTGGACCCCAAGACGCTCGACCCGGCCGCCATGGCGTCGTACATGACGACCGCCAAGCAGGTGGAGTCGACCGGCGTGGCCGCGTTCTTCCTCAAGCTGATCCCGGATACCTTCGTCAGCGGCTTCGTGAAGGGCGACATCCTGCAGGTGCTGCTGGTGTCGATCCTGTTCGGCTGTTCGTTGTCGCTGCTGGGTGAGCGCACCCGTCCGCTGGTGACGCTGATCGACCAGTTCTCGCACGTGCTGTTCCGCATGATGGCCGTGATCATCCGCCTGGCGCCGCTGGGCGTGCTGGGCGCGGTGGCCTTCACGGTCGGCAAGTACGGCGCGGGCTCGCTCAAGCAGCTCGGCTTCCTGGTGCTGCTGTTCTATGTGGCGGTGACGATCTTCGTGGTGGTGGTGCTGGGCGGCATCCTGCGCCTGGCCGGCTTCAACATCTTCAAGCTGATCCGCTTCCTGCGCGCCGAGCTGCTGGTGGTGCTGGGCACGGCCTCGTCCGACGCGGTGCTGCCGTCCATCATGAACAAGCTGGAGAAGATGGGCATCAAGCGCTCGGTGGTGGGTCTGGTGATCCCGACCGGCTACTCGTTCAACCTCGATGCGTTCTCGATCTACCTGACGCTGGCCGCCGTGTTCATCGCCCAGGCGACCAACACGCCGCTCGCGTTCCAGGACCTGCTGCTGATCCTGGGCGTGGCGCTGATCACCTCCAAGGGCGCGCACGGTATCCCGGGTTCGGCCATCGTCATCCTGGCGGCCACGCTGTCGGTCATTCCCGCCATCCCGGCCATCGGCCTGGTGCTGGTGCTCTCCGTCGACTGGTTCATCGGTATCGCCCGCGCGCTGGGCAACCTGATCGGCAACTGCGTGGCCACGGTGGTGATCGCGGCGTGGGAGAAGGATATCGACCGCGTGCGTGCGAATGCGGTGCTGGACGGCAAGATCGACATCACCGAGGAAGGCGAGGCGATTCCGCACGGTCATGGCGTGCCGGCACCGGCGGCACCGACCCTGCCGCATGCCTGAGCGGAGCCTGTCGGCGGACGGCGGTAAAATCGCAGCCATGACTGAGACCACCCCCGCCGACATCTCCTCCGAGGGCATTGCCGACGACATCGCCCAGGCGATCGTCGCGCACCGGCTGCCCCCGGGCACCAAGCTGCGCGAAGAGGCGCTGGCGCGGGTGTACCACGTCAGCCGCACCAAGATCCGCGCGGCGCTGCTGATGCTGGCCAAGGACAAGCTGATCCGCATGGAGCCGGACCGCGGCGCCTTCGTCGCCAAGCCGGACGAGACCGAGGCGCGCGAGGTGTTTGCCGTGCGCCGTGTGCTGGAGGTGGCGCTGGCGCGCGAGTTCATCGCGCGCGCCACGCCCGCCGACTACAAGCGGCTGGAAAAGCACCTGGCCGAAGAACACAAGGTCGCGGCGAGTGCCAACCTCGCCGACGTACCGCGCCGCAACCGCCTGATGGCCGACTTCCACCTGCTGCTGGCTGATGTGGTCGGCAACAGCGTGCTCAAGGAAATGCTGCGCGAGCTGTCCGCGCGCAGCTCGGTCATCACGATGCTGTACCAGTCCACCTACGACGCCGTGCGCTCGTCCGACGAGCACACCGCCTTCCTGGAAGCCGCCAAGCGTGGCGACGTGGACGGCGCCATCGCCCTGATGGAAGAGCACATGGCGCACACCGAGGCCTCGCTCAAGTTCGAATCGCCGGGTGGTCGCGCGACGGACCTCGTTGCTGCACTGCTGGCCTGATCGCGCCGGTGCCCACGTATACGCTGCGCGCGCCGGTCTCGGTCGAGCTGGAGATCAGGAAAAGCCGCTTCATCGGATGGGCGGTGCCGGTCGAGGACCGCGCCGCGGCCATGGACGTCATCGCCCGCCTGCGCGCCGAACACCCTGCTGCGACGCACGTCTGCTGGGCGCTGCTGGCCGGCGGCCAATCCGGCATGTCCGATGACGGTGAGCCGTCCGGCACCGCTGGGCGCCCGATCCTGGAGGTGCTGCGTCATCACGATCTGGACAGCACGCTGGGCGCCGTGGTGCGCTACTTCGGCGGCGTCAAGCTTGGTGCGGGCGGCCTCGTGCGCGCCTACACCGACGCCATCGCCAGCGCGCTCATGCAGGCCGAGCGCGTCGAGCGCATCGCCCGCACCACCCTCACCCTCATCACCGACTACGCCGATGAAGCGCGCATCCGCCGCTGGATCGACGATGGCGGGTATGCGCTGGTGGATGCCGCCTACGATGCGGGCGTCACGCTGATGGTGCGGCTGCCGGTGACGGATGAGGCTGCCGCGCGTGAGGCGCTGCGGGATTTGACGCAGGGGCGGGTGGTGGTGACGAGCTAAGCTTTGCTCAGAAGTCGAGCTGCGCCGGGAGGATCCCCAGTGCAGCGGCAATCTTCTCGCGCGAAACCTGGCGCAGCGTCTCGCTGTTCTCCTGCTGCGCGTAGGCCGGCTGCGAGATGCCCAGGCGCCTCGCCACATCGGCCTGCGTCAGCCCCAGATGCTCGCGCCAGGCGCGGACGGGGGTGCCCCTTCGACCGTGCGCTCAATGACGGCGTGGGGGATAGCGGGTGAATTCAGCATCGTTCAGTTCGCCCGCGACCAATACCCCGCCTGCGCATAGATCGTCTTCAGGTGCTCGATGAAGAATCGAATCTTCGCCGGCACCGGCCGCTGCTGCGGATACACGGCGAGGATGTCGTAGTCGGGTAGCGCGTAGTCGTCCAGCACCGTCATCAGCGCGCCGGATTCCAGCTCGGGCTGGATCTCCCACGTCGAGCGCCAGCCCAGGCCCAGGCCCTCGCCCATCCAGCGGTGCAGCAGTTCGCCGTCGTTGCAGTCGAGGTTGCCGTTGACCTTGACGGTGACCATCTTGCCGTTCTGCTGGAAGTACCAGCCGCGCTGCTGGCCGCCCTGCAGGTTGAAGGCGAGGCAGTTGTGGCGCTCCAGATCATCCAGCGTGCGCGGCACGCCGTGCTTGGCGAAGTACGCGGGCGTGCCGCACACCACGCGCTTGTTCGACGCCAGGCGGATCGCCACGAAGTTCGGATCGATCGCCCCGCCAATGCGGATGCCCACGTCATAGCCCTCGCGCACGAGGTCGACCACGCGATCGGTCAGGTTGAACGAGAGGCGCACGTCCGGGTTGGCGCGCAGGAAATCCGGCGCGTGCGGCGCCACGTGCTTACGCCCGAACGCCGCCGGCGCGGAGACGATCAGGTGCCCGGTCGCCTTGTGCCGCCCTTCGGCGACAAGCAGCTCGGCGCGGTCCAGTTCGCCCAGCGCCTTCTTGCACTGCTCCATGAACACCGCGCCCTGCTCCGTCACGGCAATACGGCGCGTCGACCGGTGCAGCAGCTTCACCCCCAGCCGCGCCTCCAGCGCGTTGATGCGCCGGCCGATCATGACCGGCGTCACGTCCTGCGTGAGCGCGGCGGCGGCCATGCTGCCGTGCTCCACCACGGCGATGAAGGCCTCGATCTGCTTGAGCTTGTCCATTCCATCATTCCAGTCTGCAATGTCCAAACATTGTAGGAGTGATTCGGTACTGAGATTGCGGCTATCCGGCGCATATCACCCATGACGAATGGCAAAAATGATGGCGAACGATGTGATCGATGCATTCGCGAAGCACCGAATTGCTGCGGCGCACGATTTCGCCATCAAATGGCTTAACGGCGCACCTTTCCGGCGCGTTCATTGATATCGGATTGCTGCGCCACAGAAATTCATTCGATACGTGCCGTTCGCAATCAACTGACCAAAGCTGCGTTTATCCATATCGGCATGCGGGAATAGGATCAGCTCAACCCTATTCCCACCTTCCCTTCCTGGAGACACACCATGCCGAAGATGAGAGCAATTGACGCCGCCGTTGCGGTGTTGGAAAAAGAAGGCATCACCACCGCCTTCGGCGTGCCCGGTGCCGCCATCAATCCGTTGTACTCGGCCCTGCGCAAGACCGGCAGCATCGACCACGTGCTGGCCCGCCACGTCGAGGGCGCCTCGCACATGGCCGAAGGCTACACCCGTGCCGAACCCGGCAACATCGGCGTGTGTATCGGCACCTCGGGCCCGGCCGGCACCGACATGATCACCGGTCTGTACTCGGCGTGGGCGGATTCGATCCCCATCCTGTGCATCACCGGCCAAGCGCCCCGCGCCCGCCTGTACAAGGAAGACTTCCAGGCCGTCGACATCGAGTCGATCGCCAAGCCGGTCACCAAGTGGGCAGTCACGGTGCGCGAGCCGGCCCTGGTGCCGCGCGTGTTCCAGCAGGCCTTCCATCTGATGCGCTCGGGCCGTCCGGGTCCGGTGCTGATCGACCTGCCGTTCGACGTGCAGGTGGCCGAGATCGAATTCGACATCGACACCTACAGCCCGATGCCGGTCTACAAGCCCGCGGCCACGCGTGCCCAGGCCGAGCGCGCCATCGAGATGCTGTGCGAAGCCGAGCGCCCGCTGCTGGTGTGCGGCGGCGGCGTGATCAACGCCGATGCGGCCAGGCTGATGGTCGAGTTTGCCGAGCTGGTGAACGTGCCCGTGGTGCCGACCCTGATGGGCTGGGGCGTGCTGGCCGACGACCACCCGCTCAACGCCGGCATGGTCGGCCTGCAGACCTCGCACCGCTACGGCAACGCCACGCTGCTCGCGTCCGACTTCGTGTTCGGCATCGGCAACCGGTGGGCCAACCGCCACACCGGCAGCGTCGACGTCTACACCAAGGGTCGCAAGTTCATCCACGTCGACATTGAACCGACCCAGATCGGCCGCGTGTTCGGCCCGGACTTGGGGCTAGTGTCCGACGCCAAGGCCGCGCTGGAGAAGTTCATTGAAGTCGCACGCGAGCTCAAGGCCGCCGGCAAGCTGCCGTGCCGCAAGAGCTGGAACGCCGACGTGCAGAAGCGCAAGCGCACCATGCTGCGCCGCTCGGACTTCGACAACGTGCCCATCAAGCCGCAGCGCGTGTACCGCGAGATGAACCAGTACTTCCCGCGCGACGTTCGCTACGTGTCGACCATCGGCCTGTCGCAGATTGCCGCTGCGCAGTTCCTGTCGGTCAACCAGCCGCGCCACTGGATCAACTGCGGCCAGGCCGGCCCGCTGGGCTGGACGATTCCCGCCGCGATCGGCGTGAAGGTGGCCTCGCCCAACAGCGACGTGGTGGCCATCTCGGGTGACTACGACTTCCAGTTCATGATCGAAGAGATGGCGGTGGCCGCGCAGTTCAAGGTGCCGTACATCCACGTGGTGGTGAACAACTCGTACCTGGGCCTGATCCGCCAGGCGCAGCGCAACTTCGAGATGGACTACTGCGTCCAGCTCGCCTTCGACAACGTCAACGCGCCCGAGCTGAACGGCTACGGCGTCGACCACGTGAAGGTGGTGGAAGGCCTGGGCTGCAAGGCGATCCGCGTGTTCAAGCCGGAAGACATCGAACCGGCCTTCGCGCAGGCCCGCCTGCTGATGGCCGAGTTCTCGGTGCCAGTGATGGTGGAAGTGATTCTGGAGCGCGTGACCAACATCGCGATGGGCACGGAGATCGACAACGTGGTCGAGTTCGAAGAGATCGTCGACCTGGAAGACACCCTCACCGAAGCCGAAGGCGCCACCGCCTAAGCCGCGCGCCCGCCGCACAGATACGGAGACCGATATGCCAAAGCTGGCAGCCAACCTGACCATGCTGTTCAACGAACAGGCCTTCCTCGATCGCTTCGAAGCCGCCGCGCGTGCGGGCTTCCGTGGTGTGGAGTTCCTGTTTCCCTACGCGTTCCACGCAGACCAGATTGCGGACCGCCTGAGCCGCTTCCAGCTCGACCTGGTGCTGCACAACCTGCCGGCCGGTAACTGGGACGGCGGTGAGCGCGGTATTGCCGTGCTGCCGGATCGCGTGGGCGAGTTTCAGGAGGGCGTGGGCGAGGCGATCAAGTACGCCAAGGTGCTGGGCGTGAAGCAGCTTAATTGCCTGGTGGGGATTCGGCCGGAGTCGGTGAGCGAGGAGGTTGCGCGCCGCACGCTGGTGGAGAACCTCAAGTTCGCGGCGCGTGCGTTGGCGGCGGAGAAGATCGATCTGCTGGTGGAGCCGATCAACACGTTCGATATTCCCGGGTTCTACTTGAACCGCACGCAGCAGGCGCTGGATCTGATTGCTGACGTGGGGGCTGCCAACCTGTACGTGCAGTACGACATCTATCACATGCAGCGGATGGAGGGCGAAGTGGCGAATACGCTGCGGCGCCATCTGGACAAGATTCGGCACGTGCAATTGGCTGATAACCCCGGGCGTAACGAGCCGGGTACGGGGGAGATCAACTACCAGTTCCTGTTCCGTTGGCTGGATGAGATTGGTTACAACGGTTGGATCGGCTGTGAGTACAAGCCTAAGGCTGGGACGGTGGAAGGGCTGGGCTGGCGCTCGACGCATCTGGTGGCTTGAGCTTTTGTTTGTTCTTGTTCCGGCGGGGGCGGTGCATCCCCTGTTTCATCCCCTGCCGGGGCTGACTCACTTTCTTTGTCTTGCC
>CAJXMR010000171.1 GCA_913056305.1 uncultured Ralstonia sp.
CCGGTCTGCGCGCGATCCTCAACTTCGGCCACACTTTCGGCCACGCCATCGAGGCAGGCCTGGGCTACGGCGAGTGGCTGCACGGAGAGGCCGTCGGCTGCGGCATGGTGATGGCGGCCGATCTGTCGCATCGCCTGGGCTTCATCGACATCGACACGCGCAATCGCATTGCCGCGCTCACGCGTGCGGCCAACCTGCCGACCGTGGCGCCGGACCTGGGCGTCGAACGCTTCATCGAACTGATGCGTGTCGACAAGAAGGCCGAGGCCGGCGAGATCAAGTTCGTGCTGCTGCGCAAGCTGGGCCAGGCCTTCGTGACCACCGTGCCCGACGTCGATCTGCGCGCTACGCTGCAGCACGCCGTGCTGCGCCCACCGACCGAAGCCCCGGTCGCTTGAGACCAGACGAGACGGCCCGATGAACGATCGACTCGACCTGTTGCCCGCGCCGTTCGATCTCGAGGGCCATCTCGCCCCGTATGCCGCGCACGCGGCACAGACGCGCGGCCGCGTGCATGCCGAACCGCCGTCCACCTCGCGCACCGAGTTTCAGCGCGACCGCGACCGCATCATCCACAGCACGGCTTTCCGCCGGCTCGAATACAAGACGCAGGTCTTCGTGAATCACGAGGGCGACCTGTTCCGCACGCGCCTCACGCACAGCCTGGAAGTCGCGCAGATCGCCCGCTCGATCGCCCGCAGCCTGCGCCTGAACGAAGACCTGGTCGAGGCGATCTCGCTGGCGCACGACCTGGGGCACACGCCGTTCGGCCACGCCGGGCAGGACGCGCTCAACGACTGCATGAAGCCCTACGGGGGCTTCGAGCACAACCTGCAGAGCCTGCTGGTGGTCGATCGACTCGAAGAACGCTATGGCGGCTTCGACGGTCTGAACCTCACGTTCGAGACGCGCGAGGGCATCCTCAAGCATTGCTCGCGCAACAACGCCGCCACGCTGGGCGACCTGGGCCGGCGCTTCCTCGAGGGGCAACAGCCCTCACTGGAAGCGCAGCTCGCCAACCTGGCCGACGAGGTCGCCTACAACAACCACGACATCGACGACGGCCTGCGCTCCGGCCTGATCTCGCTGGAGCAGTTGCAGGACGTGCCGCTGTGGGCCATCCACCGCCGCGAGGCCGAGGCCGCGTTCCCGAACGCGGGCGGGCGGCGCCTGATCAACGAGACCATCCGCCGCATCATCAATGCGTTGATCGTCGATTTGATCGGCTCCACGCGCGCGGCCATCGCCGAGGTGGCGCCGCAGACCATCGACGACGTGCGCGCCGCGCCGGCGCTGGTCGGCTTCTCCGAGCCGATGCGTGAGGAGGCGCGCGTGCTCAAGCGCTTCCTGTTCGACAACCTGTATCGCCACTATCTCGTGATGCGCATGGCAGCCAAGGCGCGCCGCATCATCGACGACCTGTTTCGCGCCTTCCTCGACGATCCGCGCCTGTTGCCGCCGCAGTACCAGGCCAAGGATCCGGCCGACCAACCGCGCTGGATTGCGCACTACATCGCCGGCATGACCGATCGCTATGCCATCAAGGAGCATCGCCGCATCTTCGCGGTCGACGCGGTCTGAGGCTGGAATCGGACTGTTCTCAGTGGCAGGCAGGCTAGCGATGGCTACCATCGATACATATCCATTGCTCAGTCAATTATATGTATCGCCTTCTTCTTCCCGTATTTGCGGCGTCATCGCTCGCCGTACAGGCCGCCGAGCCGGCGCATGCCGGCCATCCGGCCGACCACTTCGACTACCAGCACCAGGCTGAATGGCATGCGGTGCACGACGCCTTCCAGTCGCCGATCGACATCCGCAGCGCCGACGCCATTGCTGCTGACGAAGACGAGCCCGACGTGATTCAGCCGCACTACGGCACCGTCGCCGGCACGGCCGTCGACACCGGCCATGCCTTGCAAGTGAACGTGCCCGGCGGCGACGTGAAGATCCGCGGCCGGCACTTCACACTGCGCCAGTTCCACTTCCACGCCCACAGCGAGCACACCATCGACGGCAAGTCGTATCTGGGCGAGGTGCATCTGGTGCACGTGGCCAAGGATGGCCGCATGGCCGTGATCGGCGTGATGGTGGAGCCGGGCGCGGCCAACCCGGCGTTCGATGCGGTGCTCAAGGCCGCACGCAAGGGCGAGGGGCATGAAGTTACCTCAGTCCGCCCGGGTGACTTGTTGCCCGCGAGCGATGCCTACTACCACTACCTCGGCTCGCTGACCACGCCGCCACTGACCGAGAACGTGGAGTGGTATGTGCTCAAGCAACCGATCACCGCGTCACCCGCACAGATCGACGCGCTGCGCAGTTTTTACGCCGACAATTTCCGCCAGCGCCAACCGCTCGACGGCCGCGTTGTCATGCAGTTCGATCCGGCGTCGCTCACAAAGTAAGCGCCCAAAAAAAATGCCCGGCCGCCCCAACGCATGCCGGGCCGAACGTGCCAACCACCGTCGACGAGCGCCCCCGCCGTCGACGACCCCTGCGGCACGTCGGAAAAGTCGATCAGGAAAATGTCGGTTCGCTGATCGCCCCCTTAAAAGCGATAACCCAGGCCCACACCCACCAGCCACGGGTCGACATGGACCTTGCTGATGGTCTGGCCGTTGAACTTCACGTCGGCGCTGATCCAGGTCTTCTTGATGTCGACGTTGAAGTACACGCGCTCGCTCAGGCGATAGTCGAAGCCAGCCTGCAGCGCCGGGCCGAAGCTGTTCTTGCTCAGGTCCAGCGGGCCCACGCCCGGCACTTGCAGGTTCACGCTGGAGATGCGCGTGTAGTTGATGCCGGCGCCCAGATACGGCTTGAAGCGTGACTCCGGCGTGAAGTGGTATTGCAGCGTCAGGATCGGCGGCAGGTGACGGAAGCTGCCAATCTTGGCCCCGCCGACCGTCACGTCCTGCTGCTGCGGATAGGTCAGGATCAGCTCGCTGGCGATGTTGGGCGTGAAGAAGTACGAGATGTCCAGTTCGGGGAACGCCTTGTTATTGATGCGGATGGCGTCGTCCGGCACCCCCAGTGCGGGAATCGCATCCGACTTGTTGGCGGCATTCAGGTTGACGGCGCGCAGGCGCACCATCCAGTTGCCGGTCGCTGCCGGCAGCGGGCCGGTCAAGCCGGCAAGCGGATCCGTGCTCTGGGCGGACGCAATCGGACTGAATGCTGCGGCGACGAGGCCGGCGGCTGCCGCAACAACGGCAAGGCGTGCGAATGCCATGAAAATGCTCCCTCTCTCTGTTCTTGGTTCGTTGATGTGATGGGAGCCAGTCTGGCGTGCAAGGGCGCCCTCGGATTTGCGCGCGATCAAAATCGACCCGGCCGGTTCCGGCGGTGGGGCCCCGCTTTTGACCGCACGCAAATCCGGGGGCGTTATCAGACAAGCCGCCGTTGCGGTTCGGCGACAGGCAATCCGCAAGCGTTTGCGCCCAAAATAATTGGGGACAGGTTCGGCGGCGTCGCGCTACGATGGCGGCTTTCCTGCCCCCGTTTTCGCCATGGCTCGCCTGCCCCGCCTCAGTCCCATCGATGTTCCTGTGCACGTGTTGCAGCGCGGCAACAATCGGCAGGCCGTCTTCCGTACCGACGAGGACTACGCTTTCTACCTCGACACCCTGCGCATGGCCGCCCGCGAGCACGATTTCGCCATCCACGCCTTCGCCCTGATGCCGAACCACGTGCACCTGGTGGGCACGCCCAAGGTGGCGGACAGCTTGTCGCGCACGCTGCAGGCGGTGGGGCGGCGCTACACGCGGCACTTCAATGCGGTAGCCAACCGCAGCGGCACGCTGTGGGAGGGGCGTTTCCGCTCGACCGTGCTGGACCCGGCGGAATGGGTGCTGCCGATGCTGCTCTACGTGGAGTCGAATGCCGTGCGCGCGGGCCTCGCCAGTGCGCCAGAGGAGGATCGCTGGAGCACATATCGCCACCACGTCGGTATCCAGTCGATTCCGTGGGTGAGTGACCACTATTGTTATTGGCGGCTTGGCAATACGCCCTTTGAGCGTCAGTCGCGCTACCGCACGCTCTGGCACGAGGGCCTCGGCTCGGACCAGCTCGCGCAGATCCGACAGCATGTGCACAGCGGCTGGCCGCTCGGCAGCGAGGCGTTCCTGGCCACGCTGGCGCGCACGGGCGGGCGTCGCGTGGCGCCGCTGCCCAAGGGTCGGCCCCCACGCCAACCCGCAGAAGCGGAGGCGGAGGACGACGCGGCCGTCGCATAACCCGAGGTGCGGCTGCGGCCGCATGCGCGCGCACCAATTTGCGGCAAATTAATCTGTCCCCATATATACGCCAGCACTGATGGCGTGCATTTCTTAATTTATTCCGACCCCATTTAAAACCTTTTGCCGGATCGGGAGCACTCTTTTATAGTCGTTTCACCCCGCATTTATGGTGCGGCGCGCCATGCTCGTCGCACCCACCGCGAGGGCCTTCTGCGGCGTGCTGTGCCCACAACATCGGAAGATCGCCGTGGAACAACATTCCTCCCGCCTCGCGCCGCAGAGCGCTGAATCGACGACCGTCCAGGGCGTGCCGTCCGCACAAGGCCTGTACGACCCGAGCAACGAGCATGACGCCTGCGGCGTCGGCTTCGTGGCGCACATCAAGGGCAAGAAGAGCCACGAGATCGTCCAGCAAGGCCTGCGCATCCTGCACAACCTCGACCACCGGGGCGCCGTCGGCGCTGATCCGCTGATGGGCGATGGCGCGGGCATCCTGCTGCAAATTCCCGACCAGTTCTACCGTGAAGAGATGGCGCGCCAGGGCGTGAACCTGCCGCCGGCCGGCGAGTACGGCGTCGGCATGATCTTCCTGCCGAAGGAACACGCCTCGCGCCTGGCGTGCGAGCAGGAACTCGAGCGCACCGTGCGTCTGGAAGGCCAGGTCGTGCTGGGCTGGCGTGACGTGCCGGTCGACAAGACCATGCCGATGTCGCCCACGGTGCAGAAGACCGAGCCGGTGATCCGCCAGATCTTCATCGGGCGCGGCCGCGACATCATGACCACCGATGCGCTGGAGCGGAAGCTGTACGTGATCCGCAAGACCGCCAGCCACGCCATCCAGGCGCTCAAGCTCAAGCACGGCAAGGAGTACTTCGTGCCGTCGATGTCGGCGCGCACCATCGTCTACAAGGGCCTGCTGCTGTGCGAGCAGGTCGGCCGCTACTACCAGGATCTGGCCGATCCGCGCACGGTGTCGGCGCTGGCGCTGGTGCACCAGCGTTTCTCGACCAACACCTTCCCGGCGTGGGAGCTGGCGCACCCGTACCGCATGGTTGCGCACAACGGCGAAATCAATACCGTCAAGGGCAACGTCAACTGGATCAACGCACGCACGGGCGGCATCTCGTCGCCGGTGCTGGGCGCCGACCTGCCCAAGCTGTGGCCGCTGATCTATCCGGGCCAGTCCGATACCGCCTCGTTCGACAACTGCCTCGAACTGCTGACGATGGCCGGCTATCCGCTCGCCCACGCGATGATGATGATGATTCCGGAAGCGTGGGAACAGCACACGCTGATGGACGACAACCGCCGCGCCTTCTACGAATACCACGCCGCGATGATGGAGCCGTGGGACGGCCCCGCCGCCATCTGCTTCACCGATGGTCGCCAGATCGGCGCCACGCTCGACCGTAACGGCCTGCGTCCGGCGCGCTACTACGTGACCGACGACGACATGGTCGTGATGGCCTCGGAAGCTGGTGTGCTGCCGATTCCCGAGTCGCGCATCGTCAAGAAGTGGCGCCTGCAGCCGGGCAAGATGTTCCTGATCGACATGGAGCAGGGCCGCATCATCGACGACAAGGAACTCAAGGACAACCTGGCCAACGCCAAGCCGTACAAGAGCTGGATCGACGCTGTGCGTATCAAGCTCGACGAGCTGGACGCCAAGGCCGAGGACGTGGCCGCCGAGACCAAGCCGGCCGCCAAGCTGCTCGACCGCCAGCAGGCCTTCGCCTACACGCAGGAAGACGTCAAGTTCCTGATTGCGCCGATGGCCGCCAACGGCGAAGAAGCCGCCGGTTCGATGGGCAACGACAGCCCGCTGGCCGTGCTGTCTTCCAAGAACAAGACGCTGTACAACTACTTCAAGCAGCTCTTCGCGCAGGTCACCAACCCGCCGATCGACCCGATCCGCGAAAACGTGGTGATGTCGCTGGTCTCGTTCATCGGGCCGAAGCCGAACCTGCTCGAGCTGAACAACATCAACCCGCCGATGCGCCTTGAGGTGAGCCAGCCCGTGCTGGACTTCAAGGACATGGCGAAGATCCGCAACATCGAGCACTACACCGGCGGCAAGTTCATGGCTTACGAGCTGAACATCTGCTACCCGGTGGCGTGGGGCAAGGAAGGCATCGAGGCGCGCCTGGCCTCGCTGTGCGCCGAGGCTGTCGATGCGGTCAAGTCGGGCTACAACATCCTGATCGTGTCGGACCGCGCGGTCGACGAGAAGCAGGCGGCCATTCCGGCGCTGCTGGCCACGTCCGCCATCCACCATCACCTGGTGGAGAAGGGCCTGCGCACCAGCACCGGCCTGGTGGTGGAAACCGGCTCGGCGCGTGAGGTGCACCACTTCGCGCTGCTGGCCGGCTACGGCGCCGAAGCCGTGCACCCGTACCTGGCCATGGAAACGCTGACCGAGCTGGCCCCGAGCCTGGGTGTGACGCCCGAGAAGGCGGTCTACAACTTCACCAAGGCGATCGGCAAGGGCCTGCACAAGGTGATGTCCAAGATGGGCATCTCGACGTACATGTCGTACACCGGCGCGCAGATCTTCGAAGCGATCGGCCTGTCGCGCGAGCTGGTGGACAAGTACTTCCACGGCACCGCATCGAACGTGGGCGGCATCGGCATCTTCGAGGTGGCGGAAGAAGCGCTGCGCCTGCACCGCGACGCCTTTGGCGATGCGCCGGTGCTGGCCAACATGCTGGATGCCGGCGGCGAATACGCCTACCGCGTCCGCGGCGAAGAGCACATGTGGACGCCGGATTCGATCGCCAAGCTGCAGCACGCCACGCGCGCGAATTCGTACCAGACGTACAAGGAATACGCCAACCTGATCAACGACCAGAGCAAGCGCCACATGACGCTGCGCGGCCTGTTCGAGTTCAAGGTGGACCCGGTGCGTGCGATTCCGCTGGAAGACGTGGAACCGGCCAAGGAGATCGTCAAGCGCTTCGCCACCGGTGCGATGTCGCTGGGTTCGATCAGCACGGAAGCGCACACCACGCTGGCCGTCGCCATGAACCGCATCGGCGGCAAGTCGAACACGGGCGAGGGCGGTGAAGACGAGCGCCGCTACCGCAACGAGCTGCGCGGCATCCCCATCCAGCAGGGCACCAAGCTGTCGGATGTGGTCGGCCGTGACGTGATCGAACGCGACCTGGAGCTGCAGGAAGGCGATTCGCTGCGCTCGAAGATCAAGCAGGTGGCGTCGGGCCGCTTTGGCGTGACCGCCGAGTACCTTGTCTCGGCTGACCAGATCCAGATCAAGATGGCCCAGGGCGCCAAGCCCGGCGAGGGCGGTCAACTGCCCGGCCACAAGGTGACGGAGTACATCGGCAAGCTGCGTTATGCAGTGCCGGGCGTGGGCCTGATCTCGCCGCCGCCGCACCACGACATCTACTCGATCGAAGATCTGGCGCAGCTGATCCACGACCTGAAGAATGTGAACCCCCGTTCGGACGTGTCGGTCAAGCTGGTGTCGGAAGTGGGCGTGGGCACGGTGGCCGCGGGTGTCGCCAAGGCCAAGGCCGACCACGTGGTGATCGCCGGCCATGACGGCGGCACGGGCGCTTCGCCGTGGTCGTCGATCAAGCACGCCGGCACGCCGTGGGAACTGGGCCTGGCCGAGACGCAGCAGACGCTGATGCTCAACGGCTTGCGCAACCGCATCCGCGTGCAGGCCGACGGCCAGATGAAGACCGGCCGCGACGTCGTGATCGGCGCGCTGCTGGGCGCCGACGAATTCGGCTTCGCCACCGCACCGCTGGTGGTCGAGGGCTGCATCATGATGCGCAAGTGCCATCTGAACACCTGCCCGGTGGGCGTGGCGACGCAGGATCCGGTGCTGCGCAAGAAGTTCTCGGGCAAGCCCGAGCACGTGGTGAACTACTTCTTCTTCGTGGCCGAGGAAGTGCGCGAGATCATGGCCCAGCTGGGCATCCGCAGCTTCGACGAACTGATCGGCCGCGCCGATCTGCTCGACACCAAGTCCGGTATCGAACACTGGAAGGCGCGCGGCCTGGACTTCGCCCGCATCTTCCACCAGCCGCCGAAGAAGGAAGGCCAGCCGTGCTACCAGGTCGATGTGCAGGACCACGGCCTGGCCCGCGCGCTGGATCACCAGCTCATCGAGAAGGCCCGCGCGGCCATCGAGAAGGGCGAGCGCGTGTCGTTCATCCAGCCGGTGCGCAACGTCAACCGCACGGTGGGCGCGATGCTGTCGGGCGAGGTGGCCAAGCGTTACGGCCACGAGGGCCTGCCGGATGACTCGATCCACATCCAGCTGCAGGGCACGGCCGGCCAGTCGTTCGGCGCGTTCCTGGCGCACGGCGTGACGCTGGACCTGGTGGGCGACGGCAACGACTACGTGGGCAAGGGCCTGTCGGGCGGACGCGTGATCGTGCGCCCGCCGCACGAGTTCCGCGGCGAGCCGACCGGCAACATCATCGTCGGCAACACCGTGCTGTACGGCGCGCTGGCCGGTGAGGCGTTCTTCAACGGCGTGGCCGGCGAGCGCTTCGCGGTGCGTAACTCCGGCGCCATCGCCGTGGTGGAAGGCGCCGGCGACCACGGTTGCGAGTACATGACCGGCGGCACCGTCGTCGTGCTGGGCGCCACCGGCCGCAACTTCGCGGCGGGCATGTCGGGCGGCGTGGCCTACGTCTATGACGAGGACGGCCTGTTCGACAAGCGCTGCAACACGGCACAGGTCGCGCTGGAATCCGTGCTGTCGTCGGCCGACCAGGAGAAGGCGCATACGTCGTCGACCTGGCACAAGGTGGGCGGCGAGCGCGTGCTCGACGAGCAACTGCTCAAGGCGCTGGTGGAAAAGCACTTCCGCTACACCGGCTCCGAGCGCGCCAAGGAACTGCTGGCCGACTGGAACAACGCGCGCCGTCGCTTCGTCAAGGTCTTCCCGACCGAGTACAAGCGCGCGCTGACCGAGATGTACGAGCGCGAACAGGAAGCCGCCCGCGAGCAGATCGCGGCCTGATTCCAAGCGACTTGGCGGGTGGCCGATTGATCGATCGGCGCCCGCCGCCACCGAATACAACGCAACCTCACAAGACAGGCCCGAGCGCCCGGCAAGCGAAGCTGTGCCGGCCGGAATCGGGCCAGGAAGGACACCATGGGCAAGGCGACCGGTTTTCTCGAATTTCCCCGCCAGAACGAGGGATACGAAGCGCCCGAAGCGCGCGTGAAGCATTACAAGGAGTTCGTGTTCGCACTCGCGGACAACGAAGCCAAGATCCAGGGCGCGCGCTGCATGGACTGCGGCATCCCGTTCTGCAACAACGGCTGCCCGGTCAACAACATCATCCCGGACTTCAATGACCTGGTGTATCGCCAGGACTGGAAGACCGCGATCGAGGTGCTGCACTCGACCAACAACTTCCCCGAGTTCACGGGCCGCATCTGCCCGGCGCCGTGCGAAGCGGCCTGCACGCTGGGCATCAATGAGCTGCCGGTCGGCATCAAGTCGATCGAGCACGCCATCATCGACAAGGCCTGGGAAGAAGGCTGGGTGGCGCCGCAGGTGCCCAAGCACAAGACCGGCAAGACCGTGGCCGTGGTCGGCTCGGGCCCGGCGGGCATGGCCGCTGCGCAGCAACTGGCACGCGCCGGCCACGATGTGACGCTGTTCGAGAAGAACGACCGCGTTGGCGGCCTGCTGCGTTACGGCATCCCCGACTTCAAGCTGGAGAAGGCGCAGATCGACCGCCGCATGCAGCAGATGGAAGCCGAGGGCGTGACCTTCCGCACCGGCGTGATGGTGGGCGACAAGACCGTGCCAGCCGGCATTGTCAACGACGCGCGCGAATTCATCGCCGCCGACGACATCCTCAAGCAGTTCGACGCCGTGGTGCTGACGGGCGGCTCGGAAGTCCCGCGCGATCTGCCGGTGCCGGGCCGCGACCTGGACGGCGTGCACTACGCGCTTGAATTCCTGATCCCGCAGAACAAGGAAGTGGCCGGCGACGCGCCCAACCCGATCCGCGCCG
>CAJXMR010000172.1 GCA_913056305.1 uncultured Ralstonia sp.
GGAAAGGGGGGTAAAAACGGGGTAAAGGTTGGGGGGAGGGGTGTAAACGCGGTGTAAAAATGCTGCCGGATCAAGCGTTTGCGGCGCCAATCCCGGCCTCTAGCGCGCCAGTTTGGCGGGAGCCCCGGGCCTCACGATTTCATCAACGCCAACTTCGCTATCGCGATCTGCCCCCATAGTCGCGTTGACGACGTAGAGGCCGCCTTCCGGAACCTCGAACAGCTCCAGCTCATCGTATTCGACGCCTGACTCCATGCGATAACCACCGTACTTCTTGACAATATTGACGCCTCGGAGAAGTGCAGGGGCGGCTCGGTGGTCGATGTACACCGCCTTCTCGGGAACATCAATTCGCTTAACGCTAACAACGAATGGCTCGTCTATTTCTACCGCCGTTTTGCCGATGTTCTTCGGGTGGACATGGACCACGAGCAGTTGCATACCTGGACGAGAGGAATAGGCGTCAACGGACATGCGCAGTTCAACATTGAGTGCAGCCCCAGCCACCGTTTAAGCTCAAGCGCTTGATATCACGCGAAACTTTATACCTACAGAAGGTCAATGCGATGCTTTGACAAAGGAATCTTTTTATGACCCAGTATCACTAAGTTTTGACGCATCGAACAAGTATGCAGAGTGAAACTCTAAACTTCGCTCTCCACACTCGATGTACATATGACCGACATGCCGAACAACATCGGGGGTAACGCCGAAAATTTGATCCAGAGTGAACTTCCCTTTGTGGCGTCCAGAGTGCCAGTTTGTGTGTATTTGCGCGAAATGGTCGGAAAATTCGATCTCACGGTCCGCCCCCACCGTAAAGCAGGCGTATACGCCGGAAAGGTTGCGCGAAGTTAACTCCCCAAACGAATCGGCGCCGACCGAAAAGAACTCAGCTGAATCCGTCACGCGTGCAAGATGCATTTCGTGTAGCCGCAGCGGACCGGATAGTGTTCCCCGACCTCGCGGCTCACCGTTGCGAGCGGCATCCGGAGCTGGCGTGCCGCGGCGGAAAAGCTGCCTGCTTCGACCACGGCCACCAGGATCGACATGGGTTCGAAACAATCGGGCATGTTCTCATTTTTTGAGAAGGTGATTCCATCTGTTGCCGAATTATCCTGACAGGGGGGAATGGATATGATCGGCCACGGCCTCTCTGGCAATAGTGCACCGCCCAGGAAACGGCCCCATCGATTCAGGAGAATGTGCCGTGCAAACGATTTTGAGTTCCCAACAACAGCCCTCGGGAGAAGCTGCTTCCATCAGAAATCTGCCGGTCAGCCTGTTTGCTTCGGTCATGGGTATTGCCGGAGTTTCCATTGCCTGGCATCAGGCCAGCCTGCAATTTGGCGTGAGCGTGCGGATTGCCGAGGCGGCGGGCGCTCTGGCCATGATCGTGTTCGTCGTGCTGAGCGCGGGGTATCTCGCCAAGGCAGTCAAGCATCCTGAGGCTGTCATCGGCGAGTATCGCCATCCCGTCACCGGCAACTTCTTTGGCACGATCACCATCGCCATGCTGTTGCTTTCCTCTGTTGTTGCTCCAATCAGCCAGGCTCTCGCTGCAGTCATGTGGACAGCGGGCACCGTGTCCGCGATTGCCCTCTGCTTTGCGATTGCGGGTCGATTGTTGCGGGGAAAGATTGACGCTGCGCATGCGGTTCCTGCCTGGTTTATCCCCGGCGTCGCTACATTGGACATTGCCGTCGCCGGCGCAGCCATGCCAATGCCGTGGGCGCATGAAGTCAACCTGTTCGCATTGGCCATCGGGACGATGATTGCACTCCTGTTCTTCACGATGATCATGTCGCGCATGATTCACCATGAGCCAGTCCCCGCCGGTATGGTCCCTTCGCTGCTGATTCTGATGGCGCCGTTCGAAGTCGGCTTCCTGGCCTATACGAACATGACGCAGCACGTCGACACTTTCTCTGCGCTGCTGTTCTACTTCGGCCTTTTCTTGTTCCTTGCGCTGGCGCCCAAGGTTTTCCGCAGGGGAGTTCATTTCGCTGCCGGGTGGTGGGCAATCAGCTTTCCGATGGCAGCGCTGACCATTGCGGCGCTCAAATACGCTATGTTCACCGAGGTTTGGCCTGTCAAGGTGACTGCAATCATCCTGCTCGCAATGCTGAGTATCGCGATCTTGATTCTTCTTGTCAGGACGCTGCACTGGCTTCTTAACGGCAAGCTGCTAGCCGGTTGAGATGGCGCGGGAGAGGTTTGCGAATTCGTGCGTGATGCGAGCGCGCAGGCGTGGCGTCACAAAGTCGAGGAACGCGCGCAACTTCAGCGGTAGGGGCGCCTGTCCTTTATGCACAAGACTGATCGGCAACGGCGGCGATTCAAAATCGGCGAGCACGATGCGAAGCGCATCGGCGCGTACGGCGTCCGCAACTTGGTAGGCCAGTACATTGATCAGTCCGACGCCGAGCGTCGCGGCCGCGATACCGGCCTCCGCTGTATTGACGGCGAGCCGTGAATGAACGGATACGGGCCGCTCTGACTTGCCGGAGCCGAACACCCAGGCGCGCTTGGACGCGAGCACCTCGAACGTAATGCAGTCGTGCCCGGCGAGATCGCCCGGTTTGGCCGGCACGCCATGCGTTGCCAGATAAGCGGGACTTCCGCAGATGACCCGGCGGACCGTTCCGACACCCGTTGCCATGAGCGTGCTGTCGGGCAATTCACCGATCCGGATGGCGGCATCCGCGTGCTCTTCCATCAGATGCACGATGCGATCCGTGAGCACGAGGCTGACATTGATCTCCGGATAGTGCGCGAGAAATTCCGCCACCACGGGCACGACATGCAAGCGCCCGAACACGATGGGCGCCGTGACGACGATCTCGCCTTTAGGCGCGGCGTATTCACCCGACGCCGCACGCTCGGCTTCCCCTATCTCTTCAAGAATGCGCCGGCACGCAGCCACGTATGAGGCTCCGGCTTCCGTCAACGAAAGTTGGCGCGTCGTGCGGTGAAGCAGACGTGTCTTCAAATGCGATTCCAGTTCCCCCACCTTGCGGCTGACCGTTGCCAGCGGCATGTCGAGGCGACGCGCGGCAGCCGACAGACTGCCCGCATCGACAACAGCGACAAGGGTCGACATCGATTCGACAAGATTCACGTGGTCTACCAATTGGTGGAAGGGTGATTCTTGATCTTGGTGGATTCTCTTAATAAATGCAAGGCCGTATCGTTCGGTAACGGCTTCAGCATCGCAGCATGTCGCTGCGGGCACCCGAGATTGCATTGAAAGGAGAGAACCGTGAGCGACCTGTCTATTCCATCCGCCAGTCCACCTGCGCCCGTCTTCGCGTCACGTGGCAAGATCGTCATGATGGCGATCATCGCGGGCGCAGTGGTCACCAACGTCTATTGCACCCAGCCGATCCTGCCGTTGATCAAAGCGGGCTTCGGGGTCGACCTGACGAAAGTCGATCTCGTCGCGGCTGCGGCGTTGCTCGGCTTCTCGACGGGGCTGGCGTTGCTGTTGCCGCTAGGCGACCGCTTCGACCGTCGTAAGCTCGTGCTCGGCCAGATCGCACTGGCGTTCGTGCTGGCGATCGCGGCGGCCTTCTCGCCCAGCATCTGGACGCTGATTGCGGCTTGCTTTGGTCTGGGCATGGTCAGTTGCGTGCCACAGCAACTCGTGCCGTTCGCGGCCGTCATGTCGATGCCGAGCGAGCGCGGACGTTCGGTCGGAACGGTTGTCAGCGGCATCATGGTCGGCATCCTGCTCGGTCGCACGATTGCGGGCGTGGTCGGCTCGGCTTATGGCTGGCGCGCGGTCTACGGGATGGAAGCGGCGTTCATGGTGCCCGTCTGGCTCGCTGCCGCGGTGCTGCTTCCACGCGGCGTGCCCTCCACGAATCTTTCGTACGGCCGGCTGCTCGCTTCGCTCTGGCCGCTGGCACGGGACAACCGCCCCATTCGTGAGTCGATGATTGTTCAGGCGTTGTTGTGGGCCTGTTTCAACGCCTTTTGGGTCAATCTCGCGGCGCTCCTTGCGAACGGACCGTGGCACCTCGGCAGTGCGTGGGCGGGCGCCTTCGACATCATCGGCGCGGCAGGTGCGTTTGCCGCTTCACTCGCCGGCCGCGCGTCCGACCGGCTCGAGACGCGCACAGTCGTCGGGGCGAGTATCGGGATCGTCACACTTGCCTACCTGATTCTCTCCGGTGCGAACGTCTCGCTCACCGTGTTGGTGATCGGCGTCATCGTGCTCGACATCGGTGTGCAGGCTGGGCTGGTCGCCAACCAGACGCGCGCCTTCGCCGTCGATCCTAAAGCGCAAGGCCGCATCAACAGCCTGTACATGACCGCGACATTCTTCGGCGGCGCCGTCGGCACCGTGGTCAGTGGCTGGCTCATGACGCAATTCGGCTGGACGGGCATCGTCGTCTTCGGTATCGCGATTGGGCTCATCGCCGCTGCAATCCATTTCATCGGCGCACCTCGAAGGACAGGTGCCGCGCAAAGTCCGCGTGCCGCCACGGTCGACTAGGCGAACGACAACGCATTGAACCCAGAGCGAATCTGTCTGTTAGGAGAGAAGTCATGAGCGAAGAAAATCAAAGTACCGTGCGCCGGCTGACGCATTTCATCGATGGTCAACGCGCCGCTGGCGCGAGCGGGCGATTCGCCGACGTATTCGATCCGGCGCAAGGCCGGGTGACGGCTCGCGTGCCAGCCGCAAGCGCTGCTGAAGTCGATGCCGCCGTCGCCGCTGCGAAAGCTGCGTTCCCGTCGTGGAGCGACACCGCGCCGCTCAAGCGCGCGCGCCTGATGTTCAGGTTCAAGCAATTGCTCGAAGCGCATGCTGATGAACTCGCGGAGCTGATCACGCGCGACCACGGCAAGCTGTTCGAAGATGCAAAGGGTGAAGTGGTGCGCAGCATCGAAATCGTCGAGTTTGCGTGCGGCATTCCGAACCTGCTCAAGACCGAATTCACCGATCAGACGGCGGGCGGGATGGACGCGTGGAATCTCCGTCAGCCAGTCGGCGTGGCCGTCGGTGTCACGCCGTTCAACTTTCCGATGGTGGTGCCGTGCTGGATGTTCGTGATGGCGGCCGCGACGGGCAACACGTTCATTCTCAAGCCCTCGGAGCGCACGCCGTCGGCATCGATCCGGCTTGCCGAACTGTTCATCGAGGCGGGCTTTCCAAGAGGCGTCTCCAATGTCCTGCATGGCAGCAAGGACGTCGTCGATGCGCTGATCCGGCATCCCGACGTCGCGGCGATCTCTGCCGTGGCCTCGACGCCCGTGGCCGAATACATCTACAGCGAAGCGGCAAAACGCGGCAAGCGTGTGCAGGCGTTGGGCAGCGCGAAGAACCATCTCGTCGTCATGCCGGATGCCAATCTCGATCAGACGGTCGAGGCGGTGATCAACTCGGCGTATGGCTCGGCCGGCGAGCGCTGCATGGCCACCTCGGTCGTGGTGGCCGTAGGGCATGTCGGCGATGCGCTGATTGAGCGTCTCGCGGCGCGCGTGCGCGCCCTCAGGATCGGCGGTGGCATGGAGCCCGATCTGGACATGGGGCCGCTCATCAGCGCCGCGCATCGTGCCAAGGTGCTGGGCTATATCGATGCGGGCGTAGCGGCGGGTGCCAGGCTCGTGGTCGATGGTCGCGGGCATAGCGTGGCTGGACACGAGGATGGCTTCTTTCTCGGTGGCTCGCTGTTTGACAACGTGGAGCCCGACATGAGCATCTACCGGGAAGAGATCTTCGGGCCGGTGCTATCGGTTGTTCGCGTGCCGGATCTCGCGAGCGCGATAGCCCTCGTCAACGCGCACGAACTGGGCAACTGTGTATCGCTTTTCACATCCGACGGCGGTGCGGCGCGGGCATTCACGCGACAGATTCAGGTTGGCATGGTGGGGATTAACGTGCCGAGTCCGGTGCCGTCTGCGTGGCATTCCTTCGGGGGATGGAAGCGATCGCTGTTCGGCGACCATCACGCGTACGGCGAGGAAGCCGTGCGCTTTTATACGCGCTACAAGAGCGTGATGCAGCGTTGGCCTGACAGCATCGCCAAAGGTGCCGAATTCTTGATGCCCTTGGCCACGTAAAGCACGGCGAGAGTTGCGACGCTGCTCTTTCATCCGGTGGCACCACAGCCGCGTCCGCCGCGACAAATCAACAGCATGGCTCGGGGGCTTCGCGCGCAGGGCGACACAGTGAAATGACGGATCAAGGCAAGGGAAAGCAGTGCGCGACCGGGACCGAGGCACCCAAGCCGCTCAGAACGCTCAACAGGTTGGCGCGCCAGAAAAATAGACCCCATCAACTAGACTGAATCACAGCCGCCTCTGTACGGAGGCGGCCATCGCCCTGGGCAACCTTCCATGCGCAGCGGTGGGTAACACTCCAGATGCGCGGCGGACAAGCTCAGGGAATCCGTGAGGCGCCTGCAACGTTTGCCTCGGTGGAGTTCGCGTTGCAGCCTTGCAGACGCTCAGAACTGCCTCAGCCCCCACGCGGCCGGGGCGTTCTGCAAAAGGAAGGAGGTGCCCAATGAAAGCCTCGCCTCAGCTGTCTGCCGTCGAATCCCCCACGCGGGTGACCCACCCGCCCAACGTTCCGCCCCCAACCCAGTTCGTGCCCCGGCATCTACGCGGCGTCATCTGTGGCATCGGCCTCGCTGTCCTGTCGTTGGGCGCCTCGCTTGCAGACGCACAGCCCATCCTTCCACCCACGTCCACGGTGGCGTCGACCGTGCCGAACAACAAGGACGTCAATCCGTACGGCATTGCGTTCGTGCCGGCCGGTGTACCTGCGGGGGGGATGCTGCAGCCGGGGGACGTGGTGGTGTCCAACTTCAACGCGGCCTCCAACAAACAGGGCACAGGTACGACCATCGTGAAGCTGGTGACCGACGGCAAGCCGGTCCTCTTTTTTCAGGGGCAGAACCTGGGGCTGACCACCGCGCTGGCAGTGCTCAAGAGCGGGTATGTGCTGGTCGGCAACCTGCCGACGACGAATGGCTCCACCATTACCTCCACCGGCTCGCTACTGGTGATCACCCCCAAAGGAGAGCTGCTCAGCGAGCTGAAAGATGCAACCCTCCTGGATGGCCCGTGGGACATGACCGTCCTCATCGATAACGGCCCGCAGGTCACGGTGTTCGTGTCGAACGTGTTGAACGGAACGGTGGCAAGGATCGATCTCCACATTGGCGCGAGCAGCGCGACGCTCTTGCCAAGCTCGCACCTCATCGCGTCCGGCTACGCGCACCGACCCGATGCCGCAGCGCTCGTTATCGGCCCAACCGGGCTGGCCTATGACGCGGCCCACGATGTGCTGTATGTCGCGTCAACCAACGACAACAAGGTGTTCGCACTATCGGGCGCTTCGGCGCTCGCGCACGCCAATGGACCGGGAAGCGTCATCTATCAAGACAGTGCTCACCTGCGCGGGCCGTTGGCATTGGCGCTTGCGCCGAATGGAGACCTGGTGACGGCCAACGGCGATGCGATTAACGCGGACCCGAATCAAGCGAGCGAAATCGTCGAGTTCACACCCCAGGGGCAGTTCGTCGCGCAGATGCAGGTCGATCCGTCTGCTGGCTCCGCATTCGGCCTCGCATTTGGATTGAGCAGCAGTAGCCAGTCGCAATTCGCGGCGGTGAACGACAACACGAATACGGTGACCGTCTGGACATTGCGTTGACCTTGTGGAGGAGGGCCCGCCGGTACCTGGCACGCGTTGGTGTCACATTCAACGGCGGCGGCGTTGCGGCGCAAAGGGCTGCAACGACGCGCCACCGGCGGGTTCCTCTCTCCCGTTCGGCGCATGTGAGAGGCGGCGTCTCGCCCTCATCCCCACCCATCCCCCATCTCGCCTAGTCGACGGCTAATAACGCAAACACCCCGGCCGTCCTATACCTACGGTGTCCGGCAGCTCACACGCGTTTTGCCTGTCGCGCCGCGCTTGCCTAGCCAACGTCTCGCGCGCGCGGGCAGCGCGTTGTCCGCCCGGCCCACCCACCAAGGAGGACGACCATGCGCATGCTCATCAACGTTCGGGTCCCGAACGAACCCTTCAACACCTACGTACGCGACGGCTCCATCACCGAGCTGATCCCGCGCGTGATGGGCGAGATCAAACCCGAGGCGGCCTACTTTACCGAGCTGGACGGTGCGCGCGGCGCGGTCCTCATCGTCAACGTCGATGACCCCTCGCAGATTCCCGCCCTGGCCGAGCCGTTCTTCCTGCTGTTCGACGCGGAATGCGAGTTCCGCATCGTCATGAGCCCGGAGGATTTGCAGAAGGCGGGGCTGGCGGGGTTGGGAGCGAAGTGGAAGTGAGGGCAGGGCGTGGGGCGCGAGTGGCAGCGCCCCAGGGTGAGCGCTTCCAACATGGAAGCTCACGCCGGCATCTGCGGCGGCCAGTTGTGCGTCTCGGCCTGGCAATGCTTGCACCACGCATACAGCGCGTCGTACATCACCAGCCCGTGTTCGAGCATGGCTTGGTCGTCGGCAAACACGTGCGACAGGCCTAGCGAGATCGCATACAGCCCACTGGACTGCGGCGTCAGGTCCAGCCGAGACGTATCCGCGCCGCGCACGATGCGGGCCAGTTGCTGCAGGGCCGCGTCGCCACCAAGCTGGTACTTGTCGAGGAAGGCATCGAAGCTGCACAGCTCGCCCACGTGCGTCAGCTCCACGCCGGGGATGTCGTACGGGATGGCGCCGGTCTCGTTGGCGATGCGCAGCACGTCGCCGGGCGGCACGTAGAGGAAGTCGGGGGTCTCGTCGATGAAGCGGGCGATCAGCCAGGGGCAGGCGATCCGGTCAATCTTGGGGCGCTCGCGCGTGATCCATTGCATGGCAGCCTCCACATCAGGGGTGCAACAGCGGATAGATCGCCAGGCCGATCAAGGCGGCACCCGCGATGACGGCCGGCTCCGACAGCTTCTTGAACTTGAGCAGCAGCACGACGGTGGCCAAGGCCAGCAGCACCGTCGGCACATCGACGATCGAGCGCCTGGCCAGCACGATCACCGCGCCGGTGATGGCGCCCACCGCCGCCGCCGTCACGCCGTCGACAAACGCCAGGATGGCCGGCAGCTTGCCGTACTTCTTGAAGTACGGCGCGGGCAGGATGGTGAACAGGTAGCACGGCAGGAACGTGCCGGCCGCCGCCACGCACGCACCCGGCAGGCCGGCCACCAGGTAGCCGATAAAGCCGACGGTGATGACCACCGGGCCCGGCGTGATCATCGCCACTGCCACCGCATCGACGAATTGCTTCTCGGTGAGCCAGTGGTGCTCCGTGACCACGCCGCCATACAGGAACGGCACGATGGCGAGCCCCGAGCCGAACACGAAGGCCCCCGCCTTGGCAAAGAACACCCCGATCTGCGACAGCAGCGGCCAGTCGATCGCGCTCAGCAGGCCGCTTGCGGCGGCGATGGGCGCTGCGGCAATCGCATTGACCCTGCCCTGCCGTACCCACTTGGGCGGCGCGCGCCAGAACCACACGAGCACCCCGGCCGCCAGGAACAGCCACGCCACCTCCGATTCGGTGACGACTGTCACCGCCGCCAGCAGCAGGTAGATGGCCCACAGCAGCTTGTCCCGTCCGACGCTCTTGGTGGTGAGCTTGTGTGCGCTGATGGCGATGATGCCGATCACCGCGGCGCCCACGCCGTAGAACACCGACTGCATCCACGTCAGTCCGCCGAAGCGCACGTAGGCCCAGCCCAGCGCCACCACCATCAGGAACGATGGCAGCACGAAGGCCAGACCAACCAGCGTGGCGCCAAGGATGCGGTAGTGCACGTAGCCGAGGTAGATGGCCAACTGCGCGGCCAGCGGCCCGGGCGCCAGTTGCGCGAGCGCGAGGCCTTCCTTGTAGTCGGCCTCGGTGATCCAGCGGCGCGCGTCCACCAGGTCGCGCCGCATGTAGCCCGCCAGCGCGACCGGGCCGCCGAACCCCAGCGTGCCGAGCCGCGCGAAGTACAGCACCAGTTGGCGCAGCGTGTAGCCAGGGCGCTCGTGGGGCGCGACGGGTGGCGAGGCGTCGGTGGGTTGGGTGGTGTCCATGATCGGGCGGTTCAGGGTTTCCGGCTGCCGGAGAAATAGGCGTACAGGGAATCGAGCACGGCGCCGATCTCCGCCAGCAAGGCGTCGTCATCGGGCAGCCGCTTGCGCGCGCCGGCCAGGATGGCTTCGAAGCCGCTGGCTTCGGGCGCGGTCGAGCCGCCC
>CAJXMR010000173.1 GCA_913056305.1 uncultured Ralstonia sp.
CCCGCCCGATCAATCCCCCGCCGCCTCCACCACCCGATCCCGCCCACCCGCCTTGGCCGCATACAGCGCCACGTCTGCGCGGTGGATGAGCGCTTCGGCCGTGTCATCGGCCCGCGCCTGCGCCAGCCCGATCGAGCACGTGTAGCCCAGCGCCGGTTGCCCGGCCAGCGGCCGGCTGGTGCGCACGGCGTGCATCAGGCGGGCGATCTGGTGGCGCGCGTCGGCCACGGTGGTGCGCGGGAAGAGCATCAGGAATTCCTCTCCGCCCTGGCGGCCGCAGGTGTCTTCGCGGCGGGCGCTGTGCTGCATGTGGGTGGCGAAGTCGCGCAGGATGACGTCGCCGGCGGCGTGGCCCAGGGTGTCGTTGATGCGCTTGAAGTGGTCGAGGTCCAGCACGGCAATCGCCAGCGGCTGGTGGTGCGGGGCGGCCAAGCTGGCGCGCAGCACGGTCATGAGGTGGTGGCGGTTGCTGATGCCGGTGAGCGGGTCGGTGAGCGCCGCGCGCAGGGCACGGTCGCGGTCCTGGCGCAGGGCGCGGTGGCCGGTGTGCAGGGGCGTGACGTCGCTGGCAATGCTGAGCAGCCAGCCGTTGGCGTGCACGGTTTCGGTCATCCACAGCCAGCGGCCGCCGTGCAGTTCGGCCTCGAAGGCGCGATACGGCGTCTTGCCCCGGCGCGATCGGGCCGAGGCGATCCACGCGTCGATGTCGTCGGTGTCGATCTGCGCGCCCTCGCGGGTGCAGTGGTTGGCGCGCATCAGCTCGGCCCAGGTCTGGCCCTCCTGCGCGCGGTACGCCTGCACGAAGGCGGCGTTGGCGTAGCGCAGCGTGTCGGTGTGGTCATACGCGGCCACCAGCACGGGGGTGTCGGCCCACAGCGCCAGCATCTGCGCGAGTGGCCCGAGGCCTATGTGCACCGTGTGCAGGCCGTCGAGCGGTCTGGTGTTGGCAAACATGTCGCACCTGTCTTCCCCGGGCGCAAGCGGCCCTTTTTTTCTTGTTGTGCGGACGGGGCACGGCTGCCGGGTCCGTTGGGTGGATTGTGGCAACACGTTTGCGCCGGTGGCCCCGGTGCTTGGAATTGTTTGCAATTGAGGGCGTGCGCACGGGCGTTGGCCGGGGTGGGGCCGTGGCGGGGGCGCGACGTGTGCGGTGGGGGTGGCTTGTGGGCGATCGCGCCTCAACGCCCGCGCGATCGGCAGCCTTCAAAGTGAACCCGACACGGCACAAGCTGTCTGGATGGATGCAATGACGCTTCGGAGATCGCATCCATCCAACCGCACGCGGAGGGCTGCACAAAAGGCAACAGAAAACAGCTCGGGCGACGCGCAGGCGCACTCGTCAGCGGGCGTCGACTGGCTTAGAATTTTACCTGTTCGGTAAAGATTGATAGAATGGGGAGTCCTTGGAAATCAACTTTAAGGACAAGAAAGTCCGAGAACTGTGTGAAAAACAAGCCGCCGCCGAGAAGAAGCTCGGCGCAGCTAGCGCGCGCAAGCTGCGCACACGCCTGAGCGATCTGGAAGCGGCGAGCCGGGTGACGGATCTCGTGGCTGGCAACCCACACCCGCTCAAGGGTGATCGGGCTGGGCAATTTGCGCTCGACCTTGCCGGCGGGTGGCGCCTGGTCTTCAGTCCATACCATGACCCTTGCCCCACACATCCGGGTGGCGGCATTGACTGGTCACGGGTCACCATTATCTGTATTGAGTTCATAGGGGACTACCATGACTGAGCTGAGTGCTCCTTTTGCGCCAGACTGGGTCTCTCCCCCTGGCGACACCATCCTCGACCTGATTGAGGAACGCGGCTGGACACAGTCTGAACTGGCCCGGCGTCTGGGCTATACCGAAAAACACATCAGCCAGCTGATCAACGGCAAGGTGCCGCTTACCGATGAAGCCGCCTTGCGCCTTGAGCGCGTGTTGGGCAGCAACGCTGGGTTTTGGCTGGCGCGTGAAGCCAAATACCGTGAACATTGCGCCCGTCTGGAAGCGGAACGCGCGCACGCTGGTTGGGTTCCGTGGCTGGACGAGCTGCCCATCAAGGAGTTGATGACAAGTGGCGCGATTCCGAAGAGCCGAAACGATGCCAAGCACAAACCCAGCCTCGTTGATGCTTGTCTGCGCTTCTTTGGCGTGGCCTCGCCGGACGACTGGCGCGCCCACTACGGCGGCATGCAGGTGGCGTTTCGGCGCAGCCGGGCGGAGCAAAGCGATGTCGGCGCCATCTCCTCATGGTTGCGCCTGGGCGAGCAGCAAGCGGAAAAGCAGGACGGCCCGAAGTACGACAAGATCCGGTTTGAGAAGGCGTTGAAGGCGATCCGCCGCCTGACCCACGAAACGCCCGGAGTGTTCGAGCCACAGTTGCGCCAGCTATTGCTGGAGGCAGGCGTCGCCTTTGTACTGGTGCCCGCCATCCCGCGCGCGCATGTCAGCGGCGTAGCCCGTTGGCTCAGCCCTACGCGACCCTTGATCCAGCTTTCGCTCTACGGCAAGACCAACGACAAATTCTGGTTCACCTTCTTTCATGAAGCCGCGCACATTGTGTTGCATGCCAATTCGAAGGAAGAGAAGAAATCGGTATTCCTGGATGACCCGAATGCCGGCCACACCACGGACCCCCAAGAGCACGAGGCGAATCAATGGGCAGGCGATTGGCTGATCCCTCCCGAGCACGCTGCGGTGCTGTCCAACGTTCGCAGCAAGGAGGCTGTACGCGTTTTTGCGCGGCAGATTGGCGTGCATCCCGGCATCGTGGTCGGGCGCATGCAGCATGACAGGCTGATCGAGCCCTCGTGGATGAATGACTTGAAGGTGAGCTTTCGTTTCAAAGAGCCGTCTGATAGCTGAACAAGAAGCATCGGAAGCAGACTACGAATTCGTACCTTTTGGAACCGATTCGGAGGAAGAATGCGCTTTGATGCTTTCAACATAGAGACCGCGTTTGCCCAGCTGGCCAAAGCGAAACCCGGCAAGCGGGGCACCGGCTACGATGCAGACGTGTTTAGAGGTGGTCGAGCAAAGACACTCAGCGTGACGCTTGTCAAAGCCACAGACGCGCTGGAGGCCAGAGCAAACGCTTTGTCGTTTCGAGGCGAAGACGCTGAACCTGGTGAGAGCAAAGCACGCATCGACGCGGCCATCGGCAAACTCAGGAAGATTGCCAACAGCATGTCGGCGTCAGATGAAGTCACGCCTGAAAACTACCTGTGGGAGGTGATCGGCTGCCTCGTAAGCACGATCGCGGCACTTCTGGACAAGGCGGAGGCGGCAGGCAACTAACCTCGTTTCAAGGCCCGCAGCACCAGCGCGGGCCTGCCTCGACCATCTGCGATAATTCCCGCACCCCAGCCTCTCCCACCCCGCCATGGTCGTCCGCCCGCATCTGCACTGGTTCCGCATGCTGCTCGCGTGGCGCGGCTCCGTCCTGCCGCAGCTGCTGCCGCGCCTGTTCCTGATCTTCTGCATCTCGCTGGTGGCGGTGGCGGTGCATGCGCATTGGCTGCCCATCACCGTCAACCTGAGCACGACGCCGTTCTCGCTCGTCGGCATTGCGCTGGCGGTGTTCCTGGGCTTTCGCAACAACGCCAGCTACGACCGCTACTGGGAGGCCCGTAAGCTCTGGGGCCAGTTGCTCAACGATGCGCGCTCGCTCACGCGTCAGGCGCTCACGCTGCCGCGCAAGGCAGGGCTGAACGACGGTGTGTCCGAGGCGGACATGCGCGAGTTCACGCAGGTGCTGGGCGCGCTGCCGCATGCGCTGCGCCACCAGTTGCGCCGCACCGATCCGCGCGCAGACCTGGCCGCCCGCCTGCCCGCGCCGCTGCTCGATCGGGTGATGGGCGCGCGCTACCGACCGGCCATGCTTCTGCTGTGGCTGGGCGAGTGGGTGCAAAAACGCACAAAAGACGGCGCGCTCGACGCCTATGCCACGCTGGCGTTTGATCGCAACCTGAACGAGCTGTCCAACGTCATCGGCGGGTGCGAGCGCATTGTCTCCACGCCGCTGCCGTTTGCGTATTCCGTCATGATCCACCGCACGGTGTACTTCTTCTGCGCGGCGCTGCCGTTCGGGCTGGTGGAGAGCATCGGCAACTTCACACCCGTGTTTGCGGTGTTCGTGGCGTACACCTTCATGGCGCACGAGGCCATCGCCGCGCAAATTGAAGAGCCCTTCGGCACGGAAGAGAACGACCTCGCGCTCAATGCCATGTCGGCCATGATTGAGGGGGCGGTGCGGGATATGGTGGGGGAGCCTGCTCTCGCCGATGAAACCGCGGCACGGGATTTCATTCTCGATTGAGTCAAACCCGAAGACGGAGGCTCGTATGCACTACTTCTTCTACAAGCTGATCGGGCCGCGCCCCACCTTTCCCGCCGACATGACCGCCGCCGAGGCCCATCTGATGGCCGAGCACTCGGCCTATTGGAAGGCGTTGATGAAGCAGGGCATGGTGGTGGCGTTCGGGCCGGTGGCGGACCCAAAAGGGCCGTACGGCGTTGCCATTGTTCAATTGCCGGACGGCACGCTCGCTGATGCCCAGGCGCTGGCCGCTGACGATCCGGTGGTCAAGGGCGGCATCGGGTTCCGCGTTGAGGTGCATCCGATGATGAGTCTGGTGGTGCCGGAGATGTTGGGCTAGCCGGCCTATTCTCCGCACAATCTGCGGAGATTGGACGGCCCATTCACCGCTAGCCGCTTACCCCAACGCCCGCACCGACGTACTGATCGCCCGCGCGCACTGCAGCAGCGGCGGCGCCAGCTTCGTCTCCATCTCCTCCGCAGTCCATCGCCCGGTGGGCGCCACCAGGTGGATGGCGCCCAGCGGCCGCCCGTTGCCGCTCACGATGGGCGCGGCGAGCGTCATGTCACCCAGGAACAGCTCTTCGCAGTTGACGGCGTAGCCGCGCTGGCGCGTCGTGCGCAGCGTTTGCAGGATCTCGGCCACATCGGTGCGCGTGTGCATGGTGTGCGCGACGCGGTCTGACGCTTCCACGATGGCGCGCGCCTCGGGCTCGGCCAGGGCGGAGAGGTAAGCCCGGCCCGAGGCCGTGCAGTACATCGGGATGCGGCTGCCGATGGGCATGTGCACCGGCACGAAATGCGCGCTCACGAAGCGCGCCACGTACACCATCTCGCGCTGGTCCGGCTCGGTCAGGCAGGAGGTTTCGGTGGTCAGTTTGGTCAGCTCGGCCAGGAAGGGGTTGGCCACGTCGATGAGCGTGTCGGCGGTCAGGTAGTTGAAGCCGATCTTCATGACCGCCGGGGTGAGCTGGTAGCGGCGCGTCTGCGGGTGCTTACGCAGGTAGCCGAGCTGCTCGAGCGTGTAGACCATGCGCTGGGCCGAGCTTTTGTTGATGTCGGCGGCGGCGGCCACTTCGGCAATCGTCATGGTGCGGCGCTGCGCGTTGAAGGCGCCCAGCACGGCCAACCCCTTTTCCAGGGATTGATTGAACAGCAGGTCGGGGGCGTCGTTGGCTTCGGTCATGAGATGTGCTGCTGAAGTTGCTTTAGCGAGTGTGCCGGCACCCAAAGAATCGCATATCGATACACATGCGTCGATTAATGGTTTTCCATAATTATAGGTCGATGCAAGACGTTCGAAGATTGGCATGCTCGTTGCATGAAGGTGAGCCCCCGCCATCACCCTCCCGGTGATTCGCGTTCGGGGTGCGTCGTTTTCCTGTTCCCTGGAGGATTCCATGTCTGTCGTCACCACTTTCCGCCGCGCCGCACTGGTCCTGTGCATGCTCGGCACCGCGTCGTTCGCCTGGGCCCAGGGCGGGGCCACGCCCACTTACAACGTGGGTGCCACGGCCACCGGCGTGCCGTTCACCTTCCTGGATGTGAAGACCAATTCGATCCAGGGGATGATGGTCGACACCGTCACCGCCGTGGGCAAGGCAGGTGGCTTTAACGTGAACGTGCAGCAGACGGTGTTTGCGGCGCTGATCCCGTCGCTCACGTCCAACAAGATCGACATCATCTCGGCGGCCATGCTAAAGACGCCGGCGCGCGCGCAGGTGGTGGACTTCTCCGACCCGGTCTATTCGTACGGCGAGGGCCTGATCGTCAAGGCCGACGACGCCAAGGCCTACACCTCGCTCGACGACCTGAAGGGCGAAGTGGTGGGCGCGCAGGTGGGCACGGTGTTCCTCGACATGCTCAACAAGAAGGGCATCTTCAAGGAAGTGCGCAGCTACGACTCGGTGGCCGACATGACGCGCGACCTGGCGCTGGGCCGCATCAAGGCGGGCCTGGGCGACCAGCCCATCATCGCGTACCAGATCCGCCAGAAAACCTTCGAGGGCGTGAAGCTGGCTTCCGGCTACAAGCCCGCCAACGTGGGCGACGTCTGCCTGGTGGTGCGCAAGGGCGATGCGGAAACGCTGGCCCGCATCAACAAGGCCATCGCCAAGATCAAGGCCGACGGCACGCTGGCGGCCATCGTGCACAAGTGGGGCATCTGAGCCGGATGGGTGACGCACCATGAGTGTTGCAACGTTTCTTGAGCACGCGCAGGACTTCCTGCCGATCCTGCTGAAGGGGGCGGTGATCACGGTGGAGGTGACCGTGCTGTCGTTCCTGCTGAGTAGCGTGATCGGCCTGGGGCTGGCGCTGATGCGGTTGTCGCCCATCCAGGCCGTGTCGACGGCCGGGGCGACCATCGTCAACATCATCCGTGGGCTGCCGATCATCGTGCAGCTCTTCTATATCTACTTCGTGCTGCCGGATGTTGGCATTCAGTTGACGGCGTTCCAGGCCGGCGTGATCGGGCTCGGCATTGCGTACTCCGCCTACCAGGCCGAGAACTTCCGCGCCGGCATCGAGGCGGTGGACCCCGGCCAACGCGAGGCCGCCCAGGCGATGGGCATGCGCGGCGCGCTCATCATGCGGCGCGTGATCCTGCCGCAGGCCTTCCGCATTGCGCTGCCGCCGTATGGCAACACGCTGGTGATGATGCTCAAGGATTCGTCGCTGGTGTCCACCATCACGGTGGCGGAGATGACACGCGCGGGGCAGCTGATCGCCTCGTCCACGTTCCAGAACATGGCGGTGTACACGCTGGTGGCGCTGCTGTACCTGGTGATGAGCCTGCCGCTGGTGTTCGGCCTGCGCCGGCTCGAACGTCGCATGGGCGCAGGGAGGGCCAAGCCATGATCGAGATCCGTGAGCTGCAGAAGCACTTCGGCGACCACCACGTGCTGCGCGGCGTAAGCCTGCATGTCGACAAAGGCGAAGTCGTCTGCCTGATCGGCCCCTCGGGCTCGGGCAAGTCGACCGTCCTGCGCTGCATCAACGGGCTGGAGTCGTACGACGGCGGCGAGATCCGCGCCTTTGGCGAGCGGGTCGACCGCGACGGCAAAACCATCCACACGCTGCGCAGCCGCATGGGCATGGTGTTCCAGCGCTTCAACCTGTTCCCCCACCGCAGCGTGCTGGAGAACGTGATGGAAGGCCCTGTCTACGTGAAGGGCGAGCAGACCGAGGCCGCGCGCGCCAAGGCGATGGCGCTGCTGGAGAAGGTGGGCCTGGCCGCCAAGGCGCAGGCCTACCCGAATCAACTCTCCGGCGGCCAGCAGCAGCGCGTGGCGATTGCCCGCGCGCTGGCGATGGAGCCCGAGGCGATGCTGTTCGATGAACCCACCTCCGCGCTGGACCCAGAGCTTGTCGGCGATGTGCTGGAGGTGATGCGCGCGCTGGCCCGCGAGGGCATGACGATGATCGTCGTCACGCACGAGATGGGTTTTGCGCGCGAGGTGGCCGACCGCGTGTGCTTCCTGCACAGCGGCACCATCGTCGAAGAGGGCCCCGCTGCGCAGGTGCTGGGCGCGCCGCGCCAGCCCCGCACGCAAGATTTCCTGCGCCGCGTGCTGCACAAGCCCGCCGATGCGCCTGCGGGAGACCTGGTGCCATGACGCTGCCGCAACTGGACATCGCCTCTGGTGGTGAGCCGCTGCCGCCATCGCTGTGGGCGGCCACCGCGCAGGCCGCGCCGCCCACGCAGCCATTGATGGATTCAATCAGCACAGACGTGCTCGTCATCGGCGGCGGGTACACGGGGCTTTCGACCGCGCTGCATCTGGCCGAGCGCGGCACCAGCGTCACCGTGCTCGAAGCCAACGACCCGGGCTGGGGCGCCTCCGGGCGCAACGGCGGGCAAGTGAACCCGACGCTCAAGCATGACCCGGATGAGCTCGTGAAGCTGTTCGGCGCCGCGCGGGCGGAGCCGTTGATTGACGTGGTGTCGCGCTCGGCCGATCTGGTGTTCGACCTGATCGAGCGGCACCGCATTGATTGCCAGCCGGTGCGCGCGGGGTGGCTGCAGCTCTCGTATTCGGACAAGGCCGTGCCGGCGCTGCATGCGCGGGCAAAGCAGTGGGCGAAGCGCGGCGTGCCGGTGGAGGTGCTCGACCGCGCCGCCGTGGCGCGGCGCGTGGGCACTGACGCGTTTGCGGGCGCGTGGCTCGACGGGCGCGCAGGCGCCATCCAGCCGCTGGCGTATGCACGTGGTCTGGTGCGGGCTGCACAACAAGCGGGCGCCAATGTGCACGGTCACACCGCCGTGACCGCGCTGGAGCGGCAGGGCAGTGAGTGGATCGCCACCACCAGCACCGGCGCGCTGGTGCGCGCGCAGCGCGTGGTGATCGCCACCAATGGCTACACCGGCCCGCTATGGCCCGGCCTGGCGCAGACGGTGCTGTCCGCCAATAGCTTCATCGTCGCGACCAAGCCGCTCAGGGCGGCCGATGCGCAGGCCATCCTCACGCGCGGCGAGACGGCGTCGACCTCGCAACGGCTGCTGCTGTATTTCCGCAAGGACGCAGCCGGGCGGCTGCTGATGGGGGGGCGCGGCTTCTTTAGCGAGCCGCGCGGCGCGCAGGATTTTGCGCACCTCGAACGTTCGCTGGAGCTGCTGTTTCCGCAGTTGGGGCCGCTGGAGTATGAGTACCGCTGGGCAGGGCGCATCGCCATCACGCGGGACTTCATGCCGCATATCCACGAGCCCGCACCGGGGGTGACGATGGCGCTTGGGTGCAATGGGCGGGGGATTGCGCTGTGTACCAGCCTGGGGCAGCACATTGCTGCGCGGCTGACGGGGGGTGGGGAGGCGTTTCCTTACCCGGTGTCGCCGATGACGCCGATTCCATTGCATGGGCTGCAGCGGTTCTACATTGCTGCGGGGGTGGCTTGGTATAGCTTGTTGGATCGGTTTGGGTGAGGGGGTTGTTGGGGTTTGGTTTGGTGGGGGTCTTTTGTTGGTGGTGCATCCCCTGTTTCATCCCCTGCCGGGGCTGACTCACTTTCTTTGTCTTGCCAAAGAAAGTAAGCAAAGAAAGGCGCGCCCGATGCGGCGAAACCCTCCTTGGATTCTTGTCGCGGGGAGGGAGAGGAGGCAAACTCGCTGCGCTCAAACAGCCTCCTCTCTTTTTCCTCCCCGCAACAGAAATTCAAGGCGCCGCATAGGGCCAGAACGTCAACGGCCAAACCGTCGCGAGGCGGGCGGCGGGGCACTGGTCACGCGCCACCGTTTCGCGCTGGCGATCGAAGCAAAAACTGGCGGGGGCGACGATCAAAGGCTGGAACTTGAGCCACCAACCTGGGCGCTCGGATGTTTTCAGGCCGAATGCAGGCCCCAAACCGAGACACTCCAATGTTTGAGGTCGACAATTTCGACCTCAAACTGACGACTTCGACTGTCTGACAATGGATGTTGCGCTCCAGACCGACGATCTCGACTGTCGGAAGGTCAAACGCGGGCCTCGGACTGCGGAGTTGTCGACTGTTTTTGAGCCGAATGCGGGCCCCGGAGACCGGCGATCGACTGTCCGACGGCGAAGCGCGGCCCCCACATCGTGGCGATCGACTGTTTGAGCGCGGAGCCCAAATCTCAAACCGTGGCCATCGACTCTTTTCGGGTGGAACACGCGGGGCAGACAGCCGAATTCGAGGCGTTTGGACGCGAACATGAGGCGCCCAGAATAGCGGTCGAATCACCGCGCGCGGACGACGGCAAGACGAGGCAGAGCAACAGCAAGCGGTGCCATGGGTGGCGCTCAGACGGTGTGGCCGTTCCTGCCCTAGATGGCGCCTTGAATTTTCGTAAGCGGGCGGAAAAAAGAAGGAGGC
>CAJXMR010000174.1 GCA_913056305.1 uncultured Ralstonia sp.
GTCCAAACCGGCTCGCTGGCTTCCGCCGGCACGACGGCAGGTGCCCGCACGTTCACGATCGGTTTGACGAAGTGCGCTGCTGGCGAGGGTGCGAAGGTCGCTGGCGCTGCACGTGCGTTCTTCGAGATGGGCTCGAACGTTGATGATAACGGGCGCCTGAACAACATTGCGGCAACCAGCCCGGCGGGCAACGTGCAGGTCGAACTGCTGGATGCGTCGAGCAATGTGATCAACATCGGCAATGCGTCGCAGCGCGTTGACGGTGCGCAGAAGACTTCCATCGTGGACGGTGCAGCCACCATGACCTATCAAGCACGTTACTACGCCACGGCCGCTGCCTCCGCAGGTGACGTCGAAACGTCGGTGACGTACTCGGTCGACTACCTCTAATCCGGGGCGGAACCGCTTCGGTTTGATCCGCAAGCCAAGGGCGGCCAGGCCAATCCTGGCCGTCTTCTGGCTTGTCTTCATGACTTGAATCATGCGCATTCCTACCAAGATGCAACAGGCCTTGGCGCGAGCCCTGAGCACCATCACGTTCCTGGCCGCCTGCGTCGCGGGAACCGCACACGCGAACGTCATCATTACGGGCACGCGCGTGATCTTTCCAGGAAACGACAGCGAGGTCTCGGTCAAGCTCGACAACGTTGGCGAGTTGCCCGCGCTCGTCCAAACATGGATCGACACGGGTGACGTCCATGCTGCGCCGAATGCGGCGGATGCACCGTTCGTCATCATGCCGCCGGTGTTCCGCATGGAGCCCGGCAAGGGCCAGACGCTGCGCCTGATGTATACGAAAGAGCCGCTGCCACAGGACCGTGAGTCGGTGTTCTGGCTCAACGTGCTGGATATCCCGCCGAAGCCGAAGTCCGAGGCGGACGCCAATCTCTTGCAGATGGCGTTCCGCTCCCGCATCAAGATCTTCTTCCGCCCAAACGGGCTCGACGCCGAGGGTGCGTTGCAAGCCCCGAGTCTGGTGAGCTGGACGCTGGTGAAGGACGACAACGGGAAATATGTCGTAGAGGGCTCAAACCCGACCGCCTACTGTGTCAACGTGCCGACGTTGCAAGTGAAGAGCGGCGGTCGGGCGTATGACGCAGTCGATGGCGGGATGATTCTGCCCGGCAGTAGTCTGCGCTTCCCGATCAAGGACATGACCATCAAGCCGGCAACGACGCCCGAATTCAGCTACAGCTTCGTCAACGACTACGGTGTGGTCGTCGAAAGCAAAGGGCAAGTGACCCTTCAGTAAGTTCAGCCTCAACGCTGGCGCGTGTCAGCAGGCTGGCCTGGCTGGGAGTGGTGCCTCTCCTCCAACGTTATCCATGGGTTGTAAGTCAATGAAGCGATCGCTTCGATCCAGTGGCGGTCGCCGACCGTCAACGCTCATGACCTTGAAGCCACTGTGCGCAGCCGGGATGGCGATGTTCTCGACCATCCCGATATCCGCAGTAGCAAGCGAAAAGGGGCGTCAATCCGTCAAACCGGAGTCGTTGAATTCCTCCACGCTGGCGCAGGTGACGTTCGACCCGTCATTTGTGCAAGGGGTGCAGGGGGAATCGATCGATCTGTCGCAGTTCGAGCACGGGAACCCGGTGTTGCCCGGCACCTATCGGCCGGATGTCTATTTGAATGCGAGGCTTGTGGGGCGGGACACCATTGTCATTCGGACCGATGTGCCGAGTGGCGCGCCAAAGATCTGCTTCACGCGGGCGTTGTTTGAACGATTCAACGTTGATTTCGGGCAACTGGACAAGGATGTTCTTGCGCGCTTGGCGGATGCCGACGCCTGCGTCGATATCCGGCAGGCGATCCCGGGTGCCACGGCGACTTTTGACAGCGCGACGCAGCGACTGGATGTCACGATTCCGCAGATCGCCCTGCGGCGTACCGCGCGCGGCTATGTTTCCCCAGAGCTCTGGGACAAGGGTGTCACGGCGGGCATGCTGGGTTATACGGCAAACGTCTATCGCAATGTCACGCGGGGTGTGTCGCAGGATTCCGGCTATGTGGGCTTGAACGGCGGCTTGAACGTTGGCGGTTGGTACTTCCGGCACAACGGCTCATTCAACTGGACGCAAGGCGGCGAGCGCCGCTATCGCGTCGCGAACACCTATGTGCAGCGGGATATCACGCCGTGGCAGGCGCGGGTGACCGTTGGCGATGCCAACAGCACCGGCGATATCTTCGACACGTTCGCATTCCGCGGCGTCCAGCTGGCCACGGATGACCGCATGCTGCCGGAGTCGTTGCGAGGTTACGCCCCCATCGTGCGGGGCATCGCCGATACCAACGCGCGGGTGACCATTCGACAGAACGGCGCGATTCTGTACGACACCACTGTCCCACCTGGGCCGTTCGAAATTGACGATCTCTATCCGACCGGATATGGGGGCAATCTCGATGTGACCGTCACGGAGGCCGACGGTCGCATTCGTACGTTCAACGTTCCTTACGCCGCGATTCCGCAATTGCTGCGCCCCGGTGCCCTGCGCTACAGCGTAGTGGCCGGTACCGTGCGCAACATGAATCTGTCGTATACGCCCCGCGTCGCGCAGGCCACGATACAGCGGGGTATCACGAACGATGTGACGCTCTACGGCGGCGTGTTGGCCAACAACGACTACGCGTCGGTGCTCGGCGGTGGTGCGTTCAATACGCCCATTGGCGCGGTGGCGGTCGACGTATCCGGCGCGCGTACGTCGGTGGCCGGCCAAAGCCTGTCCGGGACCAGCATCCGGGCCACCTACAGCAAGCTGTTCGAGCCGACCTCCAGCAATGTTTCGCTCGCCGCCTATCGGTTCTCCTCGTCCGGTTTCCTGGATTTCAACGGCGCCATGTACTTCTCGGACGCAGCCCGCCGCGGTTTGCCCGCCGCTGAGTCCATTGCCGTGTGGCGGCCGCGCAGTCGGGTCTCGGTTGCCCTGAGCCAGCCGCTTGGCGGTCAAGCCGGGCAACTCTATCTCACCGGGTACTCTCAGAACTACTGGCAGCGTCCAGGTTCGGACACACAGTTCCAGGCGGGTTACAGCAACCGATTCCGCAGCATGACCTATTCGCTGTCGATCAGCCGTAGCCGACTATCCGGTGGCGTGATGGACACGCAGTACATGCTGTCGCTGTCCGTGCCGCTGGGCAAGGGCGCTCAGGCGCCGCAAATGGGCTTCAACTTCGGTCATGGCACGGCCAGCGGCACCACGGCGCAGGCCACCGTCAGCGGGCTCGCCGGTGACAACAACCAGTTCACCTACAACGCCGCGGCCGGCCGGGACACCACGCAGACGGTCTCGGGCAGCGTCGGTGGACAGTATCGGAGCCCTTACGCGACCGTCGGCGCAACGTACGGGCAGGGGGCAGGTTTCCAGAACGGGTCGCTCAGCCTGAGCGGCGCGGTGGTGGCGCACCCGGGCGGCATCACTGCCACGCCCTATGCATCGGAAACCATGGCCGTCGTGTCTGCTCCCGCCGCGGGTGGTGCGGCCGTGCAGAGCTATCCGGGGATTCGTCTAGACGCGCGCGGCTACGCGGTGGTGCCGTACCTGACGCCGTATCGCCTCAACGAGATCATCCTCGATCCGAAGGGGCTGCCTCTTGATGTGGAGTTGCAATCGACTAGCCAGCAAGTGGCGCCGCTGTCGGGTGCCGTCGTGATGTTGAAGTATCCGACGGTGACGGGGATGCCTGTGCTGATCAAGTCCCAGATGTCTGACGGCGAGCCGCTGCCGTTCGGCGCGCGTGTGCAGGATATGCAAGGCAACAATGTCGGAACCGTCAGCCAGGGCGGGAGAATCTACGCGCGAATCGCACGCAGCAACGAGAACCTGACCGTGCAATGGGGCGACGGGGACGCACGTATGTGCAAGATCAACGTCGCGCTTCCCGAGCAGCCAGGCAAGGCAGGTGTTGGTGCTGCCTTTGCGCGTCTGCAGGCTCCTTGCGTGGTTGATACCAAAGCACGGTACCTGGGCAAGAGTCCCAGGCTGCTCAAGCCGGCAGATGTGTCCACTCGGCCGGGGGCTCCGCGAGCGTCGATCGCGGCTCCGGCCACACCGGCTTCGTAAGACGCCCAGTCATGTGCCGGCCGTGTGCTGATGCGGTTGGATTCCAGGAGAAGCAAATGATGTTGAGGTTCAAGGGACGGCAGGGCGAACGTTCGAGCGTCGCGTCCCAGTGCGTGCCGCGCTGGTGGCTGGCGTCATGCTTGTTTATCGCGTCTGTGATGGGCTTGCTCGGTTGGTCGACATCGGCATCGGCCAAGCTGACGTGCGTGCAAACGAGTGGCTACTTTGCGGCCAACATACCAGCGCTGCGCATTTCGGCCAGCACGCCAGTCAATACGGTCTTGTGGAGCACGACCGGCATTCAGGTGAAGGCCGAATGCGGCAAGCAATCCGCCACGGGGGCGGCGGAGAACGCGTGGGTTTATCGGCAGAACGTCGATCTGGGCAGTGGCCTGTCGCTCTACGTCACGTACAACGGCAACCGCGGCAATACGTTCGAAGGGTTCAACACCGGCACGAAGGTTTCCAACTTTTACATTCAGGGCATCAAGGGAACGGAAGTCCGCGCCACCGTGGACATCCAGTTGGTCAAGACTGGCACCACGCCAACGTCGGGCGCCTATTCGTTCGAGACCACCAAGCAGATTCTGACCATTGGCGGTCCCAACATGATGGAGGGCTTCATGTCGGGCGGCGCCAACTTCGTCGTTGCTGGCCTGGACCAGGTCAGCTTCGTGCCGAGCACTTGCAAGGCGCAGACGGCTTCCATTGCGGTCGACCTCGGAACGGTGCGCATCGGCAATGCCAGCGGTTTTGGCAGCGCGATCGGCACCACGTCCGCCAGCAAGGATTTCAACGTGAACCTGAATTGCGACGTAACCGCAGCTGGTGCGTACAAGATCATGATGCAGCTGGATGGAACGACCGTGCCCGCCTACGCCAATCAGGGTGTGCTGGCATTGAATGGGGGTTCCACGGCCGCCGGGCTTGGCGTTCAGGTGTTGCGTGGCGCCAGCTCCGGGAGCCAGGCGCCGGTCACGTTCGGCACCCCCTGGCAGATTGGCAGTTTCCCGCTGACCTTAGGTGCGTTGTCGGTACCGTTCTCAGCGCGGTATTACCAGACAGCCGCCCGCATTACCCCTGGGACGGCCAACAGTTCCGCAACGTTCACGCTGCTGTACCAGTAAGGCATCGCTGCGTGCAGCGATAAAGAAAAAGGCATCGCCCCGAATCGGGGGATGCCTTTCTTTCTTGGCCGGTCAGTAATGCACCGAGTGGAGCGATCAGCCCTCCAACGCCCCAAACGCCCGGCCTGTAATATCCTCCACGCTACCCACACCGCTAATCTTGCGGTACTTGGGTGGCGCCACCTTGGCCGCGCCGTTGCCGTTGGCGGCCCATTGCGAGTAGTAATCCACCAGCGGACGCGTCTGGCTCTCATACACGGCCAGGCGCTTGCGCACGGTCTCTTCCTTGTCGTCGTCGCGCTGGATCAGCGCTTCGCCGGTTTCGTCGTCGACGCCTTCGGTCTTGGGCGGATTGAACTTGACGTGGTAGGTGCGGCCCGAGGCCACGTGCACGCGGCGGCCGCTCATGCGCTCGATGATGGCGTCGAACGGCACGTCGATCTCCAGCACGTAGTCGATGGCCACGGCGGCGTCCTTCATGGCTTCAGCTTGCGGGATGGTGCGCGGGAAGCCGTCGAACAGGTAGCCATTCTTGCAGTCGGGCTGCTGCAGGCGGTCCTTCACCAGGCCGATGATGATGTCGTCCGACACCAGGCCGCCGGCGTCCATCACCTTCTTGGCTTCGATGCCCAGCGGGGTGCCGGCCTTGACCGCGGCGCGCAGCATGTCGCCGGTGGAGATCTGCGGAATGCCGAAGCGTTCGCAGATGTATTTGGCTTGCGTACCTTTGCCGGCGCCGGGCGCGCCCAACAGAATCAACCGCATGGTGACGTGTTCCTCAAGTTTTGAATTCCTGTCGCGCCAGAATCAACTGAAGCTGAACTGAAGCGCGTTGGGGATCGGTCCGAGGGGGCCGATTCCCAAAACGCCTGGGACGCAATCGACGCAAACAGGCAGCCTAGCGGGCGAACTTGACGCCAGCCTTACCGGGACACTGGTGGAATAGGCGCCCACCGGACGGCGGCACCCATGGCTCGATTTGTCTCCCTGCAGCCGCTGCCTCGCCTAACGTGGGCGGTGACATGCGGCTTGTCGTCCTCGCGATTATGCCATGGCAGGGCCGGGGTTTTGCCCGTCGGCCCGCAAGTTCGACCAATCGGGGCGTTCAGGGGCCGTCTTGCGCGAGCAATTCGCTCCAGGCGGCGCGCACGCGGGCGAGGTCTTCCGGGGTATCGACGCCGGCGGCCGGGGCATCATCGGTGGTCAGTACAGCGATGCGCTCGCCGTGCCACATGGCGCGCAGTTGTTCGAGCTGCTCGGTCTGCTCGAGCGGCGCGGCGGCCAGTTGCGGGAAGCGGCGCAGGAAGCCGGCGCGATAGGCGTAGATGCCGATGTGGCGCAGCACCGGCATGGCCGGCAGCGGGCGTTCGGCGGGGGCTTGCACCAGCACGGCGGGCGTCCAGGTGTCGCGCGCCCAGGGCAGCGGGGCGCGCGAGAACAGCAGCGCGCGCTCGGCTGCGTCCAACACGACCTTCACCACGTTCGGGTTGAACACGTCGGCGGCGTCGTGGATCGGGTGGGCGGCGGTGGCGATCGCGCAGTCCGGGTGGTCGCGCAGGTGGGCGGCCACGTTGTCGATCAGCGTCGGGGCGATCAGCGGTTCGTCGCCCTGCACGTTGACGACGATGGCGTCATCGGGCAGCGCCAGCACGGCAGCCACTTCGGCCAGGCGGTCGGTGCCGGAGGCGTGGTCGGCGCGGGTGAGCACGGCTTCGACGTGGTGCTGCATGCAGGCGTCGGCGACCGAGACGGCGTCGGTGGCGACCACCACGCGCGCGGCGGACGATTGGTGCGCACGCTCGGCAACGCGCACCACCATCGGCTTGCCGCCGATGTCGGCCAGCGGCTTGTTGGGCAGCCGCGTGGACGCAAGCCGCGCGGGAATGACGGCGATGAACGGCGCGTGCGACATGGCGGTGGCCCTGCGCGCGTCAGGCCGGATCGACCGGCGTGCCTTCCACGGTCTGGCGGGCTTCATCGGCCAGCATGACGGGGATGCCGTCGCGGATCGGGTAGGCCAGCTTGTCGACGTGGCAGATCAGTTCGTTGTTGGCGCGGTCGTGTTGCAGCGTGCCCTTGCACAACGGGCAGACGAGGATTTCGAGCAGGCGATTGTCCATGACGGTAGAGGCTCCGGGGCGGCTGCGGGGCAGCGCACCAATACGGCGGATGAGGCGAGGTAACGTTATTGTGCGCTCGCCCTGAGCGTTGCGCGATCGGCCAGGGCGCGCACGCGCTGGCAGACCTGTTCGACCAGCGCCGAGTCGACCACCGGCGTGGTCGGTACCACCCAGATGCGCGGGTCGTCGAGATGGCCGCATTTTACGGCATCCTTTTCGGTGATCAGGATCACCTCGGCGTGGCGGTCGGCGAACGGGTTGTCGGCGAAGGCGTAGTGATCGGGCAGCGGCAGGGTGGTGGGCTTCAGGCCCGCGGCACGCAGCGAGGCGAAGAAGCGCTCCGGGTTGCCGATGCCGGCGGCGGCCAGCAACTGCTCGCCCTCGACGCGGGCGAACTGGGCGAGCGGGCGGCGCAGCGCCGGGTCGGCCAGGTTGTAGGCGTCCTGCAGCTCCAGCCGCATGCCGTAGATGTTCGGGCGGTCGGGCGTGGCGCGGTAGTTCGGGTCGTTGATGAGGGTGGCGTCGCGCTGGCGGGCCATCGACTCGCGCAGCGGGCCGGCGGGCAGCAAGAAGCCGTTGCCGCCCATGCGCAGGTCGAACACGACGATCTCGATGTCGCGGCGCAGACGGTAGTGCTGCAGGCCGTCGTCGCAGACGATCACGTTGCAGCCCGGGTGCGAGGCCAGCAGCGTCTGTGCGCACAGCACGCGGTCGGGGAAGACCCACACGGGCAGATCCGTCGCACGGGCGATCAGCAGGGGCTCATCGCCGACGTCCTCGGCGCGGGAGTGTTCGCGCACCGGGCGCGGGTGCTTGAGTTGCACGCCGTAGCCGCGCGAGACGATGCCGGGGCGCAGGCCAGCATCGGCCAGCGCGGAGGCCAGCGCGATCACGGCCGGCGTCTTGCCGGCGCCGCCCACGGTGACGTTGCCGACCACCACCACCGGCATCGGCAGCCGCACCGAGCGCAGCACGCCCAGACGGAACAGCAGCCGGCGCAGCCCGCTGATGGCGCCAAACAGCCACGACAGCGGCCACAGCATCCACGCAAACCAGCCACGCTGCTGCCATTGGCGGGTGACGAAGCTGGCGAGGCGGTGCTGGGCTACGGGCATGCAGGATGGTGGTTTTTAGAGACCGTTGCAACGTGAAGCGAAGCGGTTCTGACGGTTCAGCCCCGACGCAGACAGTACACAGGGTACGGCAAGGCGGGGCTGGGCCGTCAGAATCACGTTTCAACGGTCTCTTAGTGGGCGTTACCGGTTTGCGTGGCAAACGTCAGGTGCGACAGGCCGGCCACGCGCGCGGCTTCCATCACGTTCACCACCGCCTGGTGCGCGGCCTGCGCATCGGCGTTGACGATCACGATGGGCTCGCGGCCACCGGCGCTGCCTGCGGCAGTGTGCAGGGCGTCGGCGAGGCTGGTCACGTCGCGGGTGTCGAGCACCTGCTTGTCGACGGAGTAGACCCCGTTGGCGGTAATGGACACGACGATCTGGCCCGGACGCTCGGTCGCCTTCTCGGCGTCGGCGGTCGGCAGGTTGACCTTCAGTTCGGTGTAGCGGGAATACGTGGTCGTGATCATCAGGAAGATGAGGATCACGAGCAGCACGTCGATCAGCGGGATCAGGTTGATCTCCGGCTCTTCACGGGCGTGGCGCGGGCGGAAACGCATGGCGACTCGGTAGCGTGCGTTGCCGGATCAGCCGCGCCGCGGCGGCAGGATCGCGTCGAGGTACGTGGTGGACAGGTGCTCCAGTTCGACCACGTAGTTATCGACCACGCCACGGAAGTAGCGCCAGAAGATCAGCGTCGGGATGGCGACCACCAGGCCCAGCGCCGTGTTGTACAGGGCGACCGAGATGCCGTGCGCGAGCGTCTGCGGGTTGGTGCCGGCGGCGGTCTGGCTGCCGAAGATCTCGATCATGCCGACCACGGTGCCGAACAGGCCCATCAGCGGCGCCACCGAGGCGATGGTGCCGAGCGCGTTCAGGTAGCGCTCCAGGCGGTGGGCGACGTTCTGGCCGGCTTCTTCCACCACTTCCTTGGCGGCGTCGCGGCTCGTGCCCGGATGCAGCACCACGTGGCGCAGCGCGGCGGCCAGCACGCGGCCCAGCGGCGAGCCTTGTTCCAGCGTATTCACCACTTCCGGTGTGGCCTTGCGCTGATGCGCCACGGCCAGGGCCTCGTCAAGATCTTGGGCGGAATGATTTTCTTGCGCTGCAAGGCGACGAAGCGTTCGATGATCAGCGCGAGGGCGATCACGGAGGCAATCAACAGCGGCCAGATCGGCCAGCCGGCGGCTTGGATGATGGAAAACACTGGACAACCCGTTTTGTCGTAATGGAAGAGGCGCGATTGGCGCGCGCCCGATCGCTGTTTGTGCCGTCCGCGTCCCCGAACGCGGTTCGTTGCGGCAAAAACAGGCGCCACTCTAGCGCGTCGGACCCACCTCGGCAACTCGCTGCCGCGGCGCGGCAACGGTGCCGACGGTCGGTCAAAAAACCGTCTCGCATGGCGCGGCCGGCGTCCAAGCTGGCGGGTAATCCACACCAAACCGGGACAGCGTTGTGGACGGGTTGTGGACATTGCTCGGACAAGCAAGCTAAGTGACTGATTCAAAAGGGAGTCCAGTGCCGCGCTCAAAAAATAGGCAACCAGCCTTCCTGCAGCCAATCCGGCGCAAACCGAGGGCGGGCATGAAAAAGCCGGCCCGAAATCCACACCGGAACGGGACAGTCTTGTGGACGGGTTGTGGACATTGCC